>JAVVPX010000051.1:0-15155 GCA_036655555.1 Bacteroidaceae bacterium | reverse complement strand
CTCCAACAGGCATGATATATGGCAAATTGATTTCGGTGCTGGCAGAAGAAGACAATTCTATTTTTGCTTTTTCGGCAGCTTCTTTTAACCGTTGCAATGCCATTGGGTCTTTACGCAAGTCCACACCTTGTTCCGATTTGAACTCATCTGCCAACCAGTCGATGATTACTTGGTCAAAGTCATCTCCGCCTAAGTGAGTATCACCATTAGTAGAAAGTACTTCGAATACACCACCGCCAAATTCAAGGATAGAGATATCGAATGTTCCGCCACCAAGGTCGAACACTGCAATCTTCATATCTTTATGAGCTTTGTCGATACCGTAAGCTAAAGCCGCAGCTGTAGGCTCGTTGACAATACGTTTCACGTCCAAACCTGCAATCTGTCCGGCTTCTTTAGTAGCTTGACGTTGTGAGTCGGAGAAGTAAGCAGGCACTGTGATGACAGCTTCGGTAATTTCTTGTCCTAAATAATCTTCAGCGGTCTTTTTCATTTTCTGTAAAATCATAGCTGAGATTTCTTGAGGGGTATATAAACGTCCGTCAATGTCTACACGGGGAGTGTTGTTTTCACCTTTCACTACCTTATAAGGTACACGGTTCACTTCTTTTTGAACTTGGTCCCAATTTTCACCCATAAAACGTTTGATAGAGAAAATCGTACGTTCCGGATTGGTAATAGCTTGACGTTTAGCAGGGTCGCCTACTTTACGTTCTCCGCCATCAATAAATGCCACTACGGATGGAGTAGTGCGTTTGCCTTCGCTATTTGCGATAACAACAGGCTCATTTCCTTCAAATACAGAAACACAAGAGTTTGTTGTTCCTAAGTCGATACCAATAATTTTTCCCATAATCTTATTTTTTTTAATTGTTATTCATTTAAATCGATACTTTGAAATAAACAAAACGTGTGCCAAAGAAAGAGACAGTAGATTTGACAGCCTCTCTGCCGTTATGTCAGATAGGGGTTGGCTTACTTTTTAAGCAAATCTTAATTGGAGAAATATGGTATTGTATGCTGTCAAAGTCTTCTGTATTATTTTAAAAGTCTTCTATATTATTTTTAAAATGAACCGTATTATTTTATTAATCATCATTCTCATTATTTTTAGATAGGGTAGGGATTGAAAATTTCTACTTGGCATCGTATGAATGGCTATAATAATTGAATATTGTCATCTATTTTTGACACAAATGCGTTTTATGAGTAAGGAGCATTTTTAGTTCAACGGGACAAAGGGACAAATTTTTAGGCTTTTTCGAAACCTATAAAAAAATTAATTAAAATTCGAGATTGAATATTCAAATTGGAATTATAATTAATTTTTTCAGTAGTTAAGAAAACACGTTATTTTTTGTCCCTTTGTCCCGTTGCCATTTTTTAGGATGAATTTTTCGCTCGTTTTTTATCTTCTTTTATAGACTTATTTCTCTTTCTTTCAGTGGTTTTACTAGCTGAAAGTGCCCTAATTAAGAAGTTCTCTAAAATAGTCCTTCTTTGTGTAATAAATACTAATTTATTGATACCCATGTTAATTTTATATTCAAATAGATTGTGCTTGATGTTAGTGATTATCCATTTCATCATTTCGAAAACAGATAGAAAAGAGTCTTTTTAGTCCTTATTTGTGGTTCTGAATTATTGACAAACTAGCTTTTTGTTGATAATTGATTCTTTGAGCTTCTTGTTGTAATTATTGAATTTATGTACTTCCTTGTCGATGAACTAGTATAGGAAACGATGCTTATAGAATGCTATCGTTTGGGAATAAAAAGCTCTTTATAGCCTAATAATAGAGGAATTTTCCAATTACTTTTTATCTTTAATATCTTCCGTGCACGTTAACTATGTTTATTAAGGAAATAATTCTTTAATTCTTAGGATAAAGCTTGTTGTAATTACATTATTTTATGTACTTTTGTGCTCAAATTATAGAAACCATTATTTAATTATAGCATGGCAAATGTGATTAAAATACGTAAAGGCTTAGACATCAACCTGAAAGGGAAGGCTGCTAAGGAACTTTTCGGCGTGAAAGAACCGGGCATTTATGCACTTGTACCCGATGATTTTCATGGCGTTACTCCTAAAGTAGTTGTGAAGGAACAGGAATATGTTATGGCCGGGGGAGCGTTGTTTATTGACAAAAATCACCCCGAAG
Source organism: Bacteroidaceae bacterium (assembly GCA_036655555.1). Lineage (GTDB taxonomy): Bacteria > Bacteroidota > Bacteroidia > Bacteroidales > Bacteroidaceae > Bacteroides. The sequence goes on along the minus strand of JAVVPX010000051.1, from coordinate 12,991 downwards.
TTAAATTTGTTTCTCCCGTAAGCGGTGTGGTAACGAGCATAGAACGTGGTGAACGCCGCAAAGTGATGGCTATCCATGTGGCTGCTGCCGAAGAACAAGACAATGAGCAGTTTGGAATTAAAAAAGTCTCCGGATTATCTGCAGACCAAGTAAAAGAATCTCTGCTTCAAGCCGGGTTGTTCGCTTTTTTGAAGCAACGTCCCTACGATGTGGTAGCCGACCCAAACACAAACCCTAAAGCAATCTTTGTTTCTTCTTTCGATTCCAAGCCTTTAGCTCCCGATTTTGAGTTTGTACTCAAAGGACAAGAAGCTGATTTCCAAACAGGATTGGACGCATTGGCAAAGCTAGCAAAAACTTATTTGGGTGTAAGCTCAAAGCAAACAGCTAAAGCATTGATTGCTGCGCAAAACGTAACGGTAACTACTTTCGACGGACCAAATCCAGCAGGTAACGTAGGCGTGCAGATTCATCATGTTTCTCCTATTAATAAAGGAGAGATAGTTTGGACAATTGGTGCGGAAGAAGTTATCTTCATCGGACGTTTGTTCAATACAGGTATAGTAGACTTCACCCGCATCGTAGCCTTAACAGGTTCCGAAGTTATCAATCCCGCTTATTGTAAAATGAAAGTGGGAGCACTCTTAACTAATCTTTTTGAAGGCAGAGTGAAAACAAATAAGGCATTACGTTACATCAACGGCAATGTGCTGACCGGTAAGCAAACAACCCCGAACAGTTATCTTGGCGCATTCTCTACTCAACTGACAGTTATTCCCGAAGGTAGCGATGTACACGAATTGGCAGGTTGGATAATGCCTCGTTTCAATCAATTCAGTGTAAGTCGTTCGTACTTTAGTTGGTTGTTAGATGCCTTTAAAAAACGTGAATACGTTATTGATGCACGTATCAAGGGAGGCGAACGCCACATGATTATGTCCAACGAATACGACAAAGTATTCCCAATGGATATTTTGCCCGAATACTTGGTAAAAGCAATTATCGCATTCGATATCGATCGGATGGAAGCTTTAGGTATCTACGAAGTAGTGCCCGAAGATTTCGCTTTATGTGAATTTGTAGACTCATCTAAACTTGAGTTACAACGGATTGTACGCGAAAGTTTGGATATGTTGCGTGAAGAAATGTGTTAACTTATAAACTTATAAAAACTATATAACATTGAAAGCGTTAAGAAATTTTCTCGACAAGATAAAACCAACCTTCCAAGAAGGCGGTAAGCTCTCGATGTTTAGATCGGTCTTCGATGGCTTCGAAACATTCTTGTTTGTTCCCAACGAAACGTCTAAATCAGGAGCTCATATTCACGATTCTATTGATAGCAAGAGAATCATGTCGATAGTTGTTATTGCGTTATTGCCGGCATTATTGTTTGGTATGTATAACGTAGGTTACCAACACTTCCTCGCCATTGGTACAGCCGCCGGCTTTTGGGAAATGTTTGGCTACGGTTTCCTTGCCGTATTACCTAAAATTATAGTATCTTATGTGGTTGGTTTGGGCATCGAATTTGCCGTAGCACAATGGAAAGGTGAAGAAATTCACGAAGGTTTCCTTGTGTCGGGTATCTTAATCCCAATGATTGTCCCGGTAGATTGTCCGTTATGGATACTTGCCGTAGCCACTGCCTTTGCCGTTGTATTTGCCAAAGAAGTATTTGGTGGTACGGGTATGAATGTATTTAATGTAGCTCTTGTTACTCGTGCTTTCTTATTCTTTGCTTACCCAACTAAGATGTCGGGAGACGCAGTTTGGGTAGGAACAGACAGCATTTGTGGTATTGGTGGAGGAAACGTGGTAGATACTTTCACCGGTGCTACTCCGTTAGGACAAGTTTCCACAGCGATAACAGCCGACCCTTCAATAGTCAATGTAGTGGGTAATCCCACTTCATTATGGGATATGGTTTTAGGACTTATCCCCGGTTCTATTGGCGAAACTAGCGTAATAGCTATTTCTCTGGGAGCAATCATCCTTTTATGGACAGGCGTAGCAAGTTGGAAAACAATGTTGTCGGTCTTTGTTGGAGGCACATTTATGGGACTCATCTTTAATAGTTTCGGACCGGACACAGCTATGGCTAATATGCCTTGGTACGAACATCTTGTTTTAGGTGGTTTCTGTTTCGGAGCTGTGTTTATGGCTACCGATCCGGTAACTTCAGCTCGTACAGAGACAGGCAAATACATCTTCGGCTTCTTGATTGGAGCGATGGCGATTATTATTCGCGTACTCAATCCCGGTTATCCCGAAGGAATGATGCTTGCTATTCTATTGATGAATATCTTTGCTCCACTCATCGATTATTGTGTGGTTCAGAGCAACATCGGTCGTCGTGAGAAGCGTGTAATTAAATCTACTAACAATTAAAATCCGAAATAATGAATACTAATAGTAATTCTTATACTATCATTTATGCTTCGGTAATGGTTGTTGTCGTAGCATTCGTTCTAGCTTTTACTTCTGCTTCCCTAAAGGATACGCAGAACACAAATGTGGAGTTAGACAAAAAGAAACAGATATTAAGTGCATTGAACATTCCTACTCAAGGACAAGACGCTGCTGCTCTATATAACCAATATGTAAAGCAAGACATCATCATCAATTCTACGGGAGAGACGGTGAAAGAAGAAGGCGGTTTCGGTATTGATGTGGATAAAGAGCTTGCTAAACCTTTGGCAGAACGCGAACTTCCGATTTATGTATGCGAAGTGAATGGTGCTGCTAAATATGTGTTACCTCTAAGAGGAAAAGGACTTTGGGGAGCAATTTGGGGATATGTAGGATTGGATGAAGATAAGAATACCGTTTACGGTACTTACTTCTCTCATGCAAGTGAAACCCCGGGATTAGGAGCTGAAATTGCTACCGAATCATTCCAAAAGCCATTTATTGGCAAACATATCTTGAATGCGGACGGACAATTTGTGTCGATAGCTGTGGTAAAGCCCGGAAAGACTGCCGAAGGACAAGATTCGGTAGACGGCATTTCGGGAGGTACAATCACTTCTTCTGCTGTTAGCAATATGATGCTTGAAGGCTTAGGTCAATACGATAAATTTTTAACTAATAAATAAGGAGGGAAATAGAAATGAGTCAATTACTTTCTAAAAAGAATAAAGAAGTATTCTTCGGCCCACTTAATATGAATAACCCGGTAACGGTGCAGGTACTTGGTATCTGTTCGGCCTTGGCTGTAACAGCAAAGCTAGAACCGGCTATCGTGATGGGACTTTCGGTGACGGTCATCGTTGCTTTTGCCAACGTAATCATTTCGTTGCTTCGTAATACCATACCTAACCGTATTCGTATTATTGTACAATTGGTGGTTGTGGCAGCTTTGGTAACTATTGTAAGTGAAGTGCTAAAAGCTTACGCTTACGATGTAAGTGTTCAATTATCAGTATATGTAGGTCTGATTATAACCAACTGTATTTTGATGGGACGTCTCGAAGCTTTTGCTATGGCAAACGGTCCTTGGGAATCTTTCCTTGATGGTATAGGCAACGGACTAGGCTACGCAATGATACTTGTTGTTGTTGCTTTCTTCCGTGAACTGTTAGGCTCGGGAACACTCTTTGGCATTCACATTATTCCTCAATCGTTCTATGCGATGGGATATTTGAATAATGGATTAATGCTAATGCCTCCTATGGCTTTAGTTATTGTGGCTTGTATCATTTGGGTACAACGTTCACGTAACAAAGAATTGTTAGATAAGTAACCAACCCCATAAAATCAAAAGAAAATGAATGATTATTTAAGCTTATTTGTAAAGTCGATATTTGTCGACAATATGATATTCGCATACTTCCTGGGGATGTGTTCTTATCTTGCGGTATCGAAGAACGTAAAGACAGCGTTCGGTTTGGGTATTGCTGTAACCTTTGTGTTATTGATAACTCTCCCGGTGAACTATTTACTCGAAAACTATGTACTGAAAGCTGATGCTTTGGTCGAAGGAGTAGATTTAAGCTTCCTTAGCTTTATCTTATTCATCGCCGTTATTGCAGGTATCACTCAATTAGTGGAAATGGTGGTTGAGCGTTTCACTCCGGCTTTGTATTCCTCTCTAGGCATCTTTCTTCCGCTTATCGCTGTAAACTGTGCCATCATGGGTGCTTCTTTGTTTATGCAACAAAGACAGTTTGCTGATGTAGGTGCTGCCACTACCTATGCGTTAGGTTCGGGTATTGGTTGGATGTTGGCTATAGTTGGTCTTGCTGCTATCCGCGAAAAGATGGCTTATTCAGATGTTCCCGCTCCTTTGAAAGGATTAGGAATCACCTTTATTACGGTAGGGCTGATGGCTATGGCATTCATGTGTTTCTCGGGATTGAAATTATAACTATAAAACTTAGAATAAAATGATATTAGCAGTAAATCCGATGATGATCGGCGCGAGTGTTGCGGTGTTCCTTGTGGTCATCCTTCTACTCGTAGTTATTCTTCTTGTTGCTAAGAACTATTTGGCTCCATCGGGAAATGTGAAGATTAGCATCAACGGTGATAATGATGTTGAGGTAGAAACAGGTTCAAGCCTACTTTCCACTTTAGCTGCCAAAAAGATATTCTTGCCTTCCGCTTGTGGTGGAGGTGGTTCTTGCGCACAATGTCGTTGTCAAGTAATAGAAGGTGGTGGCGAGATTCTACCTACCGAGAAAGTACACTTCTCTCGTAAGCAACAACAAGAGAATTGGAGACTTGGCTGTCAAGTAAAAGTAAAGAACGATATGTCTATTAAAGTTCCGGAGTCTGTGATGGGCGTTAAGGAATGGGAATGCGAAGTGATTTCCAATAATAATGTCGCAACTTTCATTAAAGAGTTTATCGTGGCTTTACCCGAAGGCGAACACATGGACTTTGTTCCCGGTTCGTATGCACAGATAAAGATTCCCGAATATTCCATGGACTACGACAAGGACATAGACAAGAGCCTTATTGGTGACGCTTATTTACCGGCTTGGAAGAACTTCGGACTATTTGGTTTGAAGTGCAAAAATACCGAATCTACTATCCGTGCTTACTCAATGGCTAACTATCCGGCAGAAGGCGACCGTATTATGTTGACGGTGCGTATAGCTACTCCTCCTTTTAAGCCAAGACCTCAAGTAGGCTTCCAAGATGTGATGCCGGGTATTGCTTCTTCTTACATCTTTACGCTCAAACCGGGTGATAAGGTGATGATGAGTGGTCCTTATGGTGATTTCCATCCTATCTTTGATTCCGAGAGAGAGATGATGTGGATAGGTGGTGGCGCAGGTATGGCTCCATTGCGTGCTCAAATTATGCACATGACCAAGACTCTTCGTACCAGCAACCGCAAGATGTCGTACTTCTACGGTGCACGTGCGCTCAACGAAGTATTCTATTTAGACGACTTCTTGCAAATGGAGAAAGAGTTCCCGAACTTCTCTTTCCACTTAGCACTCGACCGTCCCGATCCTGCTGCCGATGCTGCAGGAGTAAAATATACGGCAGGTTTTGTTCATGATGTTATCTACAATACTTACTTGAAAGACCATGAAGAGCCGGAAGATATAGAATACTATATGTGTGGTCCCGGTCCAATGAGTAAAGCAGTAGAAAAGATGCTTGACAATCTTGGCGTACCGGCTAAGAACTTAATGTTCGATAACTTTGGTGCATAAGCAAACTATCTCGTATGAACGATAAGACCGGCGTAGGATTAAATTCTTACGCCGGTTTCTTTTTAAAACCTTTTAGTATTTAGCTTGTTTATTTATTCACAGAAACATTGTTATACAAAGTAATAAGCGTATTTTTGCAACATGAATACAACAAGTCAACAGATAGATGAGGCTCTTCGTAACCTGAAGATAGACACTCTCAACCCAATGCAGATAGCATCTCTTCGAGCTCATAAAGAAGAGAACGACATTATATTACTTTCTCCTACCGGCTCAGGAAAAACATTAGCTTATCTATTGCCGTTGCTCGATGAACTAAGTAGTTCGGATTGCACTATACAATGCTTAATATTAGTGCCGTCTAGAGAACTAGCCCTGCAAATAGATGGTGTGTTCAAATCAATGAACTCCACTCTTAAGACTTGCTGCTGTTATGGTGGGCATTCTGTTTTGGACGAAAAGAAAAGCATCCTTAATAACCAACCTGCCATTGTAATAGGTACCCCCGGGCGCATCACCGATCATCTTGATAAAGGGAATATTAATCCCGACACCATCCATAAATTGATTATAGATGAGTTTGATAAGTCATTGGAATATGGTTTTCAGGAAGAAATGGAAGACATCATCAGCCAACTTCCCGCACTAAAAAAACGAGTATTGCTCTCTGCCACCGATGCAAAAGAAATTCCGCTTTTTACCGGAATGGAGAAAACGATCAAGCTGGACTTCCTTGACCCTAAAGTTCAAACAGAACGTTTGCGATTGATGAAAGTAATCTCTCCGGATAAAGATAAGTTGGAAACACTCTATAACTTATTGTGTACCCTAGGAGATAAGTCTACTATCGTATTTTGTAATTACCGTGAAGCTACCGAAAGGGTAGGGGGCTATCTCCGTTCCAAAGGACTTTATAACGAGATTTTTCATGGAGGCATGGAACAACCCGACCGTGAACGTGCGTTATATAAGTTTCGCAATGGTAGTTGTCATGTATTTGTTTCTACCGATTTGGCTTCACGTGGTTTAGATATTCCGGAAATAGAGAATATTGTTCATTACCATTTACCGGTTAACGAAGAAGCTTTCACTCATCGCAATGGACGAACAGCTCGTTGGGAAGCAGAAGGAACTTCGTTCTTAGTGCTAAACAGCGAAGAAACAGTGCCGACATATATCACCGAGATACCCGAAGAAATGGAACTCTCGGACAATCCACCCAAACCTTCATTGCCTCTTTGGGTAACTATCTATATAGGGAAAGGGAAAAAAGACAAACTCAACAAAGTGGACATTGTAGGTTTCTTATTCAAAAAAGCGAACTTGAGCAAGGAAGACATTGGACAAATAGATGTAAAAGACCATTACGCTTTCGTAGCAGTACGTCGCAAAAAGTCGAAACAAGCCCTCAATCTTATTCAAGGAGAAAAGATTAAAGGGATGAAAACGATTATAGAAGAAGCAGATTAAATAGTTAATGATATGAGCATTTATACTGAATTTAGTACTGATAAGTCTTATAAGATAGGATATGCTTTAAGTGGCGGATTCATCAAAGGATTTGCTCATTTAGGTGTGATGCAGGCTTTGTTAGAACACGATATCAAACCCGATATAATATCGGGAGTAAGTGCGGGAGCATTGGCAGGAGCATTTTATGCCGATGGCAACGAACCTCATCAAGTGGTAGAATATTTTATAAAGCATAAGTTTACCGACCTTACTAGTTGGGCTAGAGCTACCTCCGGATTATTTAAGTTAGATGATTTCATAGATTTCCTTAATGCAAATCTTAAAGCTAAACGAATTGAAGATTTAAAACTGCCTCTTATTATTACGGCAACCGACCTCGATCATGGCAAAAGCATACAGTTTCGGCACGGGAAATTAGCAGAACGAGTAGCTGCGTCTTGTTGTATGCCTGTCATGTTTTCGCCCGTTGTTATTAACGGGGTGAACTATGTGGACGGAGGAGTATTCAAAAATTTGCCTGTATCTACCATACGCAAAGAATGCGAAAAGATAATTGCTATCAATGTAAGCCCTATTGTGGCAGAGCAATACAAGAAAAACGTCCTTAATATTGCTATGCGCTCTTATCACTTTATGTTTAGAGCGAATACTTTTCCCGACCGTGAAAACTGCGATATGCTTATTGAACCTTATGGACTAAGAGGCTATAGCAATCGTGAGTTGGAAAAGAGTGATGAGATATTTGAACAAGGATATAAGGTTGGTAATGAGATAATAGCCAAGCTAATAGAAGAAAAAGATACTATTTGGAGACTTCATAAATAAACAACACGACCATGACGCAAGAGAAAAAGATAATTATATATCAAGTATTTACACGCCTATTTGGTAATACGAATAACCATTGCACACACAATGGAACGATAGCCGAGAATGGTTGTGGTAAGATGGCTGACTTTACATCTAAAACTTTAGATGAAATAAAGAAACTTGGAATTACGCATATTTGGTACACAGGTATTATTGAGCATGCTACGCAAACGGATTATACCAAACAAGGCATTGTTTCCGATCATCCTGCTGTTGTGAAAGGGAAAGCAGGCTCACCGTATGCTATCAAGGATTATTATGATGTAGATCCGGATTTAGCTGTCAAAGTCTCCAATAGAATGAAAGAGTTCGAGGAACTTGTAGAGCGAACTCATCGTTCGGGAATGAAAATGATTATTGATTTTGTTCCTAATCATGTGGCACGTCAGTATCATTCGGATGTGAAGCCTAAAGGAGTTGAAGACTTAGGACAGACAGATGAAGTAGAACAATCGTTCAGTCCGTATAATAATTTCTATTATATTCCCCAACATCAGTTGGAGGGACAATTTGATATGCAAGCCGGAGCAGCAAAACCTTATCATGAATATCCTGCTAAAGCTACCGGTAACAATCGCTTCGATGCTTATCCTTGCGTCAACGATTGGTACGAAACCGTGAAACTAAATTACGGAATAGATTATTTAAATGGAGGAAGTAATCACTTCGATCCAATGCCGAGCACATGGATTAAGATGACGGATATACTTCTCTTTTGGGCTTCTAAAGGTATTGATGGCTTCCGCTGCGATATGGCAGAGATGGTTCCCGTTGAATTTTGGGCATGGGCTATTCCTCAAGTGAAGAAGCTCTATCCTAAATTAATTTTTATAGCTGAGGTCTACAATCCGGCTGAATATAATAATTATATAGTAAAGGGGAAATTTGATTATCTCTACGATAAAGTAGGACTTTACGACACATTGAAAGCTATCACTTGCGGACAAGAATCGGCATCCGCCATTACTCGTTGTTGGCAAAGTTTGGGAGGAATAGAAAACAAAATGCTTAATTTCTTGGAGAACCACGATGAACAACGCTTAGCGTCCGATTACTTTGCCGGTAATGGTTTCAATGGAATACCTGCCATGATTGTGTCTACTTGTATAAACGCAAATCCTTTTATGCTCTATTTCGGGCAAGAACTTGGCGAACGAGGTATGGATAGCGAAGGTTTTAGTGGAACAGATGGGCGAACAAGCATCTTCGATTATTGGAGCGTCAACAGTATTCGTCAATGGAGCAATGCCGGTAAGTTTGATGGTAAGATATTGACCGAAGTTCAGCAACGTCTACAAACATTCTATGCAACACTATTAAATCTTTGCAATCGAGAAAAAGCAATAACAAAAGGAAATTTCTTTGACTTAACATACGCTAATGTAGGGAAATCGAACTTCAACGAACATAAACAATATGCTTTCTTACGTAAGTACGGCAAGGAGTTATTGCTTATTGTAGTTAACTTCGACGCTCAAGCAACCCACATAGCAGTTAATATACCCATGCACGCATTCGATTATTTAAGTCTGACGCAACAAGAAGAAATCGTAGCAACGGAACTTCTTACCAATAAGAAAGAACAACTAAGTTTAATGCCACTCATACCCGTCGAACTATCGTTGGAGGCTATGAGTGGCAAAATTTTAAAGTTTCAATTAGACTAATGCTATTTAGAGAGTTGAGCGTGCATTGCTGCTGCTGCTCGTCGTCCATCGCCCATTGCTAGGATAACAGTAGCACCTCCACGCACAATGTCGCCTCCTGCATAGATAGTAGGAATGGAAGATTGCATATTGTCGTCCACATTGATAGTTCCTCTCTTGCTAATTTCCAATCCTTTGATTGAACTTGGTACGATAGGATTAGGAGATACGCCTACACTGACTATTGCCATATCTATGTCGATGGTTTCTATTGCTCCCGGAATGGCTATTGGACTACGACGTCCCGAAGCATCCGGTTCGCCAAGCTTCATCTTCTGTAATATCACTTGACGTACTTTGCCCTTCTCATCGGCAATATACTCGATAGGGTTGTGTAAAGTCATAAATTCGATGCCTTCTTCTTTTGCATGCTTAACCTCTTCGAGGCGTGCAGGCATTTCTTCTTCAGAACGACGATAGATAATCATGGCACGTTCTGCGCCTAAACGACGAGCAGTACGTACAGAATCCATAGCTGTGTTACCACCTCCGATAACAGCTACTCGTTTACCGAAATTAACCGGAGTATCCGATTCGGGATTAGCTGCATCCATAAGGTTGACGCGAGTAAGATATTCGTTACTCGAAAGAATGTTGATAGAGTTTTCACCGGGAATACCCATAAAGTTTGGTAATCCGGCACCGGAAGCTACAAAGATTCCTTTAAATCCTTCTTCTTGCAATTGCTCTACGCTAATGGTTTTGCCTACTATGCAGTCTTTGATAAACGTAACCCCCATTTGTACAAGGTTGTCTATCTCCACATCTACAATCTTATTAGGTAAACGAAATTCGGGAATACCGTATTTCAATACGCCGCCAATTTCGTGAAGAGCTTCGAAGACAGTAACTTCGTAACCCAATTTAGCCATATCGCCAGCAAAAGAAAGTCCGGCAGGTCCTGAACCAATCACTGCTACCTTGATGCCGTTGTGTTGAGCAATCTCCGGAATAGATATTTGACCGCTTTCTCGTTCATAATCGGCAGCAAAACGTTCGAGGTGTCCGATAGCTACGGCAGGTTTATTCATCTTTAAGTGAATACATTTTGCCTCGCATTGTTTTTCTTGAGGACATACCCGTCCGCATACGGCAGGCAAAGCACTTGTCTCTTTCAACGTTTTGGCTGCTTCCAGCAATTCGCCACGTTCTATATTTTTAATGAATTTAGGAATGTTGATACTCACCGGACAACCCGTCATGCACGAAGGATTAGCACAATCTAAACAACGCTTAGCTTCTTTCATGGCTTGCTCAAGAGTTAAGCCCTGATTCACTTCTTCGCGGTTATGTGAACGATACTCGGCATCCAATTCATTCATCTCTACACGGGGAATGTCCGTGCGTTCTTTTGCTTTCATGCTTTTGCGCAAAGCTTCGCGCCAAGTAGCAGTGCGGTCGTCGGTGTCGAGAACCTTACAATCTTCTTTAGTGTCTAACTTATGTATTTCGTTTTGTTCAATTTCTTTAAAAGCTCCCATACGCTTTAGCATCTCATCGAAATCTACTTGATGGGCATCGAACTCAGGACCATCTACGCATACGAACTTAGTCTTTCCTCCCACGGTGATGCGACAAGCTCCACACATTCCGGTTCCGTCTACCATGATTGTATTTAGCGATACATCGGTAGAAATTTCATATTTCTTGGTAAGTATTGATACGAACTTCATCATAATAGCCGGACCGATGCAGAAACATTTGTTTACCTTTTCGCGAAGAATAACTTCCTCTACACCTTGGGTAACCAATCCCTTGCGTCCGTAAGAACCATCGTCCGTCATGATAATTACTTCATCGGAACTATCACGCATCTCTTTTTCCAAGATGATAAGTTCTTTGGTGCGTCCGGCAAGTACGGTAATTACTCTGTTACCTGCTGCCTTCAGAGCTTGTACGATAGGAAGTAAAGGAGCAACTCCCACACCACCACCGGCACAGACAACAGTACCGAAGTTCTCAACGTGAGTAGCTTGTCCTAATGGACCTACTACATCGGTAATATAGTCGCCTTCTTCTAGTTGACAAAGTTTGGTGGACGACAATCCCACTTCTTGTATCACTAGAGTGATAGTCCCTTTTTCGATATTAGCTCCGGCAATAGTGAGTGGCATACGCTCTCCCTTTTCGCCTACGCGGACAATAACGAAATGACCAGCTCGACGTGCTTTAGCAATCAAGGGTGCTTCTATTTCCAGTTTGAATACTTTTTCGGAGAAGTGTTCCTTTCTTATAATTTTATTCATGATGTTATGTCTTGATGGATTGTAATAAAATGTGGTGCAAAGTTAACGTTATTGTTCAGAATAACAAAGAATGAAAAACAATTCGTTATCTTTGGATGTTATTATCCTTATAATACTTTCTTTATGCTATTAACTACATTAATTATTACGACTATGACGTATCTTATGCCTACACTTCCTTATGAGCACGACGCTTTGGGAACCGTGATTAGTACGGAAACGATGGATTACCACTATGGGAAACATCTACAAACTTATGTCAACAATCTCAATGCCCTTGTTCCGGGGACTGAATTTGAAGGGAAAACGGTAGAACAAATTCTACGTACAGCATCTCCGGGAGCAATATTCAACAATGCCGGACAAGTGATAAATCATACCCTTTATTTCTTGCAATTTACGCCTAAGCCTAAAAGTAATCGTCCGCATGGTGAATTAGCAGAAGCCATTGAACGTGATTTTGGAAGTTTTGAGGAGATGCAAAAGAAACTGAATGCAGCTTCAATAAGTCTGTTTGGTTCAGGATGGGGATGGTTGTCGAAAAATAAAGATGGCAAACTAGAGATTACTCAAGAACTTAACGGCAGCAATCCAATTTGTAAGGAAATGATTCCTTTGCTCGGGTTTGATGTATGGGAACACGCCTATTATCTTGATTATCAAAATAGACGTGCTGACCATATTGGACGTCTTTGGGAAATTATAGATTGGACGGTGGTAGAAGAGCGATTTAATTCTTCACTTTCGCATCGTTAATAGAGGTAGTTAGCTTAGCTTCATCAATGAAATTACCATCTTTGGTTACATTGTTGAATCTGTCATTAAAGAAGAGAGAGAGATAGTTTCCCGGAAACTATCTCTCTCTTCTTTTTTTTACTATTAATTAAGGTTTAGTAAATAGGAATTTTATCAATACGTTTCTGATGTCGTCCTCCTTCGAAGTCGGTAGCAAAAAATTCGCTCACGATGGTTTCTGCCTTCTCGTTGGAAATAAATCGTCCCGGCATAACTAATACATTCGCAT
>JAVVPX010000050.1:0-18163 GCA_036655555.1 Bacteroidaceae bacterium | reverse complement strand
CCTTCAAACAAGCTGCAAACCAAACTCCCGGTTCTATGGTAATTTGCAAAGTTCCGCTTTCCTGATCAGATAATTCGCGACATATCAATGTTCCTTTCTCAAAGGAGTAAATCAACAGGGGCACTCCCCGATGAAAAAACCAACTTTCAGGGGATTGAATTCGATGAAAAGCAGAGAAATCATCCTTCTCTAACAAATAAAAAATGGTTGTCATTGCAGATCTTTCTGAGGTTCGTCCTTCGGTCAGTATTGATTTCCCCGCCCGATATTCTTCTCGAAAATAACCGCCTTCCGGATGTGATGTCATCTTCAGGCGTGTAATCCAATATTCAGCATGTTCCTTTTTAATCATATTCTTTCTACATTATGAGTACAAACCTACATAAAAATCTTCGTTTTTCATGTAGGTTTACACAAAAAGTTGAACAATTCGGACTAAGTTTTATGCATCCCAATATTATATTTTAAAAGTGCTGTATTATTTCAAAACTTGTCGAGGACAAAAATAGACCGGACATAATTTCTTTGTTTTAAATAAATGTTATACCTTTGTCTCCGCATTGGTTCGTAATCCTCTATCGGGAGAACGATTAAAAGGGAATCAAGTGAAAGTCTTGAACAGTCCCGCTGCTGTAAGTTTCAACTAAGTGTTGCAGACAAACACTCAAACCACTGAACAATTGTTCGGGAAGGAGTCTGCCAACAGAAACGAGTCAGAAGACCTACCATGCTTTAGTATTCAATGTTTTCGAGGAAAGAACGTTGACAACTAGGTTATTTTATAACAAGACATGAAGAAAAGTTTCTGTGTAGTATGTATCTATCTATGGATAGTTTGTAGTCCTGCCATTTATGCTCAAAAGCAAAAAGTGGACAGTACTCGAATATATAAAATACCGGAAGTAACAGTTACTGAACAATTTCGTACAAGAGAAGTACGAGCTACTGCGCCTACTCAAGTGTTGAGTGCCGATAAACTCAAAAAACTAAATGTGCTACAAGTATCGGATGCCGTAAAACACTTAGTCGGCGTAACGGTAAAAGATTACGGTGGTATTGGTGGAATGAAAACCGTATCGCTTAGAAGTCTAGGAGCAAACCATACAGCAGTAGGCTACGATGGCATCACTATATCCGATTGCCAAAGTGGACAAATAGATTTGAGTCGTTTCTCCTTGGATAATGTAGACCGCATCTCTCTCAGCAACGGACAAAGCGATAACATCTTTCAACCGGCACGCTTCTTTGCCTCATCGGGTACCCTTAATATACAAACACTATCGCCCGTTTTCAAAGAGAACGCACGCACTAACGTACGCTTTTCTTTCAAGACCGGTTCGTGGGGACTAATAAATCCATCCATCGCTATAGAGCAGCGATTAAGTAAACGATGGACAGCTTCGGTTAATGGAGAATGGATGAGCGCAGATGGTCATTATCCTTATTCTATTCATTATGGAAGTGCTAAAGAAGATAGTGTGTCGCACCATAAACGAAAGAACTCTCAGGTGCAAACCCTACGTACAGAAGCCGCATTATTTGGTAATTTTTCTTCTACCGAACAATGGAAGCTAAAAGCTTATTATTATCAATCGTCTCGAGGATTGCCCGACGCAACTGTGTTTTATTATTCCAATCCTGCCCAACACTTATGGGATAAGAGTACGTTTATACAAAGTCAATACAAAAAAGAGATTAGTCCAAAGGTAGTATTCCAAACTTCTGCCAAATGGAATTGGAGCTATCAACACTACTTAGACCCACATACTTATAACTTAGCCGGTAAAGAAGATAACTCTTACTATCAACAAGAATATTATTTATCGGCTTCTGTATTGTGGAGAACTTTTCGTAATCTTTCATTTTCATTATCAACAGATGGTGCCATTAATACTATGCGGGCAAATTTAATTGACTTCCCCTATCCTACTCGTTATTCATGGCTTACGGTAGTGGCTGCTAAATATGTGAATGAACACATCACCGCTTCGGCTTCCGCCCTCTTTACGCTTATTAATGAAGATACTCGAACGGGAGACTCTGGCGATAACCATCGGAAACTATCTCCTTATGTTAGTTTCTCTTATCAACCTTTTATAGAACATGATTTGCGTATTAGAGCTTTCTATAAACACGTGTTCCGTTTACCTACTTTCAACGACCTGTATTATTCACAAATTGGAAATACCAAACTAAAACCGGAAAATACTTCGCAATACAATGTAGGACTTACTTATTCGCGAGAGATTTGTAGCTGGTTGCCACAAGTATCGGCTACGGCCGATTTCTATTATAATAGAGTGACGGATAAAATTATAGCCAAGCCTACCGGAAACATTTTCAAATGGAGCATGGAAAACTTAGGTATCGTAGACATTAGAGGCGTAGACGCAACAGCTAGCATAAGTTTCCAACCTTGGGAAAAGCTAAAGGTAGACCTTACCGGAAACTATACTTATCAGCGAGCATTAGACATTACGGACAGTCAAAGCAAAACGTATCGCAATCAGATTGCTTACACTCCTCGTGTGTCCGGTTCCGGACAAGTTGGGATAGAAACTCCTTGGATAAACCTATCTTATTCACTTCTACACAGTGGCAAACGCTATACCACCGGACAAAATTTAACAAAAAATCGTTTAGAGGGATATAGCGACCATAGCTTATCTGCCGAACGGTCGTTCTCTATCAAAAAGAAAACAAGCATTTCGCTCAATGCCGAAGTGCTTAATCTATTGAACAAGAACTATGAAATTGTGAACTACTTCCCCATGCCGGGACGTTCGTTTCGCATTACGTTAAAACTAAACTACTAAGGTTATGATAAAGAAGAATATTTATCCCCTATTAATAATAAATCTACTCTTTGTCGTTTCGTGCGACGACATGAAAGATGTAGAGTTGACCAATGAGCTACCACAACAGGAAACCTCTGAATTATACGTGCTCTGCGAAGGTCTATTTCAAAACAACAACAGTAGTCTGGCTCATTATTCTTTCAAAGAGGGAACTGTCAATGCCGATTATTTCCGTACTCAAAATGAACGAGGATTAGGAGATACAGCCAATGATATGCAGCTTTATGGCAGCAAACTCTATATCGTAGTCGATGTATCGTCGCAGATAGAAGTATTAGATATTGCTTCGGGCAAATCGATTAAACAAATACCAATGCTCAACGATAAGGGAGTTTCACGCCAACCACGATACATTGCTTTCGATAAAAACAAAGCCTACGTTAGTAATTTCGATGGTACGGTAACTAAGATTGACACCACTTCGCTTAGTATAGAAGATATAGTAAAGGTAGGACGTAATCCGGAAGGTTTATGCGTACAAAACAACAAACTTTATGTTGCTAATTCCGGCGGATTAAGTTATCCACACTACGACAATACAGTGTCCGTTATCGACCTCGTTACATTCAAGGAAATAAAAAAAGTCACCGTATGGGCCAATCCATATAAGATACATGCGGACGCTTACGGTGATGTATATGTATCGGCACGAGGAAACAATTTCAGCAAACCTCCTTATAATTTTCAACGAATAGATTCCCAAACAGATGAAGTAGTGGAAACCTTTAATAAAGAGGTGTTAAATTTCTGTATAGAAGGAGATTATGCATACGTATACAACTACAACTTTATATCCCAAAAATGTTGGGTAAAACGTTTCAACGTAAAGACAGAGCAAATGGATAAAGAAGATTTCATCACCGATGGTACAACGCTCAATACTCCTTACGGCATCAACGTGAACCCAACAAATGGAGATGTGTATATTACCAATTCAGACGGATTTACCGTAGAGGGTGATCTTGTCTGTTTCAACAAAAAAGGCAAACATAAATTCACGTTAAGGAATGTGGGACTAAACCCCAACACAACCGTATTCATAAATAAAGAGATAGAAACTAAATAAAAAAAATTACAACATGAAAAAAGGATTACTCTTATTCGTCGTTCTTGCAGCTTTAGGGATAAATACGATGCAAGCGCAAACACAGTATGCCACCAAGGTGATAGATTATCAACCGGCACCGGCACAGTTCATTAATACCTTGACTTCCGCCTATGAAGAAGGCTATACCAAAGAGCAAGTAATAGCCAAAGCACAAGAAGAAGTTGTGAAGCGGGGATTAATCACCTTAGGAGCTTTTGGAGGTTATATTGTAGTTGGATTCGATCATACTATTGCCAATAGTCGTGGAGGATATGACTTCAAAGTACTCGGAAATGGTTTTGAGGGAAGTTCAGAACCGGGCATCGTAATGGTATCTGCTGATGTAAATCATAACGGTATTGCAGACGATGAATGGTACGAATTGGCAGGAAGCGAATACAATAGTACAGCTACAG
The DNA here is from genome assembly GCA_036655555.1 of Bacteroidaceae bacterium. Lineage (GTDB taxonomy): Bacteria > Bacteroidota > Bacteroidia > Bacteroidales > Bacteroidaceae > Bacteroides. The sequence goes on along the minus strand of JAVVPX010000050.1, from coordinate 13,802 downwards.
TAAAGGATTACGAAGTTACTTACACTCGCCCTAATCCTGATGGTGATGTAAAATGGACAGATAATAAAGGCGGAACAGGTTTTGTACACAAAAACAGTTTTCACAATCAACCTTACTATCCTGCTTGGATTGTTGAAGACAGCTACACGCTAAAAGGAAATAAGCTAGCTAACAACGCAACTAATACAGGAACAGATGATCAGCCTTATTGGGTATTATCTTCTTATCCATGGGGATATGCCGACAATGCAAGCAACAATACCGAACAAAGCAATTTCAAAATTGATTGGGCAGTAGACAAATATGGCAACAAAGTATTGCTCAAAGGAATCGACTTCGTCAAAGTCTATACTGCCGTGCAAGAAGAAGCAGGATGGTTGGGAGAAACTTCTACTGAATTTACAACTGTCCAAGATTTACATCCGTCAGCTGCACTGCCCGTTATTGATTACGCACAAGGACACTTCATCATTAACGAAGGAGGTGGTAAAGACATAAATGGTTCTGTTAACTTCATCAACAACGAAGGACAGATACTTTACAGAGCTTACGAAACCGAAAATCAAGCAAGACTAGGGAAAACGACCGAAACAGCCACTGTCTTCGGAGACTTTATCTATCTAATATCCAAACAAGGTAATCGATTGGTAACAGTTGACCGCAAAACATTTAAAAAAGTAGCTGTAATACCGGAACTCGGCGGAGCTGATGGACGCTCTTTTATGGGTTACGACCAAACAACAGGATATGTGGGAACTTCTAAAGGTATTTATCTATACAATATTACTAATCACACTCTCGGAGCCTTAATTAGTGATGCAAACGCAATAGGCACCATGCTAAAAGCAGGCGACTACGTATTTGCTTTGCAAGCCAAGAAAGTACTTGTATTAAAGAATCATGCTATTCACAAAACAATAGAAGGTAGCGACTATTCCTATATGGTACAGAGTAAAGATGGTAATATTTGGATTGGCACAAAAACCGGTTTACTCAAAGTTAATCCAAGTACTTTAGCAGAAGAAAACATCACATTACCGAAGGAGGCTCTTATTGCCGCTAATTGGGGTTCATGGAATAAAGGCAGTATATGCGCAAGCACCACTACCAATACTCTTTATTGGGCAGCAGGACAATGGAGTCAAAAAAGTATCTACCGCTACGAAATTGGTAACGATACTTCACTTAACACCCCATTCTATACTTTACCAGCTGACTCTAAGCATTCATTATATGGAGCAGGCATTAATATCGACCCTATCACTAATAATTTGCTACTTACTACCGTGCAAGATGGTTGGGGAACCAATTACTTATTAAACAAAATATGGACTATCAAGCCAAGTGGAGAACTATTATCTTGCGACCAATTGCAAGATCAATATTGGTTCCCGGCTATGATGCTTTTCCAACCTAGCAATAAGGAAGATGGTTCGGGTATTGAAACTAACAACACAGCCGATAGTAACAGAATTGCCTATGCAAACAACGGGAATCTAGTTATCGACAACTGCAAGGATACTCAACTGACCTTAAGCACTATAAGCGGACAAACAATCGATACATTTACTATTGATAGCGACCACGCTTCTTTCTCTATTTCTGTGAGCAAAGGTATTTATTTGCTTTATGGCATAAGTGGGAACAAAACTATCACACTGAAAGTGATTATTAAATAGGACTTCTAAACTTACTTTCCAAATCGGTCTATCTATTGAATAACAAACAATAGATAGACCGATTGTTATTATTGCCTATCAAAATTATTAGAATATTTTTTTAATATTGCTAAAGCCTTTTTTTATGCTTGCTCACAAAGTTAAATAGGTCAAACTAAAAAAAAGAGATGACGACATGATAGCATTCATCGAAATTTATTTTATATTTGTCCTTTGTATCATCGATTATCATAAACACATACAGTCGTTTGAAAAGAATATTCTACATATTGCTAATTTTCTTTGTTGGCATTCCGAAATGCTTTTCGCAAGACATTACGTTCAACCATCTTACTACCGACGATGGACTATCTCAGATTTCCGTCAACTCTTTATATAAAGACGAAAGGGGATCTATATGGATAGGTACCAGAGATGGACTTTGCAGATATAATGGGAACGACATCAAAACATTTAAGCTCAGGAAGAACGACCCAAATAGTTTGTTTTGTAATAATGTATTAAGGATTGCGGGCGACCAAAATGGGAAAATTTATTTGCTCTGTACCGAAGGAATGGCAGTCTTTGATTTAGAGATGGAGAAGTTTACTACTCTATTGCAAGAAAATATTTCTGCTATTTACTACGACGAAGAACTCTATATCGGAAAAAAGAACAAGATATATACCTATAACGAAACAAGTAAAAAGTTAACTTTAATTTATGAACTCCCTTCCCAAAAGAGTACTGTATCGTGCATTTATATGGATAGTAAAGGAACTTTTTGGATTGGAACAGCTAATGATGGGCTATACACTTTTAATCCTACTTTATCTTCTAAAAGCTCTCATCTCATTGCGAAGGGTAACATCACAAGCATTTATCAAGATTCCTCGAACGATGTATGGATAGGAAGTTGGGAACACGGATTATTCAGGTTTAAAGATAATGTCGTTTTCAATTATCGCAACGACCCTAAGGACAGCAATAGCATCTGTTCTAACTTTGTACGTGCATGTTGCGAAGATAATCTAGGGAATATATGGATAGGTACTTTTCATGGGCTAAACAAATACAACAAAAAGACAAGGCAATTTAGTGTTTACACAGCAGACAATAGCAAATCTGACAGTCCCACGCACTCTTCCATTTGGTGTATCATCAAAGACCATCAAGGAACAATGTGGCTAGGAACTTATTTTGGCGGAGTAAACTATTTCAATCCCGAATACGAAATCTATACCCAATACAAAGCTTCAAACAACGAAAGGAATGGATTAAGCTCCCCTGTTGTAGGCAAAATGATAGAAGATAAATACAAAAACCTTTGGATTTGTACCGAAGGAGGCGGACTAAATATGTACAACCGAAAGACTAAAACGTTTAAATGGTATAAACATAGTTACAGCAACGCAAACAGTCTATCTCACGATAATATAAAATCTATCTATTACGATTCCGATAAAGAAATTATGTGGATAGGTACACATTTAGGCGGATTAAACAGATTAGACTTGCGCACGGACAAATTTACTCGCTATCTACCAAAAGAAAATGATGCAAATTCGCTGCCTTCCGATATTATTCGCGACATTGTTCCTTATAAAGACAATTTGATTCTAGCCACCGAAATCGGTGTCTGTATGTTTAATCCTCAAACCGGAAAGTTCAAACTTTTATTTAAAGACATTAATAAGGGATATTCTATCCCTAGAGTATCCGATTTATTCTTCGACTCCAAAGGTACACTATGGATGGCAACTACCGGAGAAGGTGCTTATTCTTATCGCTTCGACAGCAATAAGCTAGTCAATTACAAACACAATTCGGCAAACCCTCAAAGTATTAGTAACAATAATATATACAGCATTGCTCAAGACCATCACGGTCATCTTTGGTTCTGTACATCAGGAAGTGGATTAGATTTATATAGATACGATAGTAATGATTTTGAGAACTTCGATTCTCAAAACAACGGTTTGTCCAGTGATTGCGTGTACGAAGTTTGCGAATCGCGCTATGGCAAACTTCTAGTTATTACCAATCAAGGGTTCTCTCAATTTGATTATTCTAATAAATCTTTCTACAACCACAATAAGGAGAATGGATTTCCCTTGACCGCTATTAACGAAAATGCAATGTTTCTCACTAGCGATGGAGAAGTCTTTCTTGGAGGAGTGAAAGGAATGATTTCTTTTTATGAAAGAGACCTCCGCTTTGCGCCAAAGCCTTATAGTATTTCACTTTATCGCTTAATTGTAAATGGGAAAGAAGTAACGGTAGATGATGACACTAACATTTTGCATCGCTCCCTTGCCAACAGCAAAGAGATTACTCTCAAAAGTAGTTACTCCATATTTAGTATTGAGTTTGCTACTTCCAATTTCATTCCTGAAAATAAAGATGAAGTACTTTATCGATTGGAAGGATTTTCGGATGAATGGACTAGTACTCGCGGACAACATATTATTACTTACACCAATTTAAATCCGGGAAAGTATGTGTTAGTAATTCGCAGTAACGCAAAAGATGAGACATTGAGTAGAGAAACAAGGTTGAGCATTATTATTCTTCCTCCATTCTATAAAACGACCTATGCCTATTTATTGTATTTGATTATCATTTTGCTATTGTCCTACTATTTGGCAAAAACTTACAATAGTAGAATCAAATTGCAAGAATCACTGAAATACGAACAAAAGCATAATCAAGATATTGAAGAGTTAAATCAATCTAAACTAAGGTTCTTTACTAATATCTCACACGAATTTCGTACTCCGCTGACTTTGATTATCGGACAGATAGAAATGTTGCTGCAAGTACAATCGTTTACTCCTAGCATCTACAATAAGATTTTAGGAGTCTATAAAAACAGTTTGCAATTAAAAGAACTTATCAGTGAATTGTTGGACTTCCGCAAACAAGAGCAAGGACATATGAAAATAAAGGTAAGCAAGCATAATATAGTAAGCTTCCTCTACGAAAATTCAATCTTGTTTTTAGAATATGCCAGCGCAAGACAAACCAACTTCAAGTTTAACAAAACAGACGACATCATAGATGTATGGTACGACAGCAAACAAATGCAAAAGGTTATCAATAACTTATTGTCTAATGCGTTCAAGCATACCAAAGAAGGTGATACTATTTCGATAGATATAAAAAAGGAAGATGATTATGCCATATTCAAGGTGAAAGATACAGGAACAGGTATCAATCCCGAAGATATTGATAAAATATTCAATCGCTTTTATCAAACAGAAAAGATGGATTCTTTTATAAATGCAGGAACAGGAATTGGATTAGCATTAACAAAAGGAATTGTAGAACTTCATCACGGAACAATCGAAGTATCAAGTGAAGTTGGTAAAGGAACAGCTTTTACCGTTAGACTAAAACTTGGGAAAAATCATTTCGATGATTCACAGCTTAGCGATGAAGAAGAAGTAAGCAAGCAAACCGTAGAAATTGAAAAGCCGGCATTAGACTTTGTTCTTGAACAAGAAATGGAAAACGGCACCAATACTAAGATTAAGGATGAGAAGATGTTGATTGTAGAGGACAACGATTCTTTAAGGGAAATGCTTTCACGCATATTCTCCACATTCTACAATGTTATTACGGCTGCCGATGGCGAAGAAGGACTAGAAAAGGTAAAATCCGAAGCACCTAATATTGTATTGAGTGATGTAGTAATGCCCAAAATGTCCGGAACCGATTTATGCAAATTGATAAAGAACGACATTGAGACTTGCCATATTCCCGTAGTCTTACTTACAGCAAGAACAGCTATTGAGCACAATTTGGAAGGACTACGGATTGGAGCGGACGATTATATAACAAAACCATTCAATATTAATATTCTGATCTCTCGATGCAACAATTTAGTAAATAGCCGCATCTTACTTCAAGAGAAATTTAGCAATCAGCCACAAACAGCTCCACAGATGCTTGCCACCAATGCACTCGATAAAGAAATTCTGGACAAAGCTATGACTATCATTGATAAGTATTTGGATAACACGGAATTTAATGTAAACCTATTCGCTCGCGAAATGGGAATGGCAAGAACAAACCTTTTTGCTAAGATAAAAGCTATCACCGGACAAACGCCGAACGATTTCATCTCTAATATCCGATTAAAGAAAGCTGCCTTTATGCTCCGAAACAATCCTGAACTAAATATATCTGAGATATCAGATCGCATAGGATTCAATTCTTCGAGATATTTTAGCAAATGCTTCAAAGACCAATACCATATAAGTCCCCTATCCTACCGGAAAGGATTATCTTCGGACGATGAGAACGAAGAGAAAAACGAAGAGTAATTAGAATTGTACCTTTTTACACTATTGTTGAATGATTATATCCATTCAACATTCTAGTTTACGGTTATATTTGCCACATAAATAATCTAATGCTCATTATTTTATGAAAAATCTATTTAAACTAAAAAGCGAGAAGCGATATTTAAGCTTTCTCTTATTAATGATTCTCTCCATGAGTTTTGCTTTTGGGCAAACTATAATAACCGGGAAAGTCCTCGATGAATCAAAAGAACCCGTTCCGGGAGTAAACGTAACAGCCAAAGGTCAACAAGCAGGAACTATTACCGACCTTGACGGTAACTTCAAAATTACGGTACCCGATAAAGCACCTGTATTAACATTTTCTTTTGTGGGTTTCACTACCCAAAAAGTTACTGTCGGTTCCAAAACTAATCTAACTATCATTCTTAAAGAAGACGCAGTCACATTGGACGAAGTTGTAGCCATTGGTTATGCTTCAGTCAAAAAAGGAGACCTTACCGGTTCGGTAAGTAAGGTAGACATGAAAGACCTAAACAAGACTCCGGTACTTTCGTTCGACCAAGCTTTAGGAGGACGTGTAGCCGGAGTTCAAGTAGTGTCCGGAGACGGACGGCCGGGCTCGGAAGCTAATATTGTTATCCGCGGTAGTAATACAATCTCGGATAAGGGAGACGGCACACCTTTGTATGTAATAGACGGATTCCCCACGGAAGACGCTAATGCTGCATCCTACAATCCAAACGATATTGAATCGATGGACATCTTAAAAGATGCATCTGCTACTGCCATTTATGGAGCACGCGGAGCCAACGGCGTTGTTATTATCACCACCAAACGTGGAGCAGAGAGTAAACCAAAAGTTAATTACGAAGGTTCTGTCACTTACCAAAGTCAACCAAAATCTCTTAAAGTGATGAATCCTTACGAGTATGTCAAGTTACAAAGCGAGATAATGCTTCCTGCCGACTTTAACAACACATACGGTAAAGACATTAACGGACTAGGACGATTAAGAACTGCCGACGATTATATTGGTGCCGATTATTACGATTGGCAAGATGAAGTTTATCGCCCTGCATTGCAACACAGCCATCATTTATCTCTTGCGGGAGGTAATAAGTCTACCCGCTATTCTTCAAGCATTTCGTATTTCAATCAGGACGGAATTATAAAGAACTCTTCGTTCACTAGTACAAAAGCTCGTCTGACAATTGACCAAGAAATTAACAAGAAAGTGAAAGTTGGAGCTACCATGAACTACTCTTATAATGTATCTAAGGGCTCTTCTCCTTCGCAAGGTAGCACTTCTACCAGCAGTTATTTCCTTTATTCAGTATTGGCTTATATGCCGATAAGTTATTCCAATCGAAAAGAAGACCTTTGGGACAACCCATTCGGTGACGATGAAACAGCAGCAAACATGACCGGAAACGACTATCGTTACAATCCGGCAAAAACCATACAAAATGCATATGACGTAACCAAAAGCAGTTCTTTAAATTTAAATGCTTACCTTGATTGGAAAATCATAAAAGGATTGACTTTCCGTGCCACTATAGCAGGAAACAAGCGAGTAGACAAAAGAGAGCAATTCAATGGCTCAAACACTTACTTAGGAGATGAAAAATATCAGCCTAACAAAGTCAATGCTTATCAAAGCTATAAGGAATGGAATAATTGGTCGAATGAATATACCTTGACTTATAAAAATAAATTCAATAAAGTTCATAACTTTTCAGCAATGATTGGTGGTTCTTTAAATAGTCAAGACATTTCTCTCTTTGGTTCCAAATCAGTTTTACTACCAATAGAAGAAATGGGAATTGGAGGAATGGGAAACGGAACTCCTTTCCAGACCACAACAAACAGAGTGACTTATCATATGTTGTCGTACTTTGCCAGAGTAAATTATGATTGGAAATCTCGTTACTTGTTTACAGCTACAATGCGTGCCGATGGTTCTTCTAAGTTCCCTTATCATAAATGGGGATATTTCCCTTCCGCATCAGGAGCATGGCGTATCTCTGAAGAGAAGTTTATGAGAAATACTCGCGATTGGTTGTCGAATGCTAAGATAAGAGTTGGTTTTGGAGCAACAGGTAATAACAGTACTTACAATTCCTATCCATCACATCGTTTATATTCAGCCGAAAATTATTATTCCTTTAATGGAGCTTTAGCCCCTGCACTAAGTATCTATCAGTTAGCAAACAAAGATTTGAAATGGGAAACGACTTATCAAACCAATGTGGGACTCGATTTAGGACTATTCGGTAACCGCATCAATGTAGAGTTCGATTGGTATAAGAAAGATACACGCGATTTGTTGCTTTATGCGACTACTCCTCCTTCTATTGGATTCTCGCAAGTACAACAAAACATTGGTAAAGTACGTAACCAAGGAGTTGAATTAACGATCAACACCGTAAACTTCAAAGGAACTAACGGAGGCTTCAGATGGACATCAAGCTTTAACATTGCGTTCAATAAAAACAAAGTGATGGCTTTATCCGAAGGACAAGACTGCCGTACGGTAGGAATCACAAGCCCCACCATCGGAGACTTATACATAGCTAAAGTAGGGCAACCACTTTCCGAAATGTATGGTTATGTTTCCGAAGGTGTTTATCAATACTCCGACTTTAACGAAACAGCTCAAGGATCTAACATTTGGGTATTGAAATCGAAGATAGCGGACAACGGTTCTAACCGTTCGAGCATACAACCGGGCGACCCTAAATTGAGAGACATGAATGGAGACGGAACGATAACAGCAGAAGACAGAACAGTTATTGGTCATGGTTTGCCTATCCATGTAGGTGGATTTACCAACAATTTTGAATATAAAGGTTTCGACCTTAATATATTCTTCCAATGGAGCTACGGTAACGATGTAATAAATTACAATCGCAAAGACCTTGAATCGGTTCAGAAGTTACATACCAATCAGTTAGCTACAGCTGTTAATCGTTGGACACCCGAAAATCAAACTAACTATTTATGGAAAGCAGGACGTGGAACTGCTGTTCAAAACATAACTACCGATCGTCTTGTCGAAGATGCTTCTTTCCTTCGTTTAAAGAACGTGCAAATAGGCTATACCTTCCCTCAAAAAATGATGAAGAAGATTAGAATTCAAAAGATACGTCTTTATTTAAGTGGTTCGGATTTATGGACACTAACAGATTACTCAGGTTACGACCCTGAAGTTTCGGTTCGAAATTCTGCAATGACTCGTGGCTTCGACTATTCGGCTTATCCACGTACACGTTCATTTACCTTTGGAACAAATGTTACATTCTAAAAACAGCAATAAAGTTATGAAAAAGATAATTTATTCAATCATCATCATACTAGGATTAAATTCCTGTGACTTCCTCGATACGGACGTCAATAATTATGTATCGGGCAACCCTTACAAAGACAAACAAAGTACCTTTAAAATTTTAACCGGTGTCTACGATTGCCTAGGCAAAGAAGCTACTTATGGCGAAAGTCTATGGTCGTTCATGGATTGCGGAAACGATTTAATGGTCTTTAATCGCGAAAATCAAGCGAACGATCAAGATATTCGTTTGAACAACTACACTAACAATACTGCCAAAGAGTGGAATGCCACATGGAAAGCTCTTTACGATGGTATCAATCGGGCTAACGACTTTATCGATAATCTATCCACAATGCCTGTAAATACTTTTGGCAGTGATCAAAAGAAATATTTGGGAGAAGCTTATGCTTTAAGAGCTCTTTATTACATGAACTTAGCAGAGTTTTGGGGAGGTGTTCCTCTTCGCCTACATTCTACGCAGGACTTATCTCAACAGCTATTAAAAAAGGCTCCTCTCAAAGAAGTCTACAAGCAAATTATCGCTGATTTAGAAATGGCTGAAGCCTCTTCGAATCCTAAGTTTGCTACTGAGGTAGATGCTAATAAGAGTTGCGTGGGTTCTTTTGATACTCCGGGACGCATGAACCAAAGCGCAGTTAAAGCATTAATGGCTCGTTGCTATATGTGGATGGGGGGATTAAACAGCCAAAACAAAGAATACTCTTCGCAAGAGCCTTTTACCGATGCAGAAGTTGCTACCTTTTGGAAAGCTGCTTTAGATAAGGTAAATGAAATTGAGAATCTCAAGACTCATCAATTATTCAATTCGCTGCACGCTGAAGATTATGATAAATTCAGAAACGACTTAACTCCTTATCGTCAATACTTCATCAATCTTTGTTCTGATAAGTACGACACCCAATACAAAGAAAGTTTGTTTGAAGTTGAATTTTATGGCAACGGACTTGACGTAAGTAACGAAGGAGGTAAATTAGGACAAGTATTAGGACTGCAATGTACCACAACTGAATGTTCAGATATGGGATATGCTTATGCTCTCTACGATGCCACTAAACTACTTTATGGAAAATATACGTCTGCATCTGAGCAAGACGCACGTACTTGGTGGAACATTTCTCCTATTCTGTATAAAATAAATAATGCCAATCTCTATAAAGACGCTAACAAGCTTAAAGAAAAAGAAATGAGCGATGGAAAAGCAAAAATGGCTTTGAACGCAGTAGTAGTAGACAATGCGGAATATGTTGACTATACTTACGAGGAACTACAAAACAAGCAATTAGAAGTAGATAGAAACTACATTGCTCAAGGTACTAATGATGCTCAAAGAAGTTTTGCTGCCAAATTCCGTAGAGAATACGACCCAATTCGTCCAATAGCTAAAACATACACTTCTATCAACTTCCCGGTAATACGTTATGCGGACGTGCTATTGATGAAAGCAGAATGCTTGATGCACGTAAAAGAAGGAGATTATCGCAGCTTGGCTATTGATTATGTGAACAAAGTTCGCACACGTGCTTATGCTACTCTTCGAGAGGTTGGTAAGTATGCAAATGACGAAGACTTATTACAAGAAATTTATGATGAACGCGCTCGTGAACTTTGCTTCGAGGGCAATAGAAAGATGGACTTAAGACGCTGGGGACAAACAGAGAAAGCACAAAAAGCATTATCTGCTCTATATGGCGAAAGTTCAGTTCGTTGCAAGGCGGCTATTAATTTCCAAAATGCTCCCAAAAAGTTTTTGTTCGCACCAATACCCGAATCGGAATTAAGTGTAAACACCATCTGCGGACAAAATCCTGAATGGTAATTCTTTTAATCTTAAAATAGAACATACAATGAATAAGAAGATAGGAATATTGCTGTTAACAATCATAAGTACGTTGACTGCTTGCAATACAGATAAAATTGAAGACTTGAAGTTTAATGTTGAGCCACAGGCACTCAACATTAAAGCAGGCGAATCGGCTAATTTCAATTTCTCGGGGAATCCTGATTATATAGTATTTTATTCCGGAGAAAAAGGATATAACTATGCCATGAAAGATAGTACAGACAGAAAAATTGAGAAAATGGCTTTGAACTTTGATACTAAAATAACTTATTATGGTTCAACTCCTAAAGAATGTTTAGATGATGCCTTAAAGGTCTACGTCTCTACCGATTTCGATGGCGATTATACTAAAGAGGGAATAGAGAGAGCTAAACAAAAGAACTCTTTTACACCTTTAACATTTGCGCTGCCGAACCAAAGTACAAAGAATAATACAACAATAAAATCAGGAGAATTGGATTTCGAAACATACAAAACTTTTTTTATTGCGTTTAAATACGAATTTCATGTTGCGACTTCGTATAAGGAGTTTTCTACCGCACTTTTTGTAATAAACAATTTCTTTTTGGAAAGTAAAGTACAAGGCGAAGATGAACCTATTATCAAGAAAAGTCCTAGAAGTGATTTTGGATTTACCTTGATTCCAATCGTAGGACCGGACAAAAAAGATAAAAATGGTAATGTATATAATGAATCAGGCGTTCAAATGAGAGTGGAAACAGACAAACTCCATCTCAGAGCCGGAACAAAAGTAAGAGATACGGAATATTGGATAGTTTCGAAACCTATTTCTACGAGTAGTGTAGAGAAGCTTACCAAAGGTATACCGGTGAAAGGTTTTTCTACTGCTGTCAACTCTTTCAACTATAAGTATGAAAAGCCGGGAACTTACACCGCAACATTTGTTGCTCGCAATGCAAATGCATGGAACTCTTCGGAAACAATAAAAGAATTTACTATCACAGTAGAATAAATATTTGTTTGAACTAAAGAAGGGCATTTTTCGGATTAAAAACCCGCTGAGTGCCCTTTTACTATCTAATTACCTCCTACCAAACACTAAATATGTACGAAATTATACAATCATAGTACTATTCAACCACTCGCTCGTTACGGGAGTCACTACTTTTACAATCATAAAAAGAAGTTAATCTTTTGAATTCAATAAATGTTTAATATTTAAAGACAATCATCATTATGAAGAAACAATTACTTATCTTAGGACTTTGTGCAATGGCACTAAGTATCAATGCACAGACAAATCTCATTGCAAATGGAGACTTTGCTACTCCTTTTGATGCTACAAAAACAAGTGGAACTGTGAATAATAATACAGAACTTTGGTATTCTGTTATTAAGCCAGCGTCAGTTAATAATGGGAATACGATAACACCTGATGTTGATGCTGATGTGAATCATGGAAATGTTGTAAAGATTACCAACTTGAATAAATCAGGTGTTTGGGGCGGATGTTTCCTTGCAAAAAGGACAAAAACCCCAGCTGGAATTGAAAAAGAAGTTTACACTTTAAGTTTCGATGTTAAGTCGGTAGGAGGATTGTTTAATACTAGAGTGTATATACGAGATCCCAAGACTGATAATGTTTTTATAAAAATAAACGATATTAATATGGATCCTAATGGTCCTGATGCAAAAAAATCAGCATCAGCTTATCCTTATGGTCCTAAAGTAAAAGATACATGGGAACATGTTTCTGTAGACTATGATTTTAAGCAAGTCGTGGATAACTATAACAGCCTAACAAGTGTTGCAGCCGGTGTTCATGCAACACCTATAACAGATGCTACACTCCAAGACTTTACAGTAGCTATATTTTGTAATGTAGTGGGCACCATTTTAGTAGACAATATTTCTCTTGTTAAAAAGTCGTCAACTAACATCGCAAACAACAAGAAAGATGCTAATGGACTAATCATCTACACCAATGGAAACAACGTAAACGTTTTGAATGCCAAGTCTGCTATCGAGATATATGACATCTCAGGCAAATTGATTCAAAAAGAAAATAGCGAAAACTTCAGCATTGCTCAAAAAGGAATTTATATCTTAAAGGCAAATAACGCTACTCAAAAGCTTGTTATTAGGTAATTAAAAACGTTACCCTTAGGGTAGTTTATCAAAGTCCGGTGGCAACATCGGACTTTGTTTCTTTAGCTCTTTCTTTCTCATCTTCCACAGTTGCCACGAGTTAATAATATAGACAGGTAACAAAATAGCAACAAAGAGATACGTTTATTTTCTTTTGGCGGGTTTCCTTTAGTAAATATACTCTTTATTTTATACTTGCAAAACAAGCCTCAACATAAAGCAACCTTACCCAAATTGCCTATTTCCAATTTAGCACTAACCCCCATTGCCTTGAATAATCTTATCACTGTGGCAAAGGTTAGATTCTTGCCATTCTCTATTCTGGATATTTGAGCTTTCTGCACGCCAACTAAATTGCCTAAATCTTCCTGTGTGAGATTTTTTTCTAGCCGTGTACGCTTTATGGCTTCACCAATGAAGAACATTTCTAACCGCTCTTCATATTTGTCACGCTCTGGAGTTCCTTTTTTGCCTATGAACTCATCTTCTATCTCTTCATGTGTATAAAACTTCATCTTATCCATAACTTTACTATT
>JAVVPX010000049.1:247-18591 GCA_036655555.1 Bacteroidaceae bacterium | reverse complement strand
ATGAGCTGGAACGCTCAAAAGCCATGAGGGTGTACGACATAGTGTGTGCGGAAAATATTGACCTACTGAGTAAAGCTGACGAACTTCAAGATGAAGCAGTGGTGCCGATTAAGAAGCCTATTGAAAATAGTTCAGAGATAACAATGGAAGTTGTTCGTCAGATGGTTGAATGGGATAAGCGAAGAAGAACGCTAAAAGATTGGCAATGGAACACTATGAAAGCCATTCTAGATGGTAAATTTCCATTGAGCGACAAATATATCTACGCTTGTCTAAAGAATTTAGAAACTCTGAAAAAGCATGGATTTAAACCGGAGTAAATAAAATAAGAGAGACTAAATCGACTTAATTATCAATCTATTAGCCTCTCTTTTAAAAGTGATCCCGATGCGATTCGAACGCATGACCCACGCCTTAGAAGGGCGTTGCTCTATCCAGCTGAGCTACGGAACCATCCTTAATTGCGGTGCAAAGGTACTGTTTATTTGCAGAAGTACAAAAGGAATAGAGGACTTTTTATGTAAACTACTTCACTTTTTTATAATATTCTTTCTATTCTTTTAATTTTTGAAGTAAAAGATCTATGTTAGAGAAGGTAAAAGAAGAATGAGGTGTCGTAAGCGTCCATTCAGGAATTTGATTGTTGAGACTAATAGTAAATGGAGCTTCAGTGCTTAAAGCAAAACCTGCACGCAAAAGTGCACGATTTGTCCAATAATGAATAAGGGAAGGTTCTTCGGGTATCAACCTAACAAGACGGGAGGTGCTGTCGTGATGCAAAGTGAAATTTCCGGTAAGAATATCAAAACCAAAATGAGGAGATGCAAATACTTGTTCAAAGGAATGACTAAGAACAAGGTCTTCGGGAGTTCCTACTTCGATGCCACCATGAGGAGACATGAGCCAAAGATGATCGGAAGTTTGCAAGGCAAGGTCTAGTTCATGAGTAGACAGAATCACTGCTTTGCCTGTTTCATGAGCTAAACGACTAAGCAAAAGCATCATTTCCACACGATTGGGAAGGTCGAGGTGTGCAGTAGGTTCGTCTAAAAGAATAACAGGAGTATCTTGTGCCAAGGCTTTAGCAAGCATTGCCCGTTGTCGCTCTCCATCAGAAAGTTCATTGAGCAAGCGATGTCTAAAGTCAGTGAGATGCACTTGTTCGATGGCTATATCTACCCGTTCAATATCTTCTTTGGAAAGAGAACCTAAACTATCGGTATAGGGAGTGCGTCCCATTGCTACTAATTCCTCAACGGTGAGATTACTTACTTCCACACGATCGGTAAGTACCAAAGCAATCAGTCGAGCACGCGTCCGAAGACTCTGTTCATCTATTTTTTTGTTTTGGATATAGACTTCACCTCCAAGCAAAGGTTGCAGTCCGCCAATAGAACGTAAGAGGGTAGATTTACCACAACCATTAGCACCAATAAGACATACCATCTCACCCGAGCGAATGCTCAGGTTAAGATTGGTTTGCACTGCTGTTATTTTATCCTTTCGCCGATAACCGATAGTGAGTTGATGAGTATGAATAATGTCAGTGGTCACCATCATCGCTTAAGTCGAGGTGAAGTAATCCGTCGGGTAAAGTGACAAGCATCTTCCGTTTCTTATTATCCATTTTTACGATAAATGATTCTTGAGCAGGGATGAGCAATTCTTCTCCTTCCCTATCTACTACAAACAAAGTATTTACCGTAGAATTGTCTACTTCTACAATATCGCCCAATAGCCCATGAACGGTATCGGTAACTGTATAACCTACAAACACGTTCCACGTAAGCTCTCTTTCATCCTCTTCTTCTGCACGACAAGCATATTTCTTTGGAAAATACACATCTACATTAGTAAAAGCACGAGTCTGCTCGGTAGTGTCTATACCCTCGAGTTTAAGTAAGGCAGTGGTGTCGGAACGAAAACGGTAATCCTCCACGTAAAAAGGAACAAAGATACCATCTATACGACAAACTATATAATCACATTCCACACGATCGAACACATCATCGGTAAAGGTAAACGACATTTCGCCTTTTACTCCATGAGGTTTACCTATCTGCCCTATCTTATATACTTCTTCAGGTCTAATCATATTTTATATTCTGGTAATGCGAGCTCCGATAGCGGTAAGCCGCTGCTCGATGTTCTGATAACCACGGTCTATTTGTTCTATATTATGTATTCGGCTTGTTCCTTCGGCACTCATAGCAGCAATAAGCAAAGCTATTCCCGCACGAATATCCGGTGAAATCATGTTTCCTCCTCGTAGCGTAAAGTTATGGTTATGACCAATTACAACTGCGCGGTGTGGATCACAAAGAATTATTTGAGCGCCCATATCAATGAGTTTATCAACAAAAAACAATCGGCTTTCGAACATCTTTTGGTGAATAAGCACGCTACCTTTAGCTTGAGTGGCTACCACCAATAACACACTCAATAAATCGGGAGTTAAACCCGGCCAAGGAGCATCGGAAATAGTCATAATAGAACCATCAATAAACGATTCTATTTGATAGCTTTCTTGTGCAGGCACGTAGATATCGTCTCCTCGTTGTTCTAATTGAATGCCCAAGCGTCTGAAACTGTCGGGGATGATGCCAAGATTATCGTACGACACATTCTTTATAGTAAGTTCACTGCCTGTCATAGCAGCCATACCGATAAAGCTTCCCACTTCAATCATATCGGGAAGTACAGTGTGGACAGTTCCACGCAAACTTTCTACTCCTTCGATGGTCAGTAAATTGGAAGCGATGCCACTAATCTTTGCTCCCATACGGTTAAGTAATCGGCAGAGTTGTTGCAGATAAGGTTCACAAGCTGCATTATAAATGTGTGTTATACCTTTAGCTCTCACAGCAGCCATCACAATATTTGCCGTTCCCGTCACCGAAGCCTCATCCAAAAGCATATCCGCTCCAACGAGTTGTTCGGCTTTAATCTCATAAATCTCTCTATCGGCATTATAAGCAAAGTCTGCTCCCAACTTCTGTATTCCCACAAAGTGAGTATCTAAACGTCGGCGACCTATTTTATCTCCTCCCGGTTTAGAGATGAGAGCTTTACCAAAACGAGCGACCATAGGTCCTATTAACATTACCGAACCGCGTAGAGAAGAACATTTTTTCAAGAATTCATCACTTTGTAAGTAAGCTAAATCTACTTTGTCAGCTTTAAAAACATACGTATCCGACTTCTGTTTCTTTACCATTACACCCATCTCACGCATTAACTGAATAAGATTGTTCACATCTAGGATGTCGGGTATATTACTTATTTTCACCTCTTCAGAGGTAAGCAGTGTAGCGCAAATAATTTGCAATACTTCATTTTTGGCACCTTGCGGATATATGTCTCCGTGGAGTTTGTGCCCTCCTTCGATGATAAATGAGGCCATAGTATGGAAGATTAAAAGGTTACATCTAACTAGTTATTTTTTAAAGTAACGTCGGTTATTATTGTTTTTGTTGTTCCTATTGTTATTGTTCGTATTATTAGTCGGACGGATTTTGACAGATACGGAAGACTTAATTTCCGAAAGTGTTATACTTCCTTCTTCTATTCGAATATTACCATCGGAAAAGCCAACAAGGTCGTCTATTATTTTTTGGTCTTCTACAGTGTCTTTGTTCCACAACAAGAAACTCTTTTTCATTTGATTAGCTATGAGTGATAAAAGAGCTTGCTTCTCTTCTCCATCAGGATATTCTGCAGCTTTTTTTATCAATTGCTCTACGGTATAACCATAATGGCGATAACGAATCTTATTATTGGGATAGTTGAGAGGCTCCGGCTTGGTAAAAAGCTTTGTTTTTTCAATTACCTCGTAAGGCGCTTTTATGTTTAATTTGAAATCCGCCATGATAGCAAGATGATCCCATAACTTATGTTTAAAGTCAGGCACATCACGTAGATGGGGAAACATATTGCCCATGATATTAATAATAGTGTTAGCACAGCGTTGACGTTCGGCATTATCTTCGATAGTCAAGGCATGGTCTACCATATTTTGTATTCCGCGACCGTATTCAGGAAGAGGTAATCTCTTCATTTGAGTGTTATACTCCATATTCATTGAGTTTATAGTCATTAAAGCAATTTCTTAGGTATTGAGGCAATGAACTCTTTTAGATAGAAGGGTTCAAAGTAAGCCACATCTTCAAACTTTCCATTGGCGTGTGCCTTTTCGGCAAGAGGAAACATCATCTGCGCCAAAGGATGAATGTCGGTAATGAAATGCGCATTAGGATGAGTAATACTCTCTCTGCATTTTTCCGCTCCGTTGCCAAAGAAATAAACAGGATGTTCATCAAGAAAGTTCAAATACGATTGTTCATCTACAATGTCAGCCCCCACCTTTCGCAAAGGATTCAAAGCACGGTCGTAAACAGCAGCATACACTTCCATTCTGCGAGCATCAATCATAGGACAAAGTAAAGCATCGTCCGGTAAATTGTGACGCAAAAGAATAGGAACGGAAAGCACTTCGAGAGTAGGCAATCCGATAAGTGGAAGATTACGACCATAACATACACCTTTTGCCATTGATACTCCAATACGCAATCCTGTATATGAACCCGGTCCGCAGCTCACCGCTACAGCATCTAATACCATACCATGACTGTCAACAAACGACAATGCTTCGTCAACATACACTCCAAGAGTCACAGCGTGCGATGGACCTTTTAAGTCTTCGCGAGTAAAAACGGATAATCCATCTTGACTCACCGCTACCGAACAAACGGCGGTAGAGGTTTCTATATTTAAAATACACGACATAATTTGTAGTCTCTATTATATATATTGCAAAAGTACACTTTATCACCAAACTAATGGCACTTTCCCTAAGAAATATTCAAATCAATAAACACTTTTGTTCACAAGATTGTTATATATCCAAATAACTATAAAACGATTAAGTATGAAAACAGTGTTTGACAAGATTGACTACGCAGTACAAAACTGGTGGATGTCCCTCTTCTTGGGTTTTTTATTTATTGGAGTAGCTCTGAGTTTGATGTTCGCACCTCTGAGTAGTTACATTGCGTTAAGCGTAATATTTAGTATATGCTTACTAATTAGTGGCATTCTAGAAATTATGTTTGCCTCTAGTAATCGCAAAACTATTTCTAGTTGGGGATGGTATTTAGCAGCCGGAATCATTGATTTACTTATTGGCATCTATCTCGTTGTTTATCCAACACTTAGCATGGAAATAATTCCATTCATCGTTGCTTTCTGGTTAATGTTCAGAGGTTTTACAGGATTGGGGTATGCAATGGATTTACGACGTTATGGAACGAGAGAATGGGGTTGGTATTTAGCTTTTGGCATTTTGGCTATTCTTTGTTCTTTAGCCATTATTTGGCAACCCGGTATCGGTGTTTTTTCTGTTATTTATATGTTGGCTTTCACCTTCCTTATCATCGGTTGCTTCAAAGTAATGATATCTTTTGAATTTAAGAAGCTACACAAGAAGGAACAACAATTTGATGAGACTGCTAGGAAGAATTAACTAATTATTCATTTTTTTTTGATGATAGATCGGATATAGAAGTAATTGCGCTATATCCGGTCTTTTTGTTGTCTAAATGCACAATATTAACTACTTTTGTTCGATTAAATAAAAACTATCTATTTATCAAAACATTCAAGAAAATAGTATGGTTATTCCTAGGACTAGTAATAGGTCTGTACTTGGGAATAATTCTATTGCTGAACATACCTTCCGTCCAGCATCGGATGACTGTTTTTGTAACCAACGAACTAAAACAAATACTCAATACGGAACTTACCGTGGGCAAAATTGACATCGGATTGCTTAATCGGATTATCATCGATGATGTATTGCTCAACGACCGTGAAGGTAAAGAAATGCTAAAGGTAACCCGACTTTCCGCAAAGTTTGATATTTTGCCCCTATTCAAAGGAAGAATTGCAATTAGCAGCGTTCAGCTTTTTGGATTTAACATCAATCTAAACAAAGTTACTCCCGAAGCTGTACCGAACTTTAAGTTTGTAATAGATGCCCTTGCGTCTAAAGATAAAACAAAAAAGAAAACAAATCTCGATTTGCGTATCAACTCTATACTCATTCGTCGGGGGAAGCTCTCTTACGATGTAATATCCGAGCCACAAACTCCCGGTAAATTTAATGCGCAGCACGTGAAAATTCAAAATATTATCGCCAACATTTCACTTAAGGCTTTGAATAGCGACTCCATTAATGGATCTATTAAGCGAATGAGTTTCAACGAGCAATCGGGTCTAAAGTTGGATAAATTATCGTTGAAGATTCTCGCGAACTCCCAAAGGATGTCAATCGAAAATTTCACTGTTAATATGCCCGGTACAAGTATTAAGATGAAACCTATTAAGCTACGTTACGATAGCCTACAATCATTTAAAGACTTTGCCAACAAGGTGAAATTTTCGGGAAAGATGAAGCCGTCGTACATTACTCTACACGATATTTCGTGTTTTGTACCTGCTCTGTCCAACTTTAGAGATGAGTTGCAACTTGAAATGGAAGTAAGCGGTACAATTAATCAACTTTCGTGCCCTAGATTAGAAATAAAAGCCGGAAACGACTTGCAAATAGTAGGAGATGTTTCCTTCCAAGATCTTTCGCAAGGGAACGATGCTTTTGTCTTTGGTCATTTATCAAAACTTCACGTCAATCGAGGAGGAACGGACTTCTTAGTGCGCAATTTAGCAAAGAACTATTCCGGAACGCCGGATATATTAAAGCGTTTAGGTGACATCTCTTTTCAAGGAGAAGTATCGGGTTATTTCGATGATATAGTTACTTATGGAGTATTCAATACGAGTTTGGGAGTAGTAAAGACGGATGTCAAAATTAGCAATTACAAAGAGAAAGGAACATTTGCCTATTCGGGAGCAGTGAAGACCAATCAATTTCAGTTGGGAAAGTTGTTTGATAAAGAAGACTTGCTAGGTAAAATTTCATTCAATCTTGATGTGAAAGGTATAAACTATAAAAACGCTAGACCTGATGTTAGCATGAAAGGTTTAATATCTTCGATAGATTATAGTCACTACGAATATAAAAATGTAGAACTTGATGGCAAATATCAGCAAGGAGGTTTTGATGGTAAAGCTTCGTTGAACGACGAGAACGGTACAGTGCTTGTTAATGGAAACTTTAATATAGCAAAAGCAATACCTACCTTTAACATTCAAGCAAACATTCAAAATCTACGTCCATACAATTTACATTTAATAAACGAGCGCGAAGGTTCCGAACTATCGCTTAAGGTAGATGCCGACTTTAGTGGTAGTTCTATTGACAACGTCATTGGAGAAATAAACATAGACAATGTATTGTACACTGCTCCTGAGAAATATTACTTCTTAGACAAAGTAAAAGTAACTGCTACTCAACACGAAGAGACCAAACAGTTGTCACTCTGTTCGTCTTTTCTCAATGCTACGGTAAAGGGGCAGTATTCTTATCAAACCATGCCCACAAGTGTGATGAAAACAATAGAGCACTACATTCCTTCGCTACTGACAACCACCGAAAAGAAGAAAGAACCGCTCAATGATTTTACTTTCGATATAGATATTCTCAATACTGATATTTTATCGGAAGTGTTCAATATTCCTTTAGCCATAAATGAACGTTCGACGGTAAAGGGATACTTTAACGATAAGGTTGGTAAAATACGGATAGAAGGTTATTTTCCATCTTTCAACTATGGAAATTCGTGGTTTGAGTCGGGAATGATACTTTGCGAGAATCCATCAAAAGAGTTTAAGTGTAACTTTAGAGCCGCCAATCATTTAAAAAATGGGGCAATGTTAAACATTTCGTTAGAAGCTAAAGCAGAAAATGATAAACTCAAGACAACTATTAATTGGGGAAACAACGCGCCTATTACATACAGTGGTAAGTTTGCTGCTGTTACCAACTTCTTTAGGACAGCGGGCGATAAATCTATTTTGCAAGCCAATGTCGAGGTGAAACCTACCGAAGTAATATTAAACGATACCATCTGGAACATTCATTCTTCTAAAATACAAGTAGATTCGGGCAGAGTGTTTGTTGATAATTTCTTATTCCAACACAAAGACCAATATCTGCGTGTTAATGGGAAACTGACCAAAGAAATAAAAGACACAGTAAAAGTAGAGCTAAAAGACATTAGTTTGGCTTATGTATTCGACATCATTCAATTTAGAGCCGTAGAATTTACCGGAAGAGCTACGGGTACGGTATTTATAAACCAAACGCTCAAAAGTCCAATGATGAACACTCGGCTCTTTGTGAAGGATTTTGCTTTTAATGGTGGTCCTATGGGAGATATGAATATCTACGGAGAATGGGATAAAGAGCAAGAAGGGATTTACTTAGACGCACGAATGAAAGAAAAAGAACTTGCCCGGACAAACGTAAAAGGTTTCATCTTTATCAAGAAGAAGGGACTTGACCTCAACATAGAAGCGGACGGAACAAATCTTCAATTTCTACAAACTTATATGGACGGCATAGCTTCCAATATGCAAGGACGAGTAAAAGGAAACATTCGATTGGTAGGAGGTTTCAAAAGTTTGGATTTACTCGGCTCAGCAATGGCAAGTGCGAGTTGTAAGATTAATATTCTCAACACATCGTTTATTATCAAACATGATTCCGTGAGATTAGACAAAGAAGGAATACGATTTGACGACATTACTATCAATGATCCCGAAGGGCATTCCGGAAAAGTGAATGGGTATCTTCACTTTCGGCATTTCAAGAATCTAAACTATCGTTTTATGATTGATGTGAATAATATGCTAGTGTTCAATACTAAAGAGAGTCCGGATATTCCTTTCTATGGTACTGTTTATGGTACAGGCAATACTACATTGAATGGAAATCCTAATGGATTGAATGTAGACGTGGCAATGAGAACCAATCGAAATACAAACTTTGTATATATTACCAAATCTACTTCTTCGGCTACGAACAATCAATTTGTTACATTCGTAGACAAAACTCCTCGACGAGCACAAAGAGATTCGATTTCCTTATTTAATAATTATCAGCAGGAAGAGAAAAAAACTCCTATGAACATTCGCCTCAATCTTCAGGTGGAAGCTACTCCGGAGGCGAGCATGAAGATTATTATTGACCCTTCTTCGGGAGATTACATCAGCGGAAGAGGTAATGGGAATGTAAGAGTGGATTTCTTTAACAAAGGAGATGTAAAGATGTTCGGCGATTACGATATCACGCAAGGTATCTATAAATTTAGCCTACAAGAAGTAATTCGCAAAGATTTTGTTATCAAGTCGGGAAGTAATATTTCTTTCAACGGAGCTCCTTTGGATGCAAGTTTAGACATCAAAGCTTCTTATACCGTAAACTCCGCTTCTTTAAGCGACTTAGGATTGGGCGAAGGCACAACCACACAAAATAACGTGAAAGTAAATTGCTTGATGAATCTAACCGGAAATTTACTAAAACCAACTGTGAAGTTCGATTTAGAACTTCCTAACGTAAATGAAGAAGAGCGTGAATTAGTAAAAAGTGCTATCAGTACCGATGAACAAATGAATATGCAGATACTTTATTTATTGGGAATAGGCAAGTTCTACACCTATAATTATGCCAACAATGCCAACGGACAGACTTCAAACACGATGAGTTCCGTACTTTCTTCCACTCTCTCGGGACAACTAAACAATATGTTTTCGCAGATTATCAATAGCAATAATTGGAACTTCGGTACCACATTAAGTACAGGCGATAAGGGTTGGACGGACGTAGAAGTAGAAGGAATGCTCTCGGGACAATTGCTCAATAATAGGCTATTGATAAATGGGAACTTCGGTTATAGAGATAATCCCATGGCAAACACTAACTTCGTGGGTGACTTTGATATCGAATATTTGCTAACCAAATCCGGAGATATTCGTCTTAAAGCTTATAACCAAACGAACGACCGCTATTATGCTAAGACAACTCTATCCACACAAGGCATAGGCATTATTTATAAAAAGGACTTCAATACGTGGCGCGACCTCCTTTTTTGGCAAGCAAAGACCAAGCGCACTGCCACGAAACAAGTTCAAGACAGCACCATTACAAAGCCTCAATCTCGCCTTAAAAGAGAAAAATAGAAACTTATAGAATCTATATTGGGGCGACTATAATACGAGAATAAATATCAATAGCAACAATGCTAGGAATACTCCGGCGCATCCACTATTACTACTTTGAGAACTGGATGAATCACTTTCGGAATCATCATTATTATCTTCATTGTCTCCTTCAGCATGTCCATCTCCCATGTAGAAGCCATCTTCTTCATTCATTTCTCGGAAAAGTTCTTCGTCTTCGTCCATTTTCTTTCGATTTTTTTGATAACAAACAAAAATAGTATGTGTTTTTGAATCACTAAAGAAGCTCTTTCCTCTTTTCTTCCAAGGATATTGAGCCGTGACAAAGATACATAAAAAAATAGATATAATGTTCTTTAAAATATTACTGAAGACTAAAAAAATAATACTGTTCGTTTTAAAAATAATACTGAAGACTTTTTAAATAGTAGTGGTGAATTATTTTGCCTACGACAAAATAGAGTTTTCAAAGGGAAGAATCTCCAAGGAGATGAGTTGTTCTCAAATTTGCTGCTAGAAATTTTTCCATAACGGCAGCTTCCATTCCTCTACGTTGCGAATAATCTATTAGCTGATCTTCTCCAATATTTCCTATTGCGAAATAACGAGCAGAGGGGTTGGCTATAATAAGTCCACTGACTGATGCATGTGGATTCATCGCCCCATTATCTGTCAAACGAATGCCTATTTGTTTCATATCTAATAGTTCATCGAGCAGAAAATTAATAGATTGGTCGGGAAGTGAAGGATAACCTACTGCGGGACGGATGCCTTGATATTTTTCTATAAGCATCTCCTTCATGGTTAGCTGTTCTTCCTTAGCATATCCCCATGCTTCTTTGCGAATATATTCGTGCATCTTTTCGACTGCCGCCTCTGCCAAACGGCTCGATAGTGTTTGTACCAAAAGATGTTTGTACGAATCGTTTTGATAAAGGTTTTCCGACTCTGCATCGAACGAAGCGGCAAAAGCTCCTACCCTATCTTTAATACCGGAACTTAGTGGACGTACAAAGTCGCTTAGACAAAGAAAAGGTTCACCCTCTTTATGTGCACTCTGTTGACGAAGAAGTGGAAATACAGTTCCATCTAAGATCAAATTATCTTCTTTAGAATTGGCATCCATAAGACGAAAGAGAGCTTGTGCCTCAAAGTCGGGATCTAATTCATTCAACATTCTATTAGCTTCTTTGAAGAGTTGCATAGCTTCAGTAGCTTTCATGCGTTCCTCTTGCGGAAAGTTAGCAAGCCATCCTGCTCGGCAAGCATCGCAACCGTGTAAATCGGCAATAGCAGCAAAACGAGGTTGAAAACCCCATGCATGAAAGAAGTAAATCCAATTGATATATTCAGTCAGCTCGTATATCCGATAATTTATTTTCATCTTTCGAACCTTAACTCTTGTCCTCGATAAGTATCGTTGACAGTATCGTTAATAGATTCATCGGCATAAACGAGCTGCCCATTAACGAATGTTTTTTCTATTTTAGAATGGAAACAATATCCTTCCAACGGGCTCCATCCGCATTTGCTTATGATGTTGTGCTTATTAACTTCCCATTCTTTTGTAGGATTAACTAATACTAAATCCGCTTGATATCCTTTTCTGATAAAGCCACGATTAGAAATACGGTAAAGCATTGCCGGAGCATGAGACATCTTGTTTACCATTTGTTCTATGGATAACACTTTTTGCCGTACCAATTCCAACATCGACACAAGCGAGAATTGAATCATCGGCATACCCGACATTGCTTTTAGGCATCCCCCTTGTTTTTCGCTTAATAAGTGAGGAGCATGATCCGTTCCAATAGTATCTATTAAATTACTGTTTATGGCTTTACGCAAAGCATCTCTATCCGAAAGTTCTTTAATAGCAGGATTACACTTGATGCGTGTACCTAATTTTTTGTAGTCTTCTTGTGAATAGATAAGATGAGCAATGCACGCTTCTGCGGTAATTTTCTTTTCCGCTAAAGGTTTATCTTCGAATAGTTTCAGTTCTTTAGCAGTACTGATATGCAAAATATGTAATTGAGCATTAGCCTTTTGAGCTAACTCTACGGCAAGAGCGGACGATAAGTAGCACGCCTCCGCACTTCTTATCATGGGATGGAAACGCATATCTTCCTCTTCTCCGTAATGAGCTTTAAAATCTTCCGTGTTTCGACGAATAATGTCTTGATCTTCGCAATGAGTAGCAATAAGCAGTTCGGACTCCTTAAATAATCTTTCGAGTACCGCCTTTCTATCGACCAACATATTCCCCGTGCTTGAGCCCATAAAAAGTTTGATGCCACATACTCTGTTTTTGTTCAGTAAGTGAAGTAACTCCAAATTATTGTTTGTAGCACCAAAGTAGAACGAATAATTGGCTATACTGTTTTGCGCACCTAAACAAAACTTTTCCTCTAAAGTTTCTAAAGAAGTTGTCTGCGGTATTACGTTTGGCATATCCATAAACGAAGTGATTCCTCCCGCTACGGCAGCTTTGCTTTCAGAATGAATATCGGCTTTATGCGTAAGTCCCGGTTCACGGAAATGTACATGCTCATCTATTACTCCGGGAAGAAGGTAAAGTCCGCTTGCGTCTATAATCTCCTGACAAGGAATTGACGGTTGCTCTTCTCCGCATAGAACTTCAGCTATCTTTTCTCCCTCTATTACCAGAGAGCCGAAAAAGCTTTTCCCCTCATTCACTATCTGAGCATTTTTTATGTAGATACGCTTCATTTTAGTTTTTCTTTTGAGGATATCTTCTGAACCAACTATCTATTTTAAGTTTGATAACACCAAAAATAGCCTCCCCAAAGATACTACTATCCATCTTTGAAGTGCCGAGTTCTCGATTTACAAAAATGACAGGCACTTCCATTATATTAAATCCACACTTATAAGCTGTGAACTTCATTTCTATTTGGAAAGCATATCCTTTGAAACGGATTTTACTGAGATTGATAGTTTCTAATACCTGACGGCGATAACACTTAAAACCGGCTGT
This sequence comes from Bacteroidaceae bacterium, assembly GCA_036655555.1. Lineage (GTDB taxonomy): Bacteria > Bacteroidota > Bacteroidia > Bacteroidales > Bacteroidaceae > Bacteroides. Next base: position 5,453 of record JAVVPX010000049.1, on the reverse strand, counting down.
AGTATCGGCAATGGGAAGTCCGGTTATCATTCGAACATATTTAGAGGCAAAGTACGACATCAGCACTCGTCCCATAGGCCAATTAACAACATTCACTCCGCTTACGTAACGCGAACCGATAGCTACATCGCCACCTTTTACGGCACAAGCTTCGTAAAGACGTAATAAGTCGTTGGGATTATGAGAGAAGTCGGCATCCATTTCAAAAATATAGTCGTATTGATGCTCGATAGCCCAACGGAAGCCGGTAATATATGCTGTACCCAATCCTTGCTTTCCTTTGCGCTCAATCATGAACAAACGATCTTGAAATTCTTTTTGCAACGTTTTCACGATAGCAGCCGTGCCATCCGGCGAACCGTCTTCTATCACTAGTACATTAAATTCTTTTTCAAGATTAAAGACGGTACGAATAATTTTTTCTATATTCTCCTTCTCATTGTAAGTGGGAATGATTACGATGCTATCAGGCTCTTGCATACATTACAGTATATGAATTGTTATGCAAATGTAAGTAAATTCCGATACTTGCAAAAGTCTTCCTGCAAAAACTCAATAATATTTAGTATTTTTGCAGTCTCAGAAGAGAAATTTATGAATATTATCGAACTGCAAAATATATATGCCAAGCATCCGAATGCGGGAGCATTGGCTAAATTACTAGAAGATTCATCGGTGAAAACTATTTTCATTGAAGGATTGTGTGCTTCATCGTCAACATTGTTCTCATCCTCCTTCCTCAAAAAGAGCAAACATTCCTTCGTCTTCATCTTAGCTGACTTAGAAGAAGCCGGCTATTTCTATCACGACTTGACGCAGATAAACGGAGAAGAGAAGGTTCTTTTTTTTCCATCGTCTTATCGCAGAGCCATCAAGTATGGACAGAAAGACGCAGCTAACGAAATTCTTCGCACCGAGGTATTAAGTAGATTGCAAAAGACAAATGAGCCTTTATGTATTGTCACTTATCCCGATGCTTTAGCAGAGAAAGTAGTTTCGCAACAAGAGTTGAGCGATAAGACATTGAAGCTTATGGTGGGAGAACACGTAGATACTATTTTTATAACTGAGATGTTGAGTAGTTATGGTTTTGAGCACGTAGATTATGTGTATGAACCGGGACAATATGCCGTAAGAGGAAGTATTATTGATGTGTTCTCTTTTGCGAGCGAATACCCTTATCGTATAGATTTCTTTGGCGACGAGGTAGAAAGTATTCGCAGCTTTGAGGTGGATTCTCAACTTTCGAAAGAAAAGAAACAAAGTATTGCTATTGTGCCGGAGCTAACTAAAAGCAACGAGAGCGATGTTTCGTTCCTTGACTTTATCCCTGCCGATACCGTGTTGGCTATGAAAGATTTTCTTTGGGTGAGAGAACGAATACAAGCAGTTCGCGATGAAGCTCTTTCGCCACAAGCGTTAATAACACAGGAAGAAGAAGAGTTTGGAGGAACGGACTTAGAGCAAAAGTTGATTGATGGTGCTCAATTTACTGTTAAAGCTTTAGATTTTCGTCGAATAGAATTTGGACATAAGCCTACCGGTACACCTCAAGCTAAATTAAGTTTCGAATGTTCGCCACAGCCTATTTTTCATAAGAACTTTGATTTAGTAAGTGCTTCGCTCAAAAACTATTTAGAACAAGGTTATCAGTTATATATACTTTCGGATAGCGAGAAGCAAGCTAGCCGTATTAAATCTATTTTTGAAGATAGAAACGATAATATTCCTTTCACAGCAGTAGATAAAACCCTCCATGAAGGGTTCACGGACAATGTTCTTCGTTGTTGTTTCTTTACCGACCATCAAATATTCGATCGTTTTCATAAGTATAATCTAAAGAGCGATAAAGCAAGAAGCGGAAAAGTAGCACTTACACTAAAAGAACTTAATCAGTTTCAACCGGGCGATTACGTAGTACATACCGACCATGGCGTAGGACGTTTTGCCGGATTAGTACGTATGCCTAATGGCGATACTACTCAAGAGGTTATTAAACTAGTCTATCAGAATGAAGATGTCGTATTTGTTTCTATTCATTCTCTGCACAAAGTTTCTAAGTATAAAGGAAAAGAGGGAGAACCTCCCCGCCTAAATAAATTGGGAACCGGTGCTTGGGAAAAGATGAAGGACCGTACCAAAACTAAAATAAAAGATATTGCCCGAGACTTGATAAAGCTCTATTCGCAACGTAAGGATGAAAAGGGTTTTTGCTTTTCTCCTGATTCTTTTATGCAGCATGAGCTAGAAGCTTCGTTTATCTACGAAGATACTCCCGACCAACTGAAAGCAACGCAGGATGTAAAGGTAGATATGGAAAAAGACCGTCCAATGGATAGATTGATATGCGGAGATGTAGGATTTGGTAAAACAGAAGTTGCCATTCGTGCAGCCTTTAAAGCGGTAAGCGATAATAAACAAGTAGCAGTACTTGTACCTACTACCGTGCTGGCCTATCAACATTATAAAACCTTTTCGGAACGCTTAAAAGATTTCCCTTGCCGAATAGATTACTTAAGTCGTGCTCGTAAACCTGCCGACGTAAAAAAAGCACTAAAAGAGTTGAGCGAAGGAGAAATAAACATCTTAATTGGTACACATAGAATCATTGGGAAGGACGTAAAATTCAAGGATATAGGACTGCTTATTGTAGACGAAGAACAGAAATTCGGTGTGTCGGTAAAAGAAAAGTTGAAGCAGATAAAGATAAATGTAGATACGCTAACCATGACTGCTACTCCCATTCCTCGTACCTTGCAATTTTCATTGATGGGCGCACGAGATTTGTCGGTTATTAGTACACCTCCTCCCAATCGTTATCCTATTCAAACAGAAGTGCATACATTCAACGAAGATATTATCCGCGAATCTATCAACTTTGAGATGAGCCGAAACGGACAAGTGTTTCTAGTAAACAATCGCATACAAAACATTTATGAGTTAGAAGGATTGATTCATCGGCTTGTTCCCGATGCTCGCATCTGTGTAGGACATGGGCAAATGGAACCGGAGAAGTTAGAAAAGATTATCTTCGACTTTGTAAACTACGACTACGACATATTAATTGCTACTTCTATCATTGAAAGTGGAATAGACATACCAAACGTAAATACCATTATCATTAATAATGCGCAAAACTTTGGATTAAGCGACCTTCATCAACTTCGCGGACGAGTGGGACGAGGAAATAAAAAAGCTTTTTGTTATCTTCTTGCTCCTCCATTAAGTACTTTAACCCCCGAAGCAAAGCGCCGTCTGCAAGCTATTGAAAACTTCTCCGATTTAGGAAGCGGCATTCATATTGCTATGCAAGACCTTGATATTCGAGGAGCAGGTAATATGTTGGGAGCAGAACAGAGTGGCTTTATTGCCGACTTGGGTTACGAAACTTACCAAAAGATTTTGGGCGAAGCGGTACAAGAGCTAAAGACAGAAGAATTTGCCGAACTTTATGCCGAAGAGCTCAAAGCCGGCGAAGATAAAATCAGTGGGCAAAACTTCGTTAGTGAATGTAATGTAGAGAGCGATTTAGAATTGCTCTTTCCAAACGAATATATTCCAAGTAGTAGCGAAAGGATGTTACTTTATCGGGAATTAGACAAGATGGAAAAAGACAAAGATGTACTGAGCTTTCAAGAAAAGTTGGAAGATAGATTCGGAAAGATACCTAATGAGGGATTGGAACTGATGCGTATTGTTCGTCTTCGTCGTTTTGCTAAAAGTTTAGGAGTAGAAAAGGTTTATCTCAAAGCCGGACGAATGTCACTCTATTTCGTAAGCAATCCTCAGTCTCCTTACTATCAATCTATCGCTTTCGATAAGATGATACGATATATGCAAAGTCATGCTCGTGCTTGTAACCTTCGCGAACAAAACGGCAAGCGTATCATGACGGTGAAAAACATAGAAAGAGTGGAAACAGCAGTGAGTATTTTAGAAGAGATACACGATATGGCAGATACTTAGTTCTCCTTTTTGGGAGGGAACGGTTCTATCAATCGCATTAATTTCATTATTTGTCTTTGACGCTTGAGCATATAGTTGGATGGAGCGGCAGAATTGAAACGAATGGGATTGGGAAGACTAGCCGCTATCAGCGCACATTGTTTCTTCGACAATTTTTCGGCTGTAGTATTAAACTTATTCTTTGCCGTAGCTTCCGCTCCGTAAATACCTTTCCCCATTTCAATTGAATTGAGATAGACTTCCATTATACGCTCTTTCGACCAACAAAATTCTATTAATACAGTGAAATAGCTTTCAAAGCCTTTTCGTACCCACGATGACTTAGGCCATAGAAAAACATTCTTTGCCGTCTGCTGACTAATGGTGCTTGCTCCCCGTTTCTTTTTCCTCTTTTCATTCTCTTTCACAGCTTTCTTTATTTCAGTAAAATCGAATCCATTGTGAGTAGCAAAGCGATTATCTTCCGAAGCAATTACTGCCATAGGTAGGCTGTGAGAAATTTTATCAAACGAGACCCATTTATGTTTAAGTATTGGTGCTTCACCACTTGCCATCTGTTGCACGCTTCGAATAATCATTAGTGGAGTAAAATAGACAGGTATAAAACGATAAGCAACCACTGCAAGAATGGAAGAAAGAAAAAAAACGATAATTAGGTTGCGAATAATATGAAGGACTTTTTTTAGCATAATAAAATTGGAATATAGCTATTGTAACAGCAACGATTACTTATTTTAGATTATCATTGATTTGACTTAATCAATTGAGGGATAAACAATTTGCAGAGTTCTGAAAAATGCTGGTAACGATTTGGCAACTGTGCGTATTTCAGCGATTTGCAGTGCTATACCTTCAAATAACTCATATTACGCACAAAAATAGTATATACTTTTGACTTATCCAATATTCTCAGCTTCTTTTTAAAATTGCGATTTTGAAATCAAGAAAAAACGATTATAGCTAAATATTTAATTGGATTGTCTTACAGTACAATTGCCGCTTAATCAGCACAAGAGAACAAAATTAATCATTAACTTTACAAAAATTTAGACGTTATGAATACAGGAGAGATAATATTATATCAAACATCGGATGGAGTAACTTCACTCGATGTGAAGCTTGAGCAAGAGAGCGTTTGGTTAACACAGGCTCAGATGATTGAGCTGTTTTTATCAACCAAACAGAATGTCAGTCTGCACATTAATAACATATTCAAGGAGGGAGAGTTAGAAAAAGATTC
>JAVVPX010000049.1:0-237 GCA_036655555.1 Bacteroidaceae bacterium | reverse complement strand
CTGGAGAATTGGAGGAGAATATGGTATGTTCCATTTTGGAACATACCACTCCACACGGTGCTATGGTAGATAAAATGCAGACAACAGAGGTTAAATATTACAATCTCGATGCTATTTTATCCGTAGGATATAGGGTGAATTCTAAAAATGCTACTCAATTCCGTATCTGGGCAAACAGGGTGCTTAAGGAGTATCTTATTAAAGGATATGCCGTTAAGGACAACATCAAGCTGGAGC
>JAVVPX010000048.1:0-18592 GCA_036655555.1 Bacteroidaceae bacterium | reverse complement strand
AGGTGGGCACATACAGATACTTTAAGGATATTGAAGCAAACAACATCAATCCGGCTTCGTTATTGTAAGAGAGAATTGGAATTGCTATTTTATTTACGTAGCACTATAATAGATATTTTCTATGTAGTGCTACGTCTTTTTTATTTCTTGCTGTCCTTAGCCTTGAATGCTAGAGCATACATTTTCATTTGTTTTACCATAGAGAGAAGTCCATTGCTTCGAGTGGGCGAAAGATGCTCTTTCAATCCTATCTTTTCGATAAAATACAAATCGTTGTTTAATATCTCATCAGGTGTATGTCCCGACACTACCTTAATTAGTAAGGCTATGATACCTTTCACAATAACGGCATCGCTCTCTGCTTTAAATAGTATCTTGCCGTCTACCTCATCCGCTTGTAGCCAAACTCGACTTTGGCAACCCTCTATCAAATTTTGTTCCGTCTTATACTTTTCGTCAAGCGGTTCTTGTTCATTGCCTAAATCTATCAATAGTTGATATTTATCCATCCAATCATCGAAGTCACTAAACTCCTCGATAACATTGTCTTGGGTTTCGTTTATTGTCATAGTCTTTGTTATTTCTCATTATATATTACTTCCATTACCGTTTGTCCAACAGCTTTTAAGGTAGCTTTGTCTATTACGTCCATGGTATCGTTCTCTGTATGCCAAAAAGAACCGAAACTGGATTGCTCATCAGTTTCATCGGTTGGGATGATGTCGATGGTTGGAATCTTTGCTATTCGGTTCACAAAGAGATGGTCGTCGGTTACGTAACCACCCTTCCTATTGATAAAATAAGTTCCATAGCCAATGTCGTTAGCCTTGTTCCATACCTTCTTTACTATTGATTTGGCAAATTCGTTAGAATATCCTTCTTGAAGGAAAGTTGCGCCTTTACCACCTACCATATCTAATAAGATACCAAAACGAGCATTATACCCTTGTACGTGAGGGAATCGTGCCCAATACTGAGAACCTAAACACCAACTTTCTTCTGTGTGCTCTCCTTCGTAGAACTGTGGTGCGCCGTAGTCTTCGGCATCAAACAAAATAAGGTCGATGCCAATAGTAGGCTGTTGTTTGCCTAGTTGCCGGGCAATTTCTAAAAGAACGCCTACACCACTTGCTCCATCATTTGCCCCAAGGATAGGAGTGTGATGCTTTGTTTCGTCTTTGTCGTTATCAGCCCAAGGACGAGTGTCCCAATGAGCAAACAAAACTACCCTCTTCTTCATTTCAGGATTGTACGACCCGATGATGTTTCGTGCTTTCAGTGGCGTGCCGTCGTAAGCAGTGAGCGTAGCGTATTGATTGATAACCGTTGCGCCATGTGCTGCTAATTTGTTAGCTAAAAAATCTCCGCAAGCAACGTGTTCCTTTGTGTTTGGTACCCGATAGCCAAAGTCTACCTGATCCTTTATATAACTATAAGCACTGTCGGCATTAAATTCGGGAGCTTTAATTATAGCACTTTCTTTTGTCTGTTTTGAAGTCGCTTTTCCACCGTTTGCTCCACAAGCAAGGCAGAGAAAAAGGAGAAATCCGCAAACCATTATTAAGTAATTCTTTATCATTATTTATTTGTCTTTTGTTATTTAATGAATCGTAACTCTACATCTTTTTTACCAACGTTAAGTTCTACTTCCGCACCACAGATGAGTGGATTGTTGAGCGGAGTGTGTCCTACCGGAAAATCGAAGCATACCGGATAATTATATTCTTTCACTGCATCCGTAATAATCTGTTGCACCTCTTTACCAAACGATACATCTTCTTCGTATTCAGTAAATTGCCCGACTATCAGTCCTGATAACTTTTCTAATATGCCTCCTAACTTTAGATTGTGCATCATCCGGTCGATGTGATAAGGACGTTCACCAATATCCTCAATGAAGAGAATAGTTCCTTCCGCAGGAAAATCGTAAGGAGTTCCCCTCAATCCGTAGAGTACCGAAAGGTTGCCTCCTCGAAGAATGCCATTGCTGATTCCTGTCTTATTGGATTTATGATTGGGACAATGATAAGTAGGAAGCTCACCCATCAGCATATTGTTGAGTGCGAGTGCGCAAGCATCTTCTTTAGCTTCCACCGTTAGATGTCGAGCCATCAAAGAATGAATGGACGCAAAACCATTAGACTGAAATAGTTCGTGAAGTAGCGTAATGTCGCTGTAACCGATTAGCCATTTCGGGTGTTCCTTAAAAATAGAAAAGTTCAGTTTGTCTATCAAATGGATAGATCCATAACCTCCTCTGCTACAAAATATAGCTTTTACACTTTCATCGTCCATCGCTTTTTGAAAGTCAGAAATGCGTTGATGAATTGTTCCCGAGAACCTTCCGCATTCACCGGCAGCGTGTTTCCCCATAACGACCTTCAATCCCCAAGACTCTAAGCGTTCTTTCGCTCCTTTGAGAAATGTTTTATCAATCTTTCCGGCAGGAGAGATGATAGCTATTTTGTCACCTTCTACAAGATAAGGTGGAAATATCAGTGCATCCATGCGTTGATTCGTTTTTGCAAATGTACATTAAAATATTCTCATCTTCTCATTCTTATTTCAATACTTTTGCTGATATTTGCTAAAAATCTATTAAAATGAATCCAATTACTAATTTTAACGAACTTACTGCTCATCTTAAAACGCTGAAAAAGCGTAAACGTATTGCAGTGGTTTGTGCTAACGACCCTAATACTGAGTATGCTATCTCGCGAGCATTAGAAGAGGGTTTTGCGGAATTTTTAATGATTGGAGATTCATCTATATTGGAAAAATATCCTTCATTGAAGTTATATCCCAATTTCGTTTCCTTTTTGCATATTGAAGATTCCGATGAGGCTGCCCGTCAGGCTGTGCGTATTGTGCGCGAGGGAGGAGCGGATATTTTGATGAAAGGAATTATCAATACAGATAATTTGCTTCATGCGATACTTGATAAAGAAAAGGGTTTGCTTCCTAAAGGGAAGATTCTCACGCATTTGGCAATGATGCAGATACCGACTTATAACAAGTTGTTGTTCTTTTCGGATGCAGCAGTAATACCTCGCCCCACTTTGCAACAACGAATAGAGATGATTTGGTATGCCATTCATACTTGTCGTAGTTTTGGTATCGAACAACCTCGTATTTCATTAATACATTGTACCGAAAAGGTAAGTGCTAAGTTTCCTCATTCGCTCGATTATGTTAATATTGTGGAACTTGCGGAAGCCGGTGAATTTGGAGATGTTATTATCGACGGACCTTTGGATGTGCGTACTTCGTGTGAACAAGCAAGTGGAGACATCAAGGGAATTGTTTCTCCTATCAATGGACAAGCGGATGTACTTATTTTCCCTAATATAGAATCAGGAAACACTTTCTATAAGTCAGTAGCTTTGTTTGCAAAAGCAGATATGGCAGGATTGCTTCAAGGTCCTATCTGTCCGGTAGTACTTCCTTCGCGCAGCGATTCCGGACTCTCAAAATATTATAGTATTGCAATGGCTTGTTTAACTAGTAAATAGAAATTGAATGAAAGTTTTAGTGATTAATCCGGGCTCTACCTCTACCAAAATAGCTATTTACGAAGATGATGAGATGATGTTTGTGAAAAGTATTCAGCATACAGTTGAAGAACTTGCTCCTTTCAAACATATTAACGAACAATATGAATTTCGTAAAAATCATATTCTGCAAGAGTTGCAGCAGTCAGCTATTCCTTTGAACTTCGATGCTGTGATAGCAAGAGGAGGTTTGCTTCATCCTACACCGAGTGGTGTATATCCCATTAATGAAAAGATGAAAGCGGATTTGTGGAATGCTACTATGCTTCATGTTTGCAATTTGGGAGCTCAGCTTGCTTGGGATATTGCATCGTTAATACCTTCGTGTCGTTCGTTTATTGCCGATCCGGAAGTGGTGGATGAATTTGATGATGTAGCTCGTCTTTCCGGTAATCCTTTGCTTCCTCGCTTCTCTATTTTCCATGCGTTGAATCATAAAGCTATTTCTCGAAAATATGCTAAAAGCATTCATCGCAACTACGAAGATCTTAATTTGATTGTTGCCCATTTAGGAGGTGGCATCTCTGTGGGTGCTCATCGAAAAGGGAAAGTGATAGATGTGAACAATGCGTTGAATGGAGAAGGACCAATTTCGCCTGAACGTGCCGGAACACTTCCTGCTGATCAATTAGTGGAGCTTTGTTTTAGTGGAAAATATACTAAAGAAGAACTAAAGAAACTTTTGAATGGTAAAGGTGGATTGATAGCCCATTTAGGTACGGGTTATGTACCTGCTATTACACAAGCTGCCGAACAAGGGGACGAACGCTCTATCTTAGTTTTGGATGCGATGATTTATACCGTAGCAAAAGAAATAGGGGCTATGTATGTAACTTTGCTTGGGCAGGTAGACGCTATATTGCTAACAGGAGGCATTGCTCATAGCGAATACTGTATGAGTAGGCTGCAAAAACGAATTGATTACCTTGCTCCGGTAGTTCTCTTGCCGGGTGAAGATGAGATGGGATCACTTGCTTTCAATGCTATCGGTGCATTGAAAGGTGAACTCATGTGTAGAGAATACTTAGGCTAGAACTTATAGTTACGCTTAGGGTTCTTTGGGAACCATCCTTTACGCACTCTTTCTTCCTGTTCGAAAATTTCTTTGATAGTCCAAAAGGAAGAAAAAGCGAATACGCCTAAAAGAGAAGATATAAGGAGATTACTAGTATAGATAGAACTTCCAATTCCTATAAATCCTAGAAAAAGAAATATCCACCAACATTTAGTTCCCCAATAATACTCAGCTTTCACTACTATTGGGTGAAAGATCCCTATAATGATAAAAGTAGAAACTCCAATGATAAGTCCGGATAGATGATAGGTATTTAGGAAATCCATTCTATTAGCTACATTTTATTTTTCTAATCTGATAGGAATTTCTTTCTTGATGCTTTGTTCTAACGAAATAAGAGTTTCAGTAGCTGTCACTCCGGGAATCTCTTGCATTTTAGAGTTAAGTAATTCCATTAAATGTTCGTTATCGCAAGCATATACTTTAGTCAACATTGTATATGGTCCGGTAGTGAAGTGACATTCTACTATTTCAGGAATCTTTTCTAACTGAGCTACCACGTCCTTATACATAGATCCTTTCTCTAATTTGATACCTACGTAAGTACAAGTTCTGTAACCCAAACTTTTGGGGTTAACATGATATCCGGAACCAACGATAACGCCCAAATCAATGAGCCTTTGTACTCTTTGATGAATAGCTGCACGCGACACACCACACTCTGCAGCTACATCTTTGAAGGGAATACGCGCGTTCTGTGAAATAATCTCTAAGATTTGTCTATCAAGACTATCTATCTTTTCCATATTCATAGGTATTAATTTACTATTAGCTTCAATTATCAATTTGTAAGCAAATATAGAGATATTTTTTATTCTATCTATGTAAATGAGATAAAAAATGTAATAATAGCACTTTTTTATTGTTTTTGATAAGTAAAAGAACAAGAGGAGCATGAAAATTGCTTTTCATGCTCCTCCCTGAGTATATGATTGTCTAATTACTTACTTCACGATATCAACTAACTCAACTTCGAAAATTAAAGTAGAGAAAGGTTTGATAGTGCCAGTGTCTCTTGTTCCGTATGCTAATTCTTGAGGGATGTAAAGTTCCCATTTAGAACCAACAGGCATCATTGTCAAAGCTTCTGTCCAACCCTTGATTACTTGGTTTGCAACGAATTCAGTAGGTTCGTTACGTTTGTAAGAACTGTCGAATTCTGTTCCGTCAATCAAAGTACCTTTATAGTTAACTTTCACTTTAGTAGTGTCAGTAGGAATGGCACCTTTACCTTCTGTGATAACTTTATATTGAAGTCCACTAGGAGTAGTGATAACTCCGGCTTTTTTCTTGTTATCAGCAAGGAATTTAATACCGGCTTCTTTGTTCTTTCCGTAAGTTTTCTCCATAGCTTTAGCCTTGATAGATTCCATTGCGGTTTGAGTGTACTCTTGAGCTTCTTTCTGAGTCATTAAACCACCTTTTTCCAAAGTACCGGCAATGAATCCTGCTAAGAAATTGTTTTTGCTGATTGTTTGAGTAGAATCTTCACCAAACAATTCTCTATTGATACCTTTAACCATTTGGTTGCTAATTTGCTGTCCAATTTGGATACCTGCATAGTAAGCTACGTCTTTTTTGCTTGTTTTAGAAGCACCTTCTTGCACACCTTTAATGAACTCATTCATGTAAGCTGTGTCAACATCCATTCTACCTACTAAATAATCTTTCAAACCTTGAGTTTGAGCCATACCAATAGAATAAGACAAAGAGTCTACATCCGATTTAAGGTTGGCTTTAGGACCTTGAGCGGTACAAGAAGCAAAACTCGCAGCAGCTGCGATAGTCATAAAAATACTAACTTTTTTCATTTGATTAAATAATTATTTATAATACTTGAATTAATTCAACGTCAAACATTAATGTGCTATGAGGAGGTATCATTTCTCCTGCTCCATTAGCACCATAAGCTAATTCTGAAGGAATAAATAATCTCCATTTATCACCTTCTTTCATTAACTGAAGAGCTTCCACCCATCCCGGGATAACTTGGTTTACACCGAATGTAGCCGGTTCGCCTCTTTTAACAGAACTATCAAAAAGAGTACCATCAATAAGAGTTCCCTCATAGTGACATTTTACTTGATCAGTAGCTTTCGGACTTTTACCTTTACCTTGAGTTAATACTTCATATTGTAATCCACTAGGAAGAGTAATGATGTTAGGCTTTTGCTTATTTTCTTCTAAAAATGATTTCCCTTTTTCAATATTGGAAGCATTCATCTTGCCTTCGAGTTCAGCGAAGTAAGCGTTTACTATTTCACGAGCTTCAGCATGGCTGATAGCTGTTTCTTTTTTATCTAATACGTCTTTGATTGCTTGAGCAAAATCGTCAACATTAAGACCTTGAGCACCCATGCCCAACAAGTTTTGGCCGATACCCAGACCAATGGCGTAACTAAATTTATCCATTTCTTAAATATAAGTGTTATATATATCTTTCTGTTTGGTAAATAACAAGTATTTGTCTAAACAAAAACCTCACAAAAGTAGGTCTTTTATTTGAATGAATCTCTTTTTACTTCTTAAATTTTCTTATTTTTGTAGTTCATAGTCAATTAAAAAATATATTTATGAAGAACTTGGTAGTTTTATCCGGTGCCGGAATGAGTGCTGAGAGTGGAATAAGCACATTTAGGGATGCGGGAGGATTGTGGGATACTTATCCGGTAGAGCAAGTAGCTACTCCTGAAGGTTATGCACGTAATCCCAAGCTTGTTACAAACTTTTATAATGAACGTCGTAAACAATTGCTTACTGTAAAACCCAATAAAGGACATTTATTGTTGGCTGAACTTGAAAAGAAATTTAATGTAACCATAGTTACTCAAAACATAGATAATTTACATGAACGGGCAGGGAGTACAAATATTATTCATCTTCATGGGGAGTTGACAAAAGTCTGTTCGACTCTTAATCCTAATAATCCATATTATATAAAGGAACTTAAACCGGAAGAATTCGAAGTGAAAATTGGTGATTTAGCAGGCGATGGTTCTCAACTTCGTCCGTTTATTGTGTGGTTTGGCGAAGCTGTACCAGCCATAGAGACGGCTATTACTTATGTGGAGAAGGCGGATATATTTGTTATTATAGGTACTTCGCTCAACGTTTATCCGGCAGCCGGGTTGCTCAATTATGTACCTCGGAATGTACCTGTGTACTTAATCGACCCCAAAGAAGTAAAAATATCATCGGGACGTGAGGTACGCATTATTCAAAAGGGAGCTTCTGAGGGAATGGAAGAACTAAAAGATTTGTTGCTTGCGAATGCTAAATAAATGTAAGCTCTTTGCAGGCAACAAAAATAGTTCTATATTTGTTCCGTTACTACAAACAATAAAAACAATAGATTATGAAGAAGTACATTTGCACCGTGTGTGATTATATTTATGATCCTGAAATAGGAGACCCGGAAGCAGGTATTGCCCCGGGAACTGCGTTTGAAGATATTCCTGAAGATTGGGTTTGTCCTTTATGTGGAGTAGGAAAAGAAGATTTCGAGGTTGTAGAAGAATAAAAACAAATCCGCTGTTCATCAGAATAGCGGATTCTTTTTGGGTAATTATATCATCTTACTTATATATAAGGAATATACAAGGTATCTTTGATAAATCGGGAAGTTTTCCTTGCCATTCTTTAACTGTCTTGGTGCGGATATATTCATCTTCGCAAGTGATATTTGCCGCAATACATAATCTAGTTTGTGGACGACAATTGCGGATGATATCTTCCATCATTTTATTATTGCGATAAGGAGTTTCAATGAATAACTGTGTCTGGCTTTCGTTATAAGCTCTTTGTTCTAAATGTTTAATCATCTTTGTTCGTTCGTCGGGCTCTATGGGTAGGTAACCGTAGAAAGCAAAACTTTGTCCGTTGAAACCAGAAGCCATCACCGATAAAATAATAGAAGAAGGTCCAACTAAGGGGATTATTTTTAAACCTTTGCGTTGGGCTATGGCTACTACGTCTGCTCCCGGGTCAGCTATTGCGGGACAGCCGGCCTCCGAAATCACTCCCATGGATTCTCCATTTATCAAGGGTTTCAAGTACCCGGAAATTTCTTCGGGAGAAGTATGCTTGTTTAATGTGTAAAAAGTCAAGGAGTCAATGTTAATATCCTTATCTACTTTCTTTAAAAAACGCCGAGCCGACCGTACGTCTTCTACAATAAAATGTTTGATTTGGAGTGTAATCTCCTTATTATAAGCAGGTAATACCGATTCGATAGTGGTGTCGCCTAGAGTAACGGGCAACAAATATAATGCAACATCCATAATTGTTCTATTTCAAAATCAAGGTTTAAATTTAGCGTCAGCAAGTATAAGTTGAGAATTAGTTTGAGCTAATAGTTCTTGAATACTCACTTCTTTATGATGTTTCATATATGAGTCTATTATCTGTATACCCATCCATGAACCTATCATTGATGGAGAAGTTTCTCCAAAGAAAGCTGTACAAGGTGCGGGCTTGGTATATTTACGAAGAATCATCGGATCGGTAGCATTGAGATGATTGTTTTGAATCATATATTCCCATATTACTTTTCGATTGTTTTCGCACCACTTTGTTTCTTCTTTTGTATATCCGAATTCCTCTCCATAAGAGTTATAATCTAATATATAGGCGACAATATAAGATATCTTGCCCATATGCACAATAACATCCAATAGGGTATGGGTGCTTTCTCTTGAAAAAGGATATTCACTTAATAGATAATAGGTGAAGCAATCGGGCACTATTCTGCACTCATTCATGCTTTTGCATTGATAATCGTAGAAGTAACGTTTGTATAAAGGATAATCTCTTCCCATATATTTATCCAAGCTAATACCTACAATGCTATCCTCTACTACTACCGATTCGTTCAAAGCGGAAAATTGAGTGTAAATGATAGGAGTCTTGATAGAAGGAAGTTCTCTCTTTAGCTTCTTAAAGCCGCGGGTAAGTTGTTCTTCTATATCGCTCATATCCTTGTACTTCACCAAAGCATCCTCCATCAACTTGTGCAAAGTGGTATCGGAAAAAAAAGATTTCAGTTTCCCGTTAATGTTATTATCATTCACTTGACCTAGACCAAGAACATTTTCTACTAAGAGCTTAGTTTGAGCAGCATATTCCGTATTCATTTTCTGAAGAGCGGAAAAACTGTTAAACTCTACATATTCATTGATTAATTTATCATAACGAACTACGGCAATGTCTATCTCGTCTTCTTTCTCTTTATTGTCCATACTTAGACGGCAAGAAGAAAGTAAACAACATAAGACGAAGAAGACAAAGAGTTTCCGTAATTTCATTATATATAAAGATGTTTATCCGTAAATGATATTTCCATTTTCATCTTTGTACTCGTCAAGTCCCTTTTCATAAGTTGCCATTGCACGCAAACTCATTCCTACGCTGGAGAATCCTCCATCGTGATATAAGTTTTGCATAGTAACCTTGCGTGTTAAGTCGGAGAACATCACGATACAATAATCAGCACATTCGTCAGCCGAAGCATTTCCCAGAGGAGACATACGATTAGCAAAATCGAATAGCTTTTCCATTCCTTTTACTCCCGACCCGGCGGTAGTCATGGTTGGCGATTGTGAAATAGTATTTACGCGTACATTATGTTCGCGTCCATAAATATATCCAAAGCTACGAGCAATAGATTCCAATAATGCTTTAGCATCTGCCATATCGTTATAACCAAAGAACGTACGTTGTGCAGCCATATAAGTAAGGGCTAAAATAGAACCTCCATCGGAGATTGCATTCATCTTTTTAGCAGCTTGTATCATTTTGTGAAAAGATACAGCCGAAATATCTAATGTCTTATCTAGCATATCATAATCCAAATCGTCGTAAGTACGTTTTTTACGTACATTGGGCGACATACCTATAGAGTGAAGCACGAAGTCTATTTGACCACCTAATACTTCCATCGAACGTTTGAATACGTTCTCCAAATCTTCTACGCTGGTAGCATCAGCCGGAATAACTTCGCAATTAAGTTTATCGGATAAGGCAGAAACCTCTCCCATGCGAACCGCAATAGGAGTATTGGATAATGTAATTATCGCACCTTCTTCTACTGCTCTTTCTGCAACTTTCCATGCGATAGAATGTTCGTTTAATGCCCCAAAGATGATACCTCTTTTACCTTTCAATAAATTGTAACTCATACCTTAATTATTAGTTAAATTAGGTTGCGAAGATACAAACTTTTAAATTAAAAGACGAAAGAATAGCGTATAAATGTATAAAATCAATAAATTAACGATAAATACATCTAAACAAACGATTTAATATCGCTAGATTGCAAAATCCCTAAATAGCTGTGCCATCACTTTTTGATAACGGTTTTGTAATTGCATAAGGGCAGACTGACTTTGATAAATGACTGTTATTTCGGCAAAGTACTCTATCATGGAAATCTGACGAGCATTGAGTGCTTGTTTTAGCAGTTCGAGTGTGGAACGCATGAGCGAAACATCGTAGGTAGATATAGAACGTTGCAATTGATTGGCTTCAGCGTAAAGAGAAGTTAAGCGGGTGTCGGCTTGTTGTTTACTGCTTTCTTGTTGCAAATTGGTTGTGAGAGATTGTGCACGAGCTATCTTTACCTTATGACGGTTAGAAAAAAGAGGAAGTGAACCGCCCACAATGAATCCATTAAACTGTTCGCCTAAACCTGTATTGCGTCGATAGCCAACTTCTAATTTAGGTAACCAACCTCCTTTATTTACGGTAATTTGTTTTTGTGCAGCTTGCTTTTCGCTTTCGAGAGCTTGAAGTTCCGGGTCGGAAGTTAATAGTTGATTGCGTAGTTGTTCGTAGTCCGCAGGAAGTACCATCGGAGTATAGTCTGCTTGTGTAAAGTCGATAGGTTTACCTCCATTCATGGCTTGCAACGATTGCAAAGCTGTGTGAATAGCACTTTCGTTAGTGGCGTGTTCTGCTGCAACAGCTTGTAGTTCCAACTTAATCTTGTTTGTCTCCAATATATTAGCATCGCCCGTAGCGAGACGCTTTTCGTAGATAGCGGACAGCTCTTGGGCATTTGTCAATCGTTCTGCAAGGAGGGCTTTTTGATGGCGAAGCATCACTAAATCTAAGCATAGGTCTTTGGCATTGAGCAAGATGTTGCGACGGGCAACCTCGTATTGACGGTCGAAACTTCCTGCTTTTAGTTTGTTATATCGGCTTCTGTCAGCATAGAGCGTGGGGAAGTCGAAACCTTGCGTTAGCGTTAATTCTCCCGTTTTACCTATCTCTTGCGGCGAACCGAAAAGATAGCTATAGTTAATCGTTGGGTCGGGCAAGTTATTGTCTGTGCGAGTAGTGAGCTTTTGAGATTGTATTGACTGTCCTGTTGCTTGTAGCTCGCTATTGTTTTGCTCAATACTACGAATTACTTCGTTGATGCTACCTGTTTGGGCATTGCCTGTACTTATCAGTGTGGCAAACGCTCCCAGCAAGATAAATTTCTTATTCATAGTTCGATATGAGTTAATGGGTTGATAATTGTTTTTTCACGATTCATTAGTTTATATACGATAGGAATAATGAATCCGTTGAGGAAAGTAGAGGTGAGCAGTCCACCTAGAATCACTTTAGCCATTGGACTTTGTATTTCGTTGCCCGGTAAATCTCCCGACAGAGCTAACGGTATAAGTGCCAATGCGGACGATAAAGCGGTCATAAGGATAGGGTTCAACCTATCGAGTGAACCTTTCAATATGCTTTCATTAAGTCCCATACCTTGATTTCGTAAAGTGTTGTAGTGTGAAATGAGCAACATTCCGTTACGGGTAGCAATACCAAAGAGAGAGATGAATCCAATGATGGCGGGAATACTCATTTCTCCGGTGGTGAATACAAGTGCAAATATACCTCCGATGAGTGCCAAAGGTAGATTAAGCAAGATAATACTACTTTGTTTTACACTTCTGAACTGACTAAAAAGCAGCAAGAAGATGACGACAATAGACATCAGTGAAGTGAGCAACAAGGTGCGCGATGCTGCTTGCTCGCTTTCGAATTGTCCGCCATACTCAACGTGATAGCCTTCGGGTAATTCTATATCTTGTTTAATGTGCTTTTGTATGTCGTTCACTACTCCACGGAGATCTCGTCCGGAGGTATTGGCAGAAATAACTATCTTTCGTTTCACATTCTCGCGACTGATAGTGTTCGGACCCATTGAAGAAGTTACGTCTGCCACATATTGAAGAGGAACTTTGCGGTCGCCTGCATCAATCATTAAGTTACGTGTTTTTTCTATCTCATCCCGACTGTCGTTTTTGGTACGCACCACTAAGTCGAACGATTTGCCCTCTTCGTACACTTGAGATACTACTTCGCCTGCCATATTCACCCTTACAAATTCCGAAAAGGCGGGAAGTGAGATACCATATTTGGCTAATAGTTCGCGCTTTGGACTAATCTTTAATTGCGGACGCTCAATTTGTTGTTCTACATTCAAGTCGGCGATGCCTTCTACCGAAGCGATAGATGACTTTATTTGATTGCCTATTTCAAACATCTTATTAAGGTCGGTACCAAAAAGCTTAATCGCAATATTTGCTTTTGTGCCGGACAACATAGCATCTATTCTATGACTGATAGGCTGTCCTATTTCTATATTCGCTCCGGTGATAGAACCTAGTTTGGAACGAACTTCAGCAACTAATTCCTCTCTTGATCTATCTTTCAATTCAAATGGAGCTTCTATCTCCGAAACGTTTACGCCCAAAGCGTGTTCGTCGAGTTCCGCACGTCCCGTCTTGCGAGCAACTGTTTGAATTTCGGGGATAGACAGTAATAATTCTTCGGCACGCTTACCCATTTTGTTCGATTCGGCAAGAGAAATACCCGGCAAAGAACTGATGTTGATAGTAAACGAGCCTTCGTTGAATGGTGGTAGGAAGCTGCGCCCCAAGGTAAAGAATAAACCTACTGCTATCACAAACAGTGAAATGGTAGAGCCGAGCACTACTCGCTTATGACTAAGCGACCAAGTTAAAGCTTTGCTATATATGTTCTTTAACCATAAAGCCAAAAATGCTTCTTTATCTACTTTCCCATTTTTTGCTTTTCCGCCCAAAAGATAACTGCATAGTACCGGAGTAAGTGTTAGAGCTACTATAGTGGAAGCAAAAAGAGCTACGATAAACGCAATACCTAGTGGCACTAACATTCTTCCTTCCATACCTGTCAAGAAGAAGAGTGGAACGAAACTTACCACAATGATAAGAGTTGAGTTCAATATAGGCATACGTACTTCTTTTGAAGCATTGAATACTACTGTAAGCACCGGTATGCGTTCACTTTCGGGCTTTGCTCTATTCTCTCGCAAATGTTTCCATACATTCTCTACGTCTACGATAGCATCGTCTACCAACGAGCCGATGGCAATAGCCAATCCTCCTAAACTCATGGTGTTGATAGTTAATCCCATAAGATGTAGCGTAAGCAACGAAACGACTAACGAAATGGGGATGGTTACTAGCGAGATGAGGGTAGTACGCACGTTTGCCAAGAAAAGGAAGAGCACGATAACCACAAAGATAGAACCTTCGTAGAGCGATTTTTTTACGTTGCCGATAGAGTTTTCTATGAAACGACTTTGACGAAAGATGTCGGTTGATATATGTACGTCGGGGGGGAGAGTGCTAGCCAAATCACGGATGGAAGCATCCAACTTATCGGTAAGTTCTATGGTGCTGGTGTTGGGTTGCTTTGTTACGGTGAGTATTACGGCAGGCTTCCCTTTTTCGGAAGCTGTTCCTAGCTTTGGTTCGCTAGCTCCAATCTGCACATCGGCAATGTCCTCCAATGTTACCGGCACATTATCCACTGTTTTCACCACTGCTCGTGAAAGTTCTGTCACTTTATTTGTTGAAAGCACTCCACGAACTATATATTCGTTACCGTATTCATAAAGCACTCCGCCGTTGGCATTTAAGTTCATGTCGCGGGTAGCGTTCATTACTTCTCCTAGGCTTACATTGTAGTGCTGCATTCGGGCAGGGTCGAGTTGTATTTGATATTCCTTGATATCTCCACCTAGTACTGCTACTTGTGCTACTCCTCCCGTCGAAAGTAGACGCGGACGGATAGTCCAGTCAGCAATAGTACGTAAATCGAGCATCGAAGTGGAATCGGAAGTCAATCCTACAATTAGTAATTCGCCCAAGATAGAAGATTGCGGACCTAAAGTTGGTTTTCCTACATTACCGGGAAGTTCTTCGGAAACAACAGCTAACTTTTCCGATACTATCTGTCGAGCCAGATAGATGTCTGTATCCCAATCAAATTCTACCCATACCACCGAGAAACCATTGGTGGACGACGAACGTACTCTGCGCACGTTGGTTGCTCCGTTTACTGCTGTTTCTACGGGGAAAGTAACTAATTGTTCCACTTCTTCGGCTGCCATTCCGTTGGCTTCGGTCATGATAACTACCGTGGGGGCATTCAAATCGGGAAACACATCTACTTCTGTATGGAAGGCACTGTAAGTTCCTCCTATCAATAAAAGCACCGCTGCCACCAACACCAACATTCGGTTGTGTAGCGAGAATTGTATAATTTTGTTTAGCATTGTATCGTGTATTAATGTTCGTGACTATGTGCGGGAATAGCACTACTTGCCGAAGCTAAACGTACTTGATAAGCACCCACGGTCACTACCTTATCTCCGGCTTTCAGTCCGGTGAGTATCTGCACTTCGTTGCCGTTGTCTGCTCCTAAAGTTACTTCTTGTTTCTTGTATCCTTCTTCGTCCAATTGCAAATAGATAAAAAACGAACCTTGTTCTTCGGTAAGTGCAGAGTGGGGGAGTGCTAATACGTTTGATAGAGGTGAAGAAAGTAAGAATACTTCGACAAACGCACCGGGAACCACATCGCCTCGATTGTTAAACTCAAACGTTACAGGTATATAGTAGGAAGAAGTGCCTGATGCTTTTCCATACGAAAGTACTCTTCCTCCTAGTTCTTCCAATTGATACACGCGATTGTCGTAAGCTGTCTTAAAGTTAGCCGAGGAGATAGTTGATAGATAGCTGTAATATTTTTCCGATACATCTGCCCGTAGAAATAGTTTGCGGTTTTGAGTGATACTAACCAAAGGTTGTCCAATTTGTACATAATCGCCTTCATTTACCAAGCAGTTCTTTATGTAACCACTCATAGGAGCGGTCACAATCTGCCCTCCCGCAGTTTGATGCTTGGCAACAGCTTCGTAGCTGATGCGTGCGTTTTCGTAGTTTTGCTTCGTGATATTAAAATCCTTTTCCGAAACTATTTTGCTGCTCAATAGTCCCTTGGCACGTTCATAGTCTTGACGCGCAATGTCGTAAGTAATCTTTGCTCTTTGCGCGGGATTGCCGTCCACCATATCTTTGGACGAAAGCACCACCAACGCCGCTCCTTGGCGCACTATCATGCCATCGGTCACGGGCGACTTAAACGAAACTATTCCCGCCACGTTGGCAACTACGGTCGTTTCGTCTCCTTGAGCAGCCAATACTTGACCACCTGTCTTTATTACTTGTCTAAATTCTTTAGTTTGAATAGTTTCTACTTTTACTCCTGCTGCTTGTGCTTTAGCCGGCGGAAAGATTATTTCATCGGAGTGTTCGTTTTTAACTTCTGCTTCGTGGTTATGTCCTTCTTCTCCGTGATTGTGTTCTTCCTGCGAAGCTTTATTTCCGCAAGATGCTAATAAGAGTGCGCAACTAAAAGCACACAATAAATGTATTTTCTTCATTATAGATAATAATAAGTCGATTGATAGCGTATAAAACAAAAGAGATAAGAGAAAAGTGTTCTCTTGTTTTGCGCAAGGCGCAATGTCTGTTTAAACGAGGGGACAAGGGGGCGCACGAAGCCCTAAAGCACTAGAAACTCTTGTGCTATGCAAAAATTCGATATAGAAACTTTGGTAGTTATGTCCTTCTTCTTCCGATAACAATAAATTAAGTACATCGGTTACACGAAAGAGATCGATTACTAGTGGATAGTGAGATTGTAAATCTACCTGATGTTGCGGAGCAACGGAATGAAACTTGGTGATGCAGCAATCTTTGCAAGTGTTTTGCTCGTCGTGTTGATGTCCGGCATCGCAAGTCTGTGTAACATCTACATCGTGTTGTAGACAAAGAAGCTCATAATGATGATGATGAGGCAAGACGGAAGCTGTTAGCATGATAAAGCTAACGAACATCAATACTACAGATATGTATCTTTTCTTTCTCATCGTTTGATATAATGTCGCAAAGATAAGTTTTTTAGCGAGAATACAAAAGGGAGAGGGAGATAATTATTTATAAGCTTTCTAAAAGAGATGAAATAATACGGAAGACTTTTAAAATAATACTGAAGACTTTTGGAATAATACTGAAGACTTTTTAGGACTTCAATAAGAATTAAACTATGAATCTATCCTATTTTACTACACCTCTCATCGTTTAAAAATGAAGTTGATTTATTGCACTATAATCTTCTATAAAAAAAAGAAGAGAGTGCATCATCAGTATACCAATTGGCTACTTGTTGACGCACTCTCTTGCTCTATGTTTGTAAGAGAAACTATATTCTCTTATAAGATTATCTTAGCAACTTTGTCACCTGCTTTTACGATAAGTAATTGTTTGGCGGGTAGATTGTTGATAGGGGTGATGCCTGCTTCTGCAGCAATGTTGGCAATTACTTGTCCTGCGATGTTAGATACAACAATACGTTCTCCTACTTCTGCTTGCACATATACAATTCCGTTTGAAGAGTAAATAGCTGAATTAACTTGCTCCGAAGAAATACCGGTTGAACCGTTTTCTGTGATATCTTCATTGACACGTGGATAAATTTGGAAAGTTGTTGCACTGCCTTTAACGTTCTGACCTGCTATACCTACTATATCATAATTCTTGGCAGCTGCTACCGCAACTGTTAAGCTCTTAAACTTATCATAGCAAGTTATAGTTGCTCCAGATTGAGCAACATCTTGTGTTCTAGCGGTTCCATTAAATGTATAATCTGCAGCGAATTTAACGTTCACTAGTTTTACTAGCTTGTGCTTGTAATTATCTATATTAGCAACTATTTCTGCAACTGTAGCAACTGCGGGTTCAATAGTAGCGGTCTCTTTTTTTGTGTATGTTGATGCTGTTGGTACTATTTGAGTGAGCCCACTGTATTCGCCGACGGTAAATTTTAAAGTCCCCGTAAGCACATCTCCAACTTGTGTTCCTGCAGGAAATATACCATCCTTTATTGCATCGTATTTAAATATTAATCCTGCTGTACCTGCTGCGTCTTTGATAAAGTTGCTTCCTCCATTAATGTGTACAATGGTAATGTCGCAAGTTAACATACAAGGGTCATCTCCTTTTGTTAACAAGTTGAAAGCTGCTAAGGTTGCAATTTCTGTAATCTTGGTATATGTTGCGAATGCAATTCCACTTAAATCAGCCCCTTTACTAGCGATAGCCTTTACAGTTGTGGTTGCTGTTACATCAAAAGGTGCGGTATATTTTGTAGAGGTTGTTGTTGGAGCTGAACCATCTGTTGTATAAAATATATCAGCACCCGCTGTTTCACAAGCAATGGTTACTTGTTGTTTTCCTAAGAAATCGCAACTTGCAGGGGTGATGGTTGGTGTTATAACAGTAACTCCGGCAGCTGTTTTAACGTCAATAGTTGCGGAAACAATACCAACTTGATTCGAAGCACTCGAAAAAGTTATTTTTACAGCTTTAATTCCATTTCCTAGAGCAGTCGTCGGTATTGAAAAATCGGAAGAGCTAACGCCTGTTTCTGTAAATGTTAAACCATCAGTACTAGTTGATAAAGTGGCAGTTTGAGCTTTGTTACCCCATTGCTTTAAAGTAAAAGCAATAGATGCTATGTCCTTTGCGTTATCTTTTAATGCTACAACAACAGAAAAACCCTTAGTCACAGGACAGTCT
>JAVVPX010000047.1:0-18644 GCA_036655555.1 Bacteroidaceae bacterium | reverse complement strand
AACGATTGTTGTCTTTATCTCTTTTGTGCTGTGGAAGTGTAGACAAACAGCTAAATAAATTTGTTCCGTCATCAGTTCTATAGTGTACTGACGACGGATTTTTATTATCTCAGTGATGTAGATTACGAGTTTGTTTTCTGAAACGTAAGAAGAGCATGATGGCTGCGCTAGTAAGTCCAAACGGGAATGCCATCCAGACTCCCATTACTCCCCAATCTAAAATAAAGCCACAAATGTAACCTACCGGAAGAGAGATGATAAAGTACGAGATGAAAGCTATCAACATCATAGGCTTTACATCTGAAATACCGCGTAGAGCGTTGGCGAAGGCTATTTGTGTGCCATCGCTGAATTGATATATTAACATAGGAAAGACTATACTGACTACAACTACACTGACTTCTTGACTATCGGTAAACCAGCCGCCTAGGTAATTCCTTACTGCAAAAAGAGCGATGCATGATACTAAGGCCATTGCCATAATAATATGAAATCCTGCGTAAGCCGAACGTCGAACATTTACAATATCGTTTTGCCCTTTGAAATTACTTACTCGTATGGCTATTGCTGCTCCCATACCGTAGTACATCATAAAACTTACCGTAGAGATTGTTCCCATTATTTGATGAGCTGCTAACGCAATGGTGCCAATCCATCCAATCATGACGGCACTTAAACTGAAGGAAGCGGTTTCCATTCCCATTTGTAAAGCAATAGGCCACCCTAATAAATTAAGTTGCTTGAAATCTGCCTTATTGATATTAAATAATTTGAATCCTTTTACATATTGTGCATATCGTTTGCTGTAGAAGAAAATACAGGCAAATACCGCAAGCATTACGATGCGAGAGAACAAAGTACTTAGTCCTGCGCCTAACAGTCCTAGCTCCGGTAACCCGAGCTTACCGTTAATCAGTATGTAATTACCCACGATATTAAGAATATTGCCTCCTAAAAGTATCCACATAGAAGTACGCGTGTCGGTAATACCATCAGTAAATTGCTTAAATCCATTAAATAGTAGTACGAAGACCAATGAAACCAACAGTACGATGAAGTAAGGCTTAATGAGTGGCATTAGTTCAGTAGGTTGTCCTAGTTTGTCGACATAGAAATACAACACGGCCATTATGAAAGTAAGTAGGATAGATATAAAAAAGTTAGCGGCAAGACTATTCTTTAACATTCTTCCGGCAGCAGGGTATTCAGCATGTCCAAATAGTCCGCCGATGATGGGAGTAAGTCCGTATGAAAATCCTGTACTGAAGATTATAGCGAGATTGAAAACATTGTTGACAAACGATGCTGCTGCTAACTCGTTGGTGCTATGATGTCCTATCATTAGCGTATCGGCAAAGCCGAGAATAATAACTCCAATTTGTCCAATAACGATGGGTATTCCTAGATATAATAAAGCTTTGTAATGTTCTTTGTAAGTTGTGAGAAATTTATTCATGAATCTTTTTGTGCTACGTAATGTAATGTACAGCAATTACTCGAAACGAAGGTTGTCCGTGCTGTCTCTTTAATTTGTTTGTTGGTGACGGCTCTGTACCTATTCACTTCTTCATTAATGTCTTCTGCTTGACTAACTAGCTCAAGATAAGCGAGATTGGTAGCTATGTTTAAATAATTAATATTACTAAATATTTGATTCGACTCATATTTATTTTTTACCTTTTCCAACTCTTGCTTATCAATAAGTGTCTCTTTTATCTTTTCTAATTCTTGCCACACTCCTTGTTCAGCCTCATCAAGGGACACTCCCGGTGCCGGTTTTCCGGTAATGTGAAAGAGTCCGGGCTCTATTGTTCCAGATATATAAGCATCTATGCTTGTAAATAGTTTCCTATTATTTACTAGCTCCTGAATCAAGCGACTTGATTGTCCGCTTGATAAGATGTCTGATAACATATCAATAGCGTAGTAATCGGGATGTATTCGATCACAAGTATGAAAAACCATATAGAGGGTATCTACAGGAACATTCCGTTTTACTTCCAAACGTCTTTCTTCATGCTGTTTTGGTTCTTGTGGAAGATGTCGTTCTTTTACTGCTCTGCGTGGTATTGAGCCGAACCATTTTTGGGCTAAGCGAATAGTCTCTTCGAAACTGATATTTCCCGTGACAGCGAGAATAGCATTGTTTGGCGCATAGAATCGGAAAAAGAACTCTTTTACTTCTTCTATACTAGCATTGGCTATGTGCGAAAGTTGTTTACCAATGGTAGGCCATTGATAAGGATGTACTTTATATGCCAATGAACGCACTAAACTAGATACATCTCCGTAAGGTTGATTGAGGCAGCGTTGCTTAAACTCCTCCATCACCACTTGCCGTTGCACTTCAAGACTTTTGGAATTGAAGTTTAAACTTAGCATTCTGTCGGATTCTAACCAAAAGCCGGTTTCTACGTTTAGCTTAGGAATAGAAATGTAGAAGTTAGTGATGTCGTTGTTTGTCCATGCATTATTCTCTCCACCCGCCCGTTGAATAGGTTCGTCGTAGTCGGGTATATTTATCGAACCTCCGAACATTAAATGCTCGAATAAGTGAGCAAATCCAGTGTGCTCGGGATCTTCATCTTTTGCTCCTACGTTATACAATAAGTTGATGGCTACCATCTGAGTACTTTCGTCCAACGAATGCACAATGCGAAGCCCATTAGAAAGTGTATGTTTGTTTACTTGTATCATTTATTCTACTGTAATCTTCATCTTGATGTCCGTTACAGGTCGGTCTGCTTTATCGGTTTTTACTTGTTGTATAGTGTTTATCACTTCCATTCCTTCTGTTACTTCTCCAAATACGGTGTATTCATTGTCCAAGTGAGGAGTTCCTCCTATGGTGGTATAAGCTTTTATTTGCTCTGGCGTAAATTTAAAGTCCGGTTGTTTGGTCGCTTCTGCTTCTGCTTGAGCAAGTAGCTTTTCCTGTAAATCAAATAGTCCGTCTTGATTATTTTCTTTGCGTAACTTATACACTTCCTTCATGTGCTTTTGGGCTAGTTCATTAAAAAGTTTATTCACTTTGCCCTGATTCATTTGTTGTTCCATACCTAATAATTGAGATTCGGAATAGACCTTCCCGGTAACGATATAGAACTGACAACCCGAAGATGCTTTTAACGGATTTGTTTGGTCTCCTTGACGTGCGGCTGCCAAAGCTCCTTTCTTATGGAAATATAGAGGATAAACAAACTCTGCCGGAATTGTATAACCTACATCTCCCGAACCGAGCATTTTACCGGCAGACGCATTTTTAGATTCAGGGTCTCCTCCTTGTATCATAAAGTCTTTAATGATGCGGTGAAAGAGTAAATCGTTGTATGTTCCTTTTTCTATTAGTTTGATGAAATTGTCGCGATGTTGCGGGGTTTCATTATATAGTTTTACTTTGATGTTGCCTAAACTTGTTTCGATAAGTACGAAAGTCTCTTTTTTACTGTTCATGTTTCTATTGTTTTTATTAGAGCAGCAAGCTGTGCAGCTGCAGATAATTGTGAATAATACGATATTAATAATCTTTTTCATTGATGCTATGCTAAACGTGGCTGCAAAGGTAATCTAAATTACTTTTCTGCCAACATATCTTCTAATTTTACTAATTCATCTCTATATTGGGCTGCTTGGATAAATTCCAAACTTTTGGCAGCTTCAGACATTTGTTTTTTAGTTCTTTCTATTGCTTTTTCCAATTGTGGTTTACTCATGTATTGAACAATGGGATCTGCAGCTATGTTCGATGAAGTGGGCTCTATATATGCTTTAGAAGTTACAGCCTCTTCTCTAGTATTTCCGAAAAGAGCAGCATTACGAGCTTTTTGTATTTGTTTAGGAGTGATGCCGTGCTCCTCATTGTATGTTAGTTGTTTTTCGCGACGACGATTTGTTTCATCTATAGTCTTTTTCATACTGTCCGTCATTCGATCTGCATACATGATAACTTTTCCATTGATATTTCGGGCAGCTCTACCTGCTGTTTGCGTGAGAGAACGATGAGAACGAAGAAAACCTTCTTTGTCGGCATCTAAAATGGCAACAAGCGATACTTCCGGTAAATCCAACCCTTCTCTGAGTAGATTAACGCCAACCAATACATCATATATTCCTTCTCGTAGGTCGTCCATAATTTTCACTCTTTCTAAAGTATCTACGTCGCTATGGATATAATTGCACTTTATGTTGTGACGAAGTAAATAGTCAGTCAATTCCTCAGCCATTCGTTTGGTGAGAGTAGTAATGAGAACTCGTTCTTTTTTCTCTATGCGAAGTTGAATTTCTTCCATCAAGTCATCTATTTGATTGAGACTTGGGCGTACTTCGATGATAGGATCAAGTAATCCTGTGGGACGGATAACCTGTTCTACAACGACTCCTTCACTTCGTGCCAACTCGTAGTCGGCAGGTGTTGCACTCACATAAATGACTTCTTTTGCCATTTCTTCAAACTCTTCGAACTTTAATGGACGGTTGTCCATAGCAGCCGGCAGACGGAAACCATAGTCTACTAAATTTATTTTTCGAGCACGGTCGCCTCCATACATAGCTCGCACTTGTGGCACGCTAACGTGACTTTCATCGATAACAATTAAGAAGTCTTCGGGAAAGAAATCAAGCAAACAATAAGGTCTGGTACCCGGTGCTCGTCCATCGAAATAACGCGAATAGTTTTCTATACCCGAGCAATGCCCTAATTCTCTCATCATCTCCATATCGTAAGTTACCCGTTCATACAATCGTTTGGCTTCATAAGGCTTATCAATAGATTCAAGAAATTCAACTTGAAGTTTAAGATCATCTTCTATTTGGTGAATAGCTCTGAACGTACTTTCTTTGGTAGTCATAAATAGATTGGCAGGATAAATTTTATACTCCTCGTAAGTAGTAATTCTTAATCCGGTTATTGCGTCTACTTCTTCTATACTATCAATTTCGTCTCCCCAAAACATAACCCTAAGAAGGTAGTCGGAGTAAGCGAGCGAGACGTCTACCGTATCACCTTTTACCCTAAAATTACCTCTATTAAGTTCCAAATCGTTGCGAACATAGAGGCTGTCGACTAATCGGCGTAAAAAAACATTTCGATTGAAAGCCCGTCCCCGCTTAATTTCAATCACATTTTCGTAGAAGTCCGAAGGATTTCCCATTCCATAAATACACGAAACAGACGAAACTACCACTATATCTTTTCGTCCCGAAAGGAGAGCCGAAGTAGCAGCCAATCGAAGTTTATCAATCTCGTCATTGATGGCTAAATCTTTTTCTATATATGTGTCCGAACTTGGTAGATAGGCTTCCGGTTGGTAATAATCATAGTACGACACATAATATTCCACTGCATTGTGAGGAAAGAAATTTTTAAATTCTCCGTATAGTTGTGCTGCTAAAGTTTTATTGTGACTTAAAATAAGTGTTGGCTTATTGATGTTATTGATAACGTTTGCAATAGTAAATGTTTTCCCGGAACCGGTTACACCCAATAATGTTTGTGCCGGCACTCCCTCTTTGAGACCTGTGGTTAATTGAGCAATAGCTTCCGGTTGGTCGCCGGTAGGTTGATAATTGGAAATCAATTCAAAATTCATGTCTATGGCTTTTATAAAGGTGTAAAAGTACAAAAAAAAGTTATATATATTGTAACTTCATTTGAATTCATTACTTTTGTTCTCCACTTACTGATATTCAATGAATCAATGATAAAACGAACAATATTAGGTCTTCTTTTGTTTCCTATGTTGATGTATGCGCAAATCAATACAGAACGAGTGATGACCATCGGACGTAACGCTCTTTATTTCGAAGATTATGTCTTATCCATTCAATACTTTAACCAAGTAATCAATTCAAAGCCTTATCTTTCTGAACCCTATTTTTATAGAGGTTTGGCAAAAGTAAACTTAGATGATTATCAAGGTGCGGAAAGCGATTGCTCTGAAGCAATTAAACGCAATCCTTTTGTGGTGAGTGCCTATCAGGTAAGAGGATTGTCGCGAATTAAACAGAATAATTATCGGGGAGCGATTGAAGACTATAATAAAGCGTTGAATTACGATCCCGAAAACATAAGCGTAAGGCACAATATGGTTCTTTGTAAAATCCAAGAAAAGGATTATAAAGGAGCGGAAGAAGAATTGAATACGTTGATAAAGATATCGCCTAAATATACTAAAGCTTTTTTGATGCGTGGTGAAGTGGCACTTAAACAAAAAGATACTATTCGTGCGATGAGTGATTTTGATTTAGCAATAAGAATGGATAAATACGATGGGGACGCATGGGCTTCGAGAGCTATTTTGAAACTCCAACAAGAACAATATAAAGAAGCGGAAACCGATTTGGAACAAGCTATTCATCTCTCTTCTAAAAATTCGGGAAACTATATTAATCGTGCGCTAGCTCGTTATCATCAAAATAATCTTCGAGGAGCTATGGATGATTATGATATAGCTTTGGATATGGATCCTAACAATTTTTTAGGTCATTATAATCGCGGATTGTTGCGTGCGCAAGTAGGAGACGATAATCGGGCAATTGAAGATTTTGATAAGGTAATAGAGATGGAGCCGGACAATATGATGGCAATCTTTAATCGTGGCTTATTATTTGACCAAACAGGTGATTATAAGAAAGCTATAAAAGATTTTACAACCGTTATTAAAGAATATCCTAACTTTTTGACAGGGTATCATTATCGGGCACAATCGAAACGAAAACTAGGAGATAAGAAAGGTGCGGATATGGATGATTACAAATTGCTAAAAGCAGAAATAGATAAGCGAAATGGAGTATCGGGCAAGGGAGAAGAAAAAACCAGAAAAAAGTCCGATAAAAATATGAATAATTATGGAAAGGTTGTGATAGCTGACAATTCGGATACGGAAGAGAAATACAAGAGTGAATATAGAGGAAAAGTGCAGGATAAAAATGTATCTATTGAACTAGAACCTATGTTCTCATTAACTTATTATGAGAAAGATAATTTAGTGAAGCATACCGTAAATTATTATAAGTTTATTGATGATTTAAATCGTGCAAAAACTTTCTCTAAGCAACTTATCATTACTAACATGGAAACTGCTCTTTCTGAAGCGCAAATAAAGAAACATTTTGCTTCGATAGATGATTATTCTTCTGCTCTTGTAGATAATCCGGAAAATGCAAAGGCACGTTTTGCTCGTGCGTTGGATTTCTATTTAGTTCAAGACTTTTCAAATGCTATTGATGACTTAACAAAGGCTATTTCGTCCGATGAAACTTTCTTTCCGGCTTATTTTAATCGGGCACTTATTAGATGTAAACAGCTAGAATATCAGAAAGTAGAAGAAGAACTTAGTCGTCAGGGTGGGGGAGTCGGCATTCATAATAATGAAGTGAAGGCCTTAGATTACGATATCGTAAAGAAAGATTTAGACCAAGTGATAAAATTAGCTCCGGACTTTGTATATGCTTATTATAATCGGGGTAATGTACTTTCTCTTTTGAAGGACTATCGTTTTGCTATTGTCGATTATGATAAAGCAATAGATTTAGCTCCAAACTTTGCGGAAGCTTACTATAATCGTGGGTTGACGCATATCTATCTTGGTAATAATCGACAAGGAATAGCCGATTTGAGCAAAGCAGGAGAGCTGGGTATTGTTGCTGCTTACAATGTGATTAAACGTTTTACCGAATAAATAGATTAACAATTTTGACTTGAAGAGTATAAAATTCAAAAGAATTAGCTATTTTTGTGTCCTTAATTAAGAAGAACAAACATATTATTATGATAAAAATAACATTTCCTGATGGTTCTATTCGTGAGTATAACGATGGAATAAATGGTCTGCAGATAGCAGAAAGTATCAGTTCACGCTTAGCACAAGATGTTTTGGCTTGTGGAGTGAATGGCGAAATTTATGATTTAGCTCGCCCGATTAATCAAGATGCCTGCATCGTATTATATAAGTGGGATGACGAACAAGGTAAGCATGCTTTTTGGCATACTAGTGCTCACTTAATGGCAGAGGCGCTACAAGAATTATATCCCGGTATTCAGTTTGGTATCGGTCCTGCTATTGAAAATGGATTCTATTATGATGTAGATCCGGGTGAAGCCGTTATTAAAGAATCAGACTTGCCTGCTATTGAAGCAAAAATGATAGAATTAGTAGCAAAGAAAGAAGCTGTGGTTCGCCAAGATATTACTAAATCCGATGCACTGAAACTTTTTGGAGATAGAGGAGAAACTTATAAATGTGAACTAATCTCGGAATTAGAAGATGGGCATATTACTACTTATACACAAGGTGCGTTTACCGATCTTTGTCGTGGACCTCACTTAGTGACTACTGCACCTATTAAAGCTATTAAGCTGACTTCTGTGGCAGGCGCTTATTGGAGAGGACACGAAGACCGTAAGCAATTGACTCGTATCTACGGTATTACTTTCCCTAAGAAGAAAATGCTCGATGAATACCTTGCTTTAATGGAAGAAGCTAAGAAACGTGATCATCGTAAAATAGGTAAAGAAATGGAACTCTTTATGTTCTCCGAAACAGTAGGAAAAGGTTTACCTATGTGGCTGCCTAGAGGAACAGCTCTTCGCTTGCGTCTCGAAGATTTCTTAAAGAAAATTCAACGTCGTTTCGGCTATCAGCAAGTGATGACACCGCATATCGGAAATAAGTTGCTTTACGTTACTTCAGGACACTATGCTAAATATGGTAAAGATTCATTCCAACCTATACATACTCCCGAAGATGGAGAAGAATATCTGTTGAAACCAATGAATTGTCCTCATCATTGCGAAATATATAAATGGCAACCACGCTCGTATAAAGATCTTCCTTTACGCTTTGCTGAATTTGGAACTGTTTATCGTTACGAACAAAGTGGAGAACTTCATGGACTAACTCGTGTACGCAGCTTTACGCAAGATGATGCTCATATTTTTTGCCGTCCCGATCAAGTGAAAGATGAATTCCTCAAAGTAATGGATATTATCTTTATCATCTTTAAGGCTTTGAATTTTGAAAATTTTGAAGCACAAATATCTCTTCGTGACCCTAATAATAGAGAAAAATATATTGGTAGCGATGAAAATTGGGAAAAAGCCGAACGCTCTATCGTGGAAGCTTGCGAAGAAAAGGGATTGAAAGCTAAAGTAGAATTGGGAGAAGCAGCTTTTTACGGACCTAAACTCGACTTTATGGTTCGTGATGCTATTGGGCGTAAATGGCAATTAGGAACTATTCAAGTAGATTACAACTTGCCCGAACGTTTCCAATTGGAATATATGGGATCAGATAATATGAAACATCGTCCGGTGATGATTCACCGTGCACCATTCGGCTCAATGGAACGCTTTGTTGCTGTATTGATAGAACATACTGGTGGTAAGTTCCCATTGTGGTTAACTCCCGATCAAGTAGCTATTCTTCCAATTAGTGAGAAGTTTAATGATTATGCCGAAAAATTAAAACAATATCTTGATGAACAAGATATCCGTGCAATTGTTGACGATAGAAATGAAAAAATTGGTCGTAAGATTCGTGATAATGAGATGAAACGTATTCCATACATGCTCGTTGTTGGTGAAAAAGAAGCCGAAAATGGAGAAGTTGCAGTGCGTAAACAAGGAGAAGGAGACAAAGGCACTATGAAATATGAAGAATTTGGGAAGATTTTATCGGAAGAAGTTCATAATATGATAAATAAATGGTAACTTTGCGCCCGCTTGCAGAAGAAGAAACATATAGTATGCTTTTAAAAGTTACTTTTGCGCATAATAAATAAAGAATTTGCTAATAAATAAAAAACAAACTGGAACAAAAGGTTATTTAATGAAGAATGACAGTTTAAAAGGGCAGTACCGAATCAATGAACAGATTCGTGCCAAGGAAGTCCGTATCGTGGGCGATGACGACATTGAACCGGCAGTATATCCCGTAGCTCAAGCCTTAAAGATGGCTAGTGATCACGATTTGGATCTTGTCGAAATTTCACCTAATGCCGTTCCCCCTGTTTGTCGTATTATTGATTATTCCAAATTTCTTTATCAATTAAAGAAACGTCAGAAGGAACAAAAAGCTAAGCAGATAAAGGTAAACGTAAAAGAAATACGTTTTGGACCTCAAACTGATGACCATGATTATAACTTTAAGCTTAAACACGCTCAAGGCTTCTTGGAAGATGGCGATAAGGTAAAAGCTTATGTTTTCTTCAAAGGTCGTTCCATCCTTTTCAAAGAACAAGGCGAAGTTTTATTACTCCGTTTTGCAAATGATTTGGAAGATTATGCAAAAGTAGAACAAATGCCTATACTTGAGGGCAAGAGAATGACTATCTTCCTTACTCCTAAGAAAAAAGAAGGAGCAAAGAAGTCGGTTGCCGCCAAGCCGGTTGTTGCAGTTGCTAAGCCAGCAAAAGTAGAAGAGAAGGTTGAAATAATACCGGAAGAAGTAAAAGAATAGAAATGCGTAATGCGCCGGTATAGTGCGTTGCCATATAATTAATAAT
Organism: Bacteroidaceae bacterium; assembly: GCA_036655555.1. Classification (GTDB taxonomy): domain Bacteria; phylum Bacteroidota; class Bacteroidia; order Bacteroidales; family Bacteroidaceae; genus Bacteroides. The sequence goes on along the minus strand of JAVVPX010000047.1, from coordinate 8,141 downwards.
TATTTTAAAATTAACTAAGATGCCAAAGATCAAGACTAACTCCGGTTCTAAAAAAAGGTTCACCCTTACCGGAACAGGTAAAATCAAAAGGAAACACGCTTTTCACAGTCATATATTGACTAAGAAGACCAAAAAGCAAAAAAGAAACTTGTGTCACTCAGGTTTAGTTGACTCAACTAACGTAAGCCAAGTTAAACAGCTTTTAGGATTGAAATAATCAGAAGCGGTAAATTATTATCTCATTTAAGTATTAACCGAATGATTAGCTTAAAGTTCGTTACGTAAAGTCTCGACGCTAACATTCTAAACAGATTAAAAACTATGCCAAGATCAGTAAATCATGTTGCTTCTAAAGCAAGAAGAAAGAAAATTTTGAGTTTGACCAGAGGTTACTTTGGCGCAAGAAAAAATGTATGGACCGTAGCAAAGAACACTTGGGAAAAGGGTTTGACTTATGCGTTCCGTGACCGTAGAAACAAGAAAAGAAATTTCCGTGCTCTTTGGATACAACGTATCAATGCTGCAGCTCGTCTCGAAGGATTATCTTATTCTAAGTTGATGGGTGGCTTACATAAAGCAGGAATCGAAATTAACCGTAAAACTTTAGCTGACTTAGCTATGAATCATCCGGAAGCTTTTAAAGCAGTGGTGACCAAAGCCAAAGCATAAAGATTTTAGGCTCTTATAAATTAAGAAAAAGCGTTGCTCCTTTTTATTAAGGTGCAACGCTTTTTTTTAGTTTGTTCAGTATGATTTAAAAAGTCTTCAGTATTATTTTTTAAATCATACTGAAGACTTTTGGAATAATACTGAAGATTCTAGTAGTAGTCCTCGGCCTTTGGCAAATCACTTTGCTAATGGCTTAAAATATAAATGCTTTGAAAATGTAAATTTCTATTTCTTCACTTCTTCTTTGAGTAAATCACGAATCTCCGTTAATAACAGTTCTTCTTTGCCGGGGGCAGCAATGGGTGCCGTTTCTTCTTTTTTCTTTGTTAATTTGGTCAATAACCTAATAAATAAGAAAATAGAAAGAGAAATAATAACAAAATCGAATCCTGTTTGTAAAAACTTGCCATAATTTATTGTTACGGCTGCGGCTTTCTCCACTCCGTCCACAATCTCCGGTTGTTTGATAACCCAAGATAAATCGGTAAAATTAACTCCTCCTATTAACACTCCTAGAAAAGGCATAATAATATCAGCGACCAATGAAGAAACAATTTTGCCGAAAGCAGCACCGATAATTACGCCGACAGCCATGTCAATTACGTTGCCACGCATTGCAAAAGCTTTAAAATCTTCTAAAAAGCTACTCTTTCTCATCTTTTTTTATATTTAAGAATAAATTTTGCGCTAATATAAAAACAATTTCTTACTTTTGCAGCGCAATTGAGAAATAAAAAAGAATGAAGCGTTACTATTACCTCTTTTTTTTGTTTTTGTTAGCGTTGATAGTTCTAGCTTCTTGTGGAACTTCTCATGTGTGTAATTGTGGTTAATTTGTAATAACAAGAAAGCCGCAGCTAAAGTTTAGGATATTTAAGATGAATATTATAAAACCCTTAAAAGTTTAAACAAAATGATTAAAGTAGGTATTAATGGATTTGGTCGTATCGGACGTTTAGTTTTCCGTGCTGCTCAAACAAGAAATGACATTGAAATCGTAGGTATTAATGACCTTATTGATGTTGACTACATGGTTTACATGTTAAAGTACGACACAATGCACGGTCGTTTTAACGGAACTGCTGAAGCTAAAGACGGTAAGCTTATCGTTAACGGTAAAGCTATTCGCGTAACTGCAGAACGTAATCCTGCTGACTTAAAATGGAATGAAATCGGTGCTGAATATGTAGTTGAGTCAACAGGTCTTTTCTTGACTAAAGAAAAAGCTCAATCTCACATCGAAGCCGGTGCAAAATATGTAGTAATGTCTGCTCCTTCTAAAGATGATACCCCTATGTTTGTTATGGGTGTTAACAGCAATACTTATGCTGGTCAGACTATTGTATCTAACGCATCTTGTACAACTAACTGTTTAGCTCCTATCGCTAAAGTATTGAACGACAACTTCGGCATGGTAGACGGTTTGATGACTACAGTACACTCTACAACTGCTACTCAAAAAACAGTTGACGGTCCTTCTATGAAAGACTGGAGAGGTGGACGTGCTGCTTCAGGCAATATCATCCCTTCATCAACAGGTGCTGCTAAAGCTGTTGGTAAAGTAATTCCTTCATTGAACGGTAAATTAACAGGTATGTCTCTTCGCGTTCCTACTTTGGACGTTTCTGTAGTTGACTTGACTGTTAACTTGGCTAAGGCAGTTTCTTACGAAGAAATTTGCGCAGCAATGAAGAAAGCTTCAGAGAATGAATTGAAAGGTATCTTAGGTTACACAGACGAACAAGTTGTTTCTTCTGATTTCTTAGGTGATGCTCGTACTTCTATCTTCGATGCTAAAGCAGGTATCCAATTGACTCCTACATTCGTGAAAGTTATCTCTTGGTACGATAACGAATGGGGTTATTCTAACAAAGTTCTTGAACTAATTGCTCACATGGCAACTGTAAACAAGTAATTAATAGAATCCAATATAAATGAGAGGGCGCGTCTTTTGAAGATGCGCCCTCTTTGTCATGTACCTATCGTGGCTATCAACAAAAAGATTACTTATGCCGTGAACAAACATCCTTTCTGTGTGTTTATTATACATAAAACGATTTCAGCGATTGACCTCGTTTAAAAGTGTGTTTTTCATAGTAATAGATTTAAGATTAATAATCAGCATTTGCTTGTGATAAGTAGATGCTGAAAAGAAGCAGAAGCGTCTGCCGATGAAAAGAATATAGCTTCTGTATCATGCAGAAGCTATTTTTATGGATGTGGTACTCAATCAGAGACAGTGGAACATTCGTTTCAATATTTTTTTAATTCAACTTTTTCTCATTCCAATGCTTATATGATAATTTATGATAGATTTAAAAAGTTCGTCATGAACTTTTTTTATATGTAGTTGTTATAATAGATGTGTTTTTCATAGTATTAGATTAAAGATTAAAGAGCGTACACGCTTGTGATAAGTAAGTGCCTCTTGAAGTAGAAGCGTCTACTATAAAAAAGAACAAAGCTCCTTGCAGCCTGTAGTTGTAAGGAGTTTTATTGTTAATGCTACTTGTCTATTTGCGCTCTTTTATAAATCCATTTCGATAAGCTACTAATAGCTTCTTTAGATCTTGAATTTGAGTAATAAGTTTCTTCCCTTTATCGGTATCTTTCACCATCATTCGTTGAGAGTTAAACTCTATCACAAAAGTTGTTGATTTAATATCTAACCCCTCTTCAATAGCTTTTTGAGTGGAGGTGAAAGGGTCATGCTGTACTAGTTGCATTCCGTGGGAATGATAGACTAAGGTATATCCTGCAATTCCCGTCTCAGGTTGATAAGCTTTAGAGAATCCACCGTCTATTACAAGTAATTTCCCATTTGCTTTAATAGGATTTTCTCCTTTAAGTATCTTCACCGGCACGTGTCCATTGATTATATGCTTATGTTTGCCTGTTACTCCAAACTCATCCATAAGCATATCACATATTTTTTCTTCGTTGCGCAAGGTATAGTAAAAGCCTTTTGTCTCTTTCCGTAATTCTTTCTCTTCTATGAAATAACGTTCAAAAGTAGCCATTTTATCTTTGTCGAATGGAGGTGCATTTTTTCCGCACCATAAATACCAAGTGTAATCCATTGCAAACAATTTCTCTTCTGTTCCTTCTTCATCAAAGTAAGCAGTGCGTATAAGTTGGTCTACTTTATCCAACAACTTTTTCCCCCAATATTCTTTCTTTCCAATCTTTACGTGCTTCATTGTTCCGTCTTCGTTCAAAGGTACAGAGGCATGAAAAAGTAAATTGGAGTTGCAAACTAAATACATTCCGCCATGAGTAAACAAGCAACGCATATGTTTCTTGAGCTTTTCGCTATTAACGAACGAATGGTGTATCTTGTGCACCAATTCTTTTTCTTCGTCAGTCAGGCGATAAGGGTCTTTAGGGTCGATAGTTGGGAACGATTTATCTTTTAATTCATATTCTTTTCCTTCGTATATAAATACTCCTCGTTCAAAATCAATTTTCTCTAAAAGTTTTCTGTCGTTCATCTCAAATTCAGGACGACGATCGATGATATTTGCTTCTAATTTGAATTGAATGATAGTTATCACCTTATGCATTTGGGTAATTAGGCGAAGTGTTTTCTCATTGTAAGTACCATCGGTAAAATTCATCTTTGGAGCAAACATGGTGCAAGGATCATCGGCATATATATCCATAGCAAGCGTGGCTAAGGGGAGGAGATTAATACCATATCCATCTTCGAGGGTTGCTAAATTACCATAACGCATCGACATTCTAATAACATTTGCTATACAACAATCGTTTCCTGCTGCCGCGCCCATCCAAAGAATATCATGATTGCCCCATTGAATATCAAAGTTATGATAATTGCATAATGTATCCATAATAATATGTGCACCCGGACCACGGTCATAAATATCTCCCACAATGTGTAAAGAGTCTATTGTTAAGCGTTGGATAAGGTTGCACATAGCTATAATAAAGTCATCTGAACGTTTAGTGGTAATAATAGTAGAGATAATTACATTGATGTACGCATGCTTGTTAGGCTCTATCGACGATTCATGCAACAACTCTTGAATGATATACGAAAATTCATTTGGTAACGACTTGCGTACCTTTGAACGGGTATATTTCGATGATACGTTTTGACAGACTTTTACTAATTGATTGAGCGTAATCAGATACCAATCATCAATATCAGTTTCTATGTCTTTCACCAATTCTAACTTTTCTTCGGGATAATAGATGAGCGTGCATAATTCTTTTTTCTCACTTTCCCTCAGTGTATTCCCAAATATTTCGTTTACTTTTCTTTTTACTGCTCCCGAGGCATTCTTGAGTACGTGTTGAAAAGCTTCATATTCCCCGTGTATATCCGTAAGGAAGTGCTCTGTTCCTTTAGGAAGATTCAGAATTGCTTCTAAATTGATAATTTCCGTGCTGGCATCCGCTAGAGTAGGAAAGCTGCGTGATAATAGTTGTAGGTAACGCATATCACCTAATATACTTTCGGGTGTTATTTGGTAATCTTTATTCATCTTTAAGTTTGTATTTCTTTCAAAGAGGTTTCTTATCAATGCAAATATATAGATTATTTTATCTATTCTTCCTCTTCCTTTTGTTTTTAATACTAATGTCAATGCCTTTTGTGTTATCTTTGTGGTTACTAAAATAGATAAATGTGGATTTTACAGTAGACACTAACAACAGAGAGTTTCAGGATGCTTTAAATCTCATCCAATATACTCGTCGGTCTGTTTTCCTAACAGGGAAGGCGGGAACGGGAAAGTCTACATTCCTTAAGTATATTTGCGAGATAACTAAGAAGAAGCATATTGTGCTTGCACCTACCGGTATTGCTGCTATTAATGCAGGAGGAAGCACTTTGCATAGTTTCTTTAAACTCCCCTTTTATCCTTTAGTACCCGATGACCCTAACTATAGTTTGCAAGGTGGACGATTGCAAAAAACATTGAAATATAGTTCTGCTCACAAGAAATTGATAAAAGAAGTGGAATTGGTGATTATTGACGAGATTTCTATGGTCAGGGCAGATATTATAGACTTTATAGATAAGGTATTGCGGGTATATTCGCAAAATATGAGAGAACCTTTTGGTGGAAAGCAAATACTTTTGGTGGGAGATGTGTATCAGCTAGAACCTGTTATTAAGGGAGATGAAAGAGATATTCTCAATCGTTTCTATTCCAATCCGTTTTTCTTCTCGGCACGAGTATTTTCGGATATGGAACTTGTCTCTATTTGTCTAAGCAAAGTTTATAGACAAACGGATAAAGTCTTTGTTAATGTACTCGACCATATCCGTACTAATACTGCCGGAGCTGCTGATTTACAACTGCTTAATACTCGCTATAATACTCGCATAGAAGAATCGGAAGAGGATATGTACATAACTTTGGCCACTCGCCGAGACAATGTAGACTATATTAATGAGAAGAAACTTGCTGAGTTGTCGGGCAATTCAGTACTCTTTAAAGGTGAGATAACCGGAGAGTTTCCTGTCAATAGTCTGCCTACTCAAATGGATTTAGAGTTGAAGGTAGGCGCGCAGATTATTTTTATTAAGAATGACTTTGAACGACGATGGGTGAACGGAACTATTGGCGTTATTTCGGGTATTGATGAAGAGGGAACAATTTATGTACTCACAGATACGGGTAAGGAATGCGATGTAAAACAGGATAGTTGGCGTAACATTCGGTATGTGTATAACGAGAAAGAGAAGAAAATTGAAGAAGAGGAGTTGGGTGTCTTTGTACAATACCCTATTCGTTTAGCTTGGGCAATAACTGTTCACAAAAGTCAAGGATTAACGTTTAGTAGAGTGGTGGTCGATTTCTCCGGAGGAGTATTTGCAGGAGGACAAGCTTATGTGGCACTTAGTCGGTGCACTTCTTTAGAGGGAATGCAGCTGAAAAAACAAATTTCTCGAGGAGATATATTTGTCCGTCCCGAGATTGTGCAGTTCTCCGAACGTTTCAATAATCGGCAAGCTATAGACAAAGCATTGAAAGAGGCGCAAGCCGATTTACAATATGTGGAATCCGTGAAGCAATTCGATGCAGGCGATTTTGAGGCTTTTCTTGAACAATTCTTTTTAGCTATTCATTCACGATATGATATTGAAAGACCTATTGTCAAAAGATTGATAAGGCGAAAGTTGGGCATCATTAACCAATTGAAAGAACAGAATAAGGAGTTAAAGAAGGAAATGGCGCAGCAGAAGAAGAACCTTCAAAAGTATGCCAAAGAATATTATCTGATGGGTAACGAATGTATTCTGCAAGCTCACGATTCGAAAGCTGCTATTGCCAATTACGATAAAGCATTGGAACTTGATTCTAAACTTACGGACGCATGGGTGCGTAAAGGTATAACATTGAGCGACGATGGAAATTTCCACGATGCTGAGGCTTGCTTTAATAAGGCGGTAAAACTTAGTCCGAGATTGTTTAAAGCTGTGTATAATCGAGGAAAGAACAGAATAGCTTTGGGTAATGATACAGGTGCGTTAGCCGACTTGGAACGAGCTTGTGATTTGAAACCTGATTATGCAAAGGCGCATGAACTATATGGTGATGCATTATCAAAAGTAGGAGATGTGGATAACGCAGCATTGCATTGGCGAATAGCGGAAGATTTGAAAGAAAAGAAGAACGAATAACCATAAAATCTTAATATTATGTTACTCAAACTGTACGACACGAACAATAATCCTCAGGACATGGGAGAAATAGTTCGTATTCTTGAAGATGGAGGATTGATTATTTATCCCACAGATACAATGTATGCTATAGGATGCCATGGGCTTAAAGAACGGGCGATAGAACGGATATGCCGTCTCAAAGGAATAGATTCAAAGAAAAATCGTCTTTCCATTATTTGCTACGACTTGAGCAATATTAGCGAATATGCTAAGCTGGACAATAGTATCTTTAAGTTGATGAAGCGTAATTTGCCGGGAGCCTTTACTTTCATTCTTAATTCCGGCAGCCGATTGCCTAAAATCTTTAAGAATCGTAAGGAAGTAGGAATCCGCGTGCCTGATAACAATATTATTAGAGAAATAACCCGATTGCTCGGTGCACCTATCATGACTACAACTCTTCCGAGAGAAGAGGATGAAGATATAGAATATTCAACTAATCCCGAACTTATTGAAGAAAAATTTGGAGAAGAAATAGACTTAGTAATTGATGGAGGCATAGGAGGTATGGAACCTTCTACTATTGTAGATTGCACTAGTGGTGAAGCGGAAATAGTAAGGCAAGGCAAAGGAATTCTGTCAGAAGTGTAATGTACAAAGTTGATGCTTGCTTATCTTTCGGGAATACTGAATTGTAGACACAACTTATCCATACCATAAATTTCTCTAAATCCAATGTTGAGTTCCGAAAGATAATCTTTGATAGACTCAAAATCTTCTTTCTTGCAAACGACTTCCAAAAGCTCTCCCACATTATCTGCGTCGAGAGCTTCTT
>JAVVPX010000046.1:0-18659 GCA_036655555.1 Bacteroidaceae bacterium | reverse complement strand
TACTGAGCTTTTTCGGTATATTCACACTAGCGATAACTTTCGCTTGTAGCGATGACTTTCTTGACCGTAAGCCATATGGTGCTACTACTAATGCCGACTTAGGCTTTAGTGAAGACGACCTTTATCTTGGAGCTGTGTTCGATATTTATGGACACTTACGTAGTTACGACCTTTCTGCACTTCCCTTTGTAGCAATCACCAGCGTTACTTCCGGGGATGCCGATAAAGGAAGTACGCCTTCCGATGCACCGGATGTAGGCGAGTTGGGTGCATTTACTTTCAATGCTGCTAATGGACTTATAGGCGCATGGTATAGAGGAAACTTCACGGGAGTAACTAAAGCTAATGAAGCTCTCGACTATCTTAGCCGTGCTCGTGAGAGTGATACTATCCGAGTAATGAGGGCAGAAGCTAGATTTATGCGTGGACTGTATTACTTCAATTTAGTACGTTCATTTGGTGGAATGCCTATTGTTGATCATAAATTAGGTCAAAACGAGAAAACTCCCGCACGAAGTTCTTTGGCACAAACTTACGACTTTATTCGTGCTGACTTTGTTGCCGCCGCAACTGTTCTTCCACAAAAATCAGCAGTAGGCGCACGTTGGTATGGGCGAGCTACTCGAGGTGCAGCAAATGCCTATTTAGCAAAAGCGGCTCTTTATCAAAAAGATTGGCAAACGGCATATACTCTTACTTCCGGCATTATTTTATCGGGAGAGTATAACCTTAATACACCCTATAATAAGATATTTACCGAAGCGGAAGAGAATGGTAGCGAATCTGTCTTTGAAACGCAATGCCAACAAAACATTCTTTATGGACAAAGTATAGGTTCTCAGTTTGCCGAAGTGCAAGGCGTGAGAGGAAGTCTTAATTTAGGATGGGGATTTAATGTTCCTTCGCAGCAATTATTGTCGGCTTACGAAGTCAACGACCCAAGACAAGAAGCTACCGTTATCACTCGAGGTACGGAAGTAGAGCCGGGAGAATTAGTACCGATGGATGCAGACAATCCTTATTACAACAAGAAAGCATATCCGTGGAAGGACGAACGAACGAAACCTAATAGAGATTTCGCCAACGGTTATTGGCAGAAAGGTTCGTGGATAGATATTCGATTGATGCGCTATGCGGATGTAGTGTTGATGTGTGCGGAGGCTGCCAATGAATTGGGAAATACAACCGAGGCTCTTGCTAAATTAGAGATGGTGAGAGCTAGAGCGAGAGGAAGTAATGCTATTTTACCTAAAGTAACCACTACCGACCAAGTATTGCTGCGCAATGCTATTCGTCACGAACGTCGCATAGAATTAGCAATGGAGTTCGACCGTTACTTCGATTTGCTTCGTTGGGGAATAGCCGGAGAAGTATTAGGCAATAAGTGGAAATCCGGTAAGAATGAGTTGTTTCCTATTCCACAAAGTGAGATAGATTTGTCGGGTGGTATTCTTACACCTAACCCCGGCTATAATTAATTAAAGTACTTATACCTTATATATATGAAACGATTCAATTATCTAAGCCTTGCGTTAATGTTTCTTTTTGTAGGTTTGTGTGGGTGCAAAGGAGAGAATACCAAATTGAATGAAGATGTTTCCTTTATTCCCGACGAAGATTATCGTAAAGATAGAGAACTACTCGAAAAACTTCAACGAGAGACTTTCGAATATATGTGGTTTAATGCTCATCCTACTTCGGGTATGGTGTACGAACGCAATACGGGAGTTGATACACCGGTAACGGTGGGAGGAACAGGCTTCGGCATAGCTGCTATTGTAGTGGCTGTGCAAAACGGATGGATTACCAGAGACGAAGCATTGCAACGTTTACTTCTTCTTACCAACTTCTTGTTTACCAAAACTGAACGCCAATCGCTGCACGGTGCTTTCCCTCATTGGATGAACGGACAGACAGGTGCAACGATTGCTTTTAGTCCCAAAGATGATGGAGCTGATATTGTGGAAACTTCTTTTTTAATAGAAGGATTGCTTATTGCGCGTGCTTATTTTTCCGGCACGGGAGATGAGGCTATCTTGCGTAAGCGAATATCGGATATATGGAAAGGCGTAGATTGGCAATGGTTCACCAAAGGAGAAAATAATGGACTGTATTGGCATTGGAGCCCAACTCATGGTTTTGAAATGAATATGAAGATTGCAGGCTTTAATGAATGTATGGTGACCTATATTCTTGCTGTTTCATCGCCTACCCATCCTATTTCTAGGGCTGCTTATAACTATTGGACTTCTACTTCGGGTTATCAAACTAAAACGTATAATGGATATACTATTCAAGCTTCTATGCCTTATACCGGACCTTTGTTTTTTGTTCATTACTCTTTTATTGGACTCGATCCTCGAGAGATGGCAGATAGCTTTGTTCCCGGTGGATATTGGGTACGTAATGTGACGCAGACGCTTATTAATCGTGCTTATTGTCTTGAGACTGCTCCGAAAGCTAATCTATACAGTCCGCAATATTGGGGATTGACTGCTTCTGATATACGGGGAGGATATACAGCTTCCGCACCGGATAACGATAAAGCTACCGTGGCTCCTACCGCTGCTTTGTCTTCTATGCCTTACACACCGGAATATTCTATGCAAGTTCTTTGGAACTTATATCTTAATTACCGTGCACAAATGTGGGGAACGTATGGACCTTACGATGCTATGAGTTTGCGTGAGTCGTGGTTTGCTACTTCTTATCTTGCTATCGACCAACTTCCTATTGTCTGTATGATAGAAAATTATAGAAGCGGTTTACTTTGGACGCTCTTTAAGAGTGATACAGATATTGGTAGCGGATTGAGGGTTGCAGGAATTAGTCCGCCTATTTTTACTCCCGGTTTCCCGGAGATGGTAGTCACATTGAAATTGACTGCTACCGGTTATGTTCCTGATGCTTGTGACCTTCGTCGGCATCCCGATACGGGACTTTATACCGTACGTTACTATGTTGAGCATCCCGGTTCCGTTACTTTTTCTATTGTCGATACCAATGGATTTACGCTTCGTTCGCATAGTGTGGACGCATCGTCCGGTGTCAGTAAATTTTCTTTTCCGCAGTTTATGAAGCCAAACGATAATGTTTATGTATTAGTGATGGCTACCGGAGAAAAGATGTATCGTTTGCCGATAAGAATGAAATAAACTATTAATTAATTAACGAAACTAACAATGAGAAGAACCTATTTTGCAGTTATCCTACTGCCTTTCTTATTTGGTGCTTGTGTTCCTAAATCTACTCCTCCTGTTGATATTACTTTGTGGGGCAATGATGCTGCGGTATATACTCGAGTAGATTCGGTAATGCAACTGATGACTCTTGATGAGAAGGTGGGGCAGATGAATTTGCTCACCTCTAATTGGGACGTTACCGGACCAACTATGCGAAGTAATTATGCCGATTATATTCGTTCCGGTAAAGTGGGCAATATCTTTAATGCGCATACTTCGGCTTATACTCGAGAGTTGCAACGTATTGCCGTAGAAGAAACTACTCGTGGCATACCCTTGCTTTTTGGTTACGATGTTATTCATGGACACAAAACTATATTCCCCATTTCGTTGGGAGAATCGTGCTCTTGGGATACCCTTGCTATCGGACGGGCTGCTCGTGTTTCTGCTAAAGAAGCTGCTGCCTCAGGTATTCATTGGACGTATGCTCCGATGGTTGACTTAGTAAGAGACCCACGCTGGGGAAGAGTTTCGGAGAGTGCGGGCGAAGATCCTTTTCTTGGCAGTTGTATCGCTACGGTGAGAGTACGAGGTTTTCAAGGTTCAGACCTTGCTTCTAAATCTTCTGTATTGGCTTGCGTCAAACATTTTGCTGCTTATGGAGCTGCTCAAGCCGGCAGAGATTATCATACTGTTGATATATCTGACCGAGAGCTTAGAGATATGTATCTTCCACCATTTAAGGCGGCAGTGGAGGCGGGGTGTGGTTCTATTATGACTTCTTTCAACGAATTAGATGGTGTTCCTGCTTCAGCTTCTAAGTATCTCTTCAAAACTATTCTTGTTGATGAATGGGGCTTTAAAGGATTTTCTGTCACCGACTACACTGCTATCAACGAACTTGTGCCGCATGGTGTTGCCGCCGATCGTAAACAAGCTGCTTTGCTTGCTGTTAATGCCGGTATTGATATGGATATGGAAAGTATGGCATACGGTGATTATTTGGTAGAGTTGGTTAAAGAGGGAAAAGTAGACGAACAGCAGATAGATAATGCTGTACGTCGTATTCTTGCTATGAAGGTACGTTTGGGATTGTTCGATAATCCTTATCGTTACTGTGACTCTATTTTAGAAGCAAAGATGATTTATGCTCCTGAAAACTTGGCGGAGGCTAGAGATATGGCACGTCGTTCTTTTGTATTGCTCAAGAACGAAAAACAAACCTTGCCCTTGACAATCAATAAACGTATAGCCGTCATTGGATTCTTGGCGAATGAACGTAGAGACCTTATCGGTTCTTGGCAAGCAGCAGGCGATGCTTCTCGTTGCACTACCATTCTCGATGCTATCCGTCAGCAAGCCGGAGAACACGCTACTGTTACTTATGCCGAAGGTTGCGCACCCACCTCGTTAGATAAAAAAGGATTTTCGGCAGCTATTGCTTCGGCTCGTGGAGCTGACGCTATTGTCTTTGTGATGGGTGAGCGTTGGGACATGAGTGGAGAGGCTGCTTCTCGTTCTAATATCGACTTGCCCGGAGTGCAAAGCGAACTTCTTGCTCAACTCTCTGCTTTACCTGTGCCTCTTACCGTAGTGCTTATGAACGGACGTCCGCTTACTCTTAGTCGCGAGCTGCCTTTGGCTAATGCCATGATAGAGTGTTGGTATCCCGGTACTGAAGGAGGAAATGCGATTGCTGATGTTCTCTTTGGACATTATAATCCATCCGGAAAGCTTACTATGACTTTCCCACGAAACGTGGGACAGATTCCTATTTATTACAATATGAAGCCTACCGGACGACCTATTGATGGAGAACAAAAATACACAAGCCGTTATCTGGATGTGCCTAATACTCCGCTCTTTCCCTTTGGGTTTGGCTTGAGTTACACTACTTTTAGCTATTCCCAGCCCATCGTTAATTCTACAACTCTAACGAATAGTTTGCCGCTTACCGTGAGCGTTACGGTTACTAATACCGGAGCAATGGATGGAGAGGAAGTTGTTCAGCTTTATGTGCAAGACCTTGTAGGATCTGTTACTCGACCGGTTCGTGAGTTAAAAGGTTTTCGTAAGGTGATGATTAAAGCGGGTGAGAGCAAAGAAGTAAAGTTTACGCTCACTGCTGCCGACCTTGCGTTTACTCGTGGCGACAATACATGGGGAACGGAAATTGGTAATTATAAACTTTATGTAGGCACTAATTCAGAAGATACGCAGACAGCACTCTTTGCATTGGATTAATCGTGTTGAGCATAAAAAACGAAATCCTCCTCTAGTAGATAGGGGAGGATTTCGTTTGCTTTTATACTTGCGAGGACTGCTGACAAAAGTAGTAAGGAAGTTCTAAAAAGTCTTCAGTAATATTTCAAAAGTCTTCTGTATTATTTTTAAAATCATCCGTATTATTTGAGCAGCGTTTACGATTGAAATTTCTTACTTACTTTAAGTAGGTTGATGGTATAGTTAGCAACGTTTTGCGCTTCTTGTATAATAACGAGATATATCATACTTGCTTTGATACTTCCTGCTTTACTTTGTATGCGTTGCAACTCGTTACATTTAAGTAGCGATAATTCGCTGTTGATAGTTGCGGCTGTTGCTACGCTTGATTCTAAATGGTCGTATGTGTTGTCTCGTATAATGGTTTGGCAATTGTGTACAAAGCTAATTATCTCTTCGGATAGTTGAGTGATTTCCTGCTTCTGTATTCCTTCCAAATTGCTGAAGTTGTTTTCGATATGCTCTAGACAAGGCTCGCAAATGCGTCCGATACTATAAACCAATTCGCTGGCAAAATCATAACCTTGATAATAATAGAGACCTTTGTTGTGTACCACCGTATTGTCTATATGAGAGAGCGCGGCGATGCCGGTACGTTTCATTTGTTTTACTTGACTTTTCTCGAATTTAGTTTCACCCATTGCTTTACGCAATCCGCGTAGATTCTCTTCCATGAAAGAATTAACTGTTCGTCCGAAAGTGGCTTCTGTATATTCAAGCACTTGCGCAAGTTCCTCGGCGGTATGAGCACGAAGCAAGATGAGTGCTTGGTCGCTATCTGTACTTTTCATTATTTGATTAACGGCAGGGTCGCTTTCTTGCTTCTTTCGTCTTTTCTTATACATCACTTGACTACGAATAAGCATGAAGGCTGTTAGTCCGATAAGTACGATAATGGCTATTGTCCCGCCGAAGTAAATAACGAGGGTAACAATGAAGCAGATAATAAAAGCTGCTCCTGCGGTAAGGAACCAACCTCCGATAACGGACAGTACACCGGTGATACGATATACAGCTGAATCTCTTCCCCAAGCACGGTCGGCAAGAGATGAACCCATAGCTACCATGAAAGTAACATAAGTGGTCGATAGAGGAAGCTTCATTGAAGTTCCTAAAGCAATCAATAAGCCGGCAAGTACGAGGTTGACCGAAGCTCTAACCAAGTCGAATGCTGCTCCGTTCTCCAAGATAACTTCATCTTTACGGAAGCGTGTGTCTATCCACCTTTTTGCATTTTCAGGCACGATGCGCATTACTGCGTTAGAAGTGTTCATGCTCATTCTTACCAGCGTGCGTGCCATAGGTGTGGTGCCGAATACTTCTTCTCCCTCATCTTGTCGAGAAAGGTTCACGGAAGTTTTTACCACGTTCTGTGCTTTCTTAGAAGTAATAAGGGCAAATACCATTACCACTCCCGCGCCTACTAAAAAGTACCAAGGCGTAGATGCCGAACCCAGCAAAGAAGTCATTAGCAATGTATCGGGCGATGCTCCTTGTGCTATCAATTCGTTATAAGAAGAGAATCCTGCTAATGGCACTCCTATAAAGTTGACTAAGTCGTTGCCTGCAAAAGCAAGAGCAAGAGCAAAAGTACCCAACATCACTACTACTTTAAATACATTCACCTTTAGATAGTGTAGCATTTGCATCAACAAAGTGAAGAAGAGGAAGCAGCCTCCTATCAGCATCCATGTATTAGCCTGTATCCATGCGTTGGTTTCGACTGTCATAAAGGAGCTGTCTTTTAATCCTTTGATAAGCATAAAGTAAATAATGGCAGTAGCTGCCACGCCACCAAACAATCCAATGGTGTACTTTGTCTTCTGTTTATAGTTGAAAGTAAAAATCATTCTAGCGAGCCATTGCACGAGCATACCAAAGAAGAAAGCAATGGCAACCGAAACAAAGATTGCCATAATA
The DNA here is from genome assembly GCA_036655555.1 of Bacteroidaceae bacterium. GTDB lineage: Bacteria > Bacteroidota > Bacteroidia > Bacteroidales > Bacteroidaceae > Bacteroides. The sequence continues at coordinate 11,274 of JAVVPX010000046.1, read as the reverse complement.
ACCGAGAGCGCTTTGTCGGTGTTGAGATAGTCGCCCAAGCCTAATGAGCTATCCGTTGCATTCTTAACTAGTGCCAAAGCGAAAGTTCCTCCTAAGAGTTCGAATACCATCGAAACAGTGGTAGAAGTAGGCATACCCATAGAATTAAATACATCCAACAGTACCACATCAGTGAGCATTACTGCAAGCAGAATACACATAATCTCAACAAAATAGAAGTGTTGAGGCTGAAAAATACCGTGTCGGGCAACATCCATCATCCCATTGGACATTGCTGCGCCGGCAAAGATTCCGATAGCGGCAACGATGATGATAGCTTTAAAAGAAGCTGCTTTAGATCCTATTGCGGAATTAAGAAAATTGACCGCGTCGTTACTAACTCCCACCATAAGGTCGAAGATTGCGAGAATGAATAAGAAAATAACAATAACTAGGTAAAACGTTTCCATACAAGATTGATTAATATGATGTCGCAAAGTAACAACATCGTTATGTCAATCTTGTTGCGCACTTATTACAGAAAGGTTACATTTTTTTTAGATATTCGCTGAAATCATATTGTGCACGTCTTTTTTCTTTATCATCGGACGAATGCTTTGGTACATTACGTAAATGACTATCTACCCAACAAGCTTTTTGATTATCATGTAATTGAATATCGAGCATATCTATCATTTGCTGCTTCTGACTTTCGCCGAGTATAGGGGTCATGGCTTCTATTCTTCTGTACAGATTACGACGCATCCAATCGGGTGAACCAATAAATACTTTAGATTTGCCATTATTTCCAAAATACCATACTCTGGCGTGTTCTAAGAAACAATCGACAATACGAGTAATACGAATATTCCGACTGTATTCTTGTTCGGGAATTAAGCAACAGATGCCTCGAACTATCAAATCTATCTGTACTCCCGCTTCGCTTGCCCGATAAAGTTCGTCTATCATCTTTGGGTCTTGCAAGGCGTTCATTTTTAATATTATTCGACCTTCCTTTCCCTTCTTAGCTAAAAGCATTTCATTATGAATCATTCGAATAAGAGTAGGCACTAAGTTAAATTGAGCCACCAGCAAGCGTTTAAATTTAGGCTCGGTAATCTTCTTTTCCAAGGTGAGAAAAAGCGTATGCAAGTCGTTCACTATTGTTTTGTTGGAAGTAAACAGACCGGTGTCGGCATATATTTTGGCAGTCTTCTCGTTGAAGTTTCCGGTACTGATGTAGGCATAGCTACGAATGGGTTCTCCATTTTTGTTTTGACGAAGAACAAGCGCAACCTTAGCGTGCACTTTTAGTCCGGGAATACTATAAATAATATTAATACCCGACTCTTGCATCATCTCTGCCGTGGCAAGATTGTTTTCTTCGTCGAAACGTGCTTTCAACTCCACAAATACAGTAACCTTCTTCCCGTTCTGCGCTGCCGCTATGAGCGTGTTAATAACTACCGAGTTTTCGGCAACACGATATTGTGTAATCATAATCTCTTTGCAAGAAGGGTCGTGCACGGCTTCATAAAGCAAATGAATGAAGTGCTCAAAAGAATGATAGGGGAAGTGAATAAGCAAATCTTTGTGACTTACATATTGATAAATAGACGACTTCTTGTCTAAACACGTCAAACGCATAGGCTTAGGCTTGAGGTCGATATTCAAAGATTTATTGGGGTTTGGCAAGTGACAAAGGTCTTCTAAATTGAGATGTTTATCGCCCGGAACCAACTCGTCGGGATTAATATTGAAAGATTCTACTAAAAAATTAAGAAAGTCCTGTGGCATCTGTCTGTCGTACACAAAACGACATACAGCGCCTATCTTGCGTTTCTTTACTTTCTTTTTTACTTGCTCTACGATGTCCCCCGTTGTCATGGCATCGTCTATTAATATATCAGCGTCACGAGATATTTTAATACAATAACTGCAATCCACCTCGTATCCCGGAAACATTCTATCTAAGTTTGCCTTAATAATATCCTCAATAAACATCAGATAATAATTATCTTTGTGAGCCGGCAACTGAATGAATCGCGGAACTTTGCTATAAGGTAACTTCATTACGAAATATTGTATTCGTGAGTCTTTGTCGCTTTCCTCATAATCTAAGCGAAAGAGGCGAACGGCTAAGTAGAGACGATTGTCGCGGAGGAAAGTGATGATTTTGTTCTTAGATACCAATACCGGTTGTAGATAAGGAAATATCTCTTCCTTAAAAAAGTTACGTACAAACTCCTTATGAAACTCTTCTACATTCCGGCTTTGGTAAAAGATGATATGATTATCTTTCAGCGCAGGCAAAATCTTGTGTTCGTAGATTCGTATTCTTTCTTCCATCTGGTTGTTGACTTCTTCGGCTATCTTTTCTATAATGTCTTCCGACTCTTGGATAGATTCTTCATCAGTCTTTGCACCCGATACCACAGCTTTATGTTCGGCAACGCGTATCTTATAGAACTCTTCGAGGTTGGAAGAGTAGATAGATATAAAATTAATCCGCTCATAAAGAGGGAGATTATCATCGTCTGCTTCCAACAATACGCGATAGTTGAAAGATAGCCAACTAATGTCACGCTTAAAGTATTGATACACGTTTTCCATACTTAGGTTTATAAATACTGCGTAAATATATATATCTTTGCCGAAGTTAACAACTAAAAGCATGGTAAGAATAGGATTATTATCAGATACTCACGCTCATTGGGACGATAAGTACTTAACGTATTTCGAAAACTGCGATGAGATATGGCACGTAGGAGATATAGGTTCTATGGAAGTGGCGGAGAAATTAGCAGCATTCCGTCCGTTTAGAGCAGTCTACGGTAATGTGGACGGACAAGATATTCGTAAGGTGTATCCTCAAATAAATCGTTTTACGATAGAAGGAGCAGAGATATTAATGAAACATATCGGCGGATATCCCGGTAATTATGATTCTTCCATTCGAGGAAGTATATTAGTGCATCCTCCTAAACTTTTCATTAGCGGACATTCCCACATCTTAAAAGTGAAGTACGATAAAACATTGGGGATGCTGCATATTAATCCCGGAGCTGCCGGCATTTATGGATTTCACAAAGTTCGTACAATGGTAAGATTCGTAATAGACAATGGAGTATTTAAAGATTTAGAAGTGATAGAATTGGCAGGATAATAAATTCTATTGTCGGGCATTATAAATAATTGGGTAGCTATCTCTACGATATACTACCCAATTATAATTGTACTTATGCTGCTTCTAATTGATGTCTACATCCCAAATTCCGGTACTTCGTTCCAACGAAACGAGCGAGGCGGCGTGACTAAATAGTGTTTCTGTATGTAGCGCGCGTACTTCATTATAAGTGCGTTGAGCATTCAATACTTCTAACAGAGAAGTTTCGCCCCGGTTATAACTATATCTTTTGCCATTAAGCACAGCACGAGCTTCGGTTAGCATTCCGTTATTAAATCGTGCAACTTGTAAGCAGAGCGAGCGGTAGGTATTGTAATTTTGTAATACTTCGGTTTGCACTTCTAATTCTGCTTGATGAAAATAATTCTCTGCTTGAGATGCTTTCAGAGAAGCCGATTGCACAGTTCCTTTGTTTGAATTGGAAAATTTTAACGGAATAGCTATTCCAATCGTAGCCCCATTAAATTTTGGAGCAGGAGCAAGTTCGTTGCGAACTTCAGTATTATAATTATAACCTAACGAAACATCAAAATCCATATATTTTTCTTTTCGGGCAAGATTCAATGCTTTCTTGGCTACATCTATATTCTTGAGTGCAGCCACCAAGTCCGAACGGTTTTTAAGTGCCATCGCAAGCAAATTGTCGAGTGTAAAATCGCGAATTGTAATTTCAAGTGCTCCCACAGGTACATAGAGTGTGTCGATACTGAACTGTCCGAGTGGAATGTTGAGTGCAGCGTATGCGTTATGTAAATCACTTTGTCCCTGAAGTAACTCATTGTAAATTACGCCAGCCTCTAGGCGACTTTGCAAAGCATCGACTTCGGTAATTTTACCCAATAAGAATTTAGTGCTATCAGCTTTTGCCAACTCATTAATACTGTGGTAAGAATCAAGCTTAACAGCATAAAGTTCACTTTGTTTCAGTGCTTCGAAATAAGCAATGGCAGCATCTGCACGAAGATTACGGAAAAAGTCTTCCAATAATGCTATTGTCATTTCTTTTTCGCTACGGGCAAGGTTGATACGAGCACCACGTTTACCCGGAGAGAATGTTTTACTTAATTCAGCAGACATACTTTGTCCCATCTGCATACGATGATCATCATTGTAAGCGTATTCAAACGATAAAGAAGGGTCATTAAATATTTTAGCCGAACGAATATCTGCATCCGCAATTGGAATATTAAGTTTCTCGGCTGCATACGTGAGATTTTTCTCACGTACTTGCTCAATATAATCACTGAATGTTATTGTCTTTTTGACCTGCGCTCCTGCAACAAGCGGGAGCAAGGCGAGTATAATTAATAATTTATTTTTCATTGGATGGGATCAATTCGTTTACGTTTCAAATGATGTTTCTCTACCATATAGTAGAGCGCAGGAAGAATATAGAGTGTGATAATCGTTGCAAATAGTAATCCGTAGACGATAACCGTTGCCAAAGGACGTTGCACGTCAGAACCAATACCGGTCGAGAGCGAAGCCGGCAAAAGTCCGAGAACTGCTACTGAGGCGGTCATCAAAATGGGACGAAAACGGTGTTTAGTGCCCTCAATGACGGAGACTTTTAAATCTGCTCCCTCGCGTTTTCGTAAGTTATTAATATGTGAAATCATGATTACGCCATTCTGTATAGCTACACCAAAGAGTGCAATAAATCCAACGGCAGAAGATACATTGAGTGTCATCCCACGTAGATTCAAAGCCAACATTCCGCCAAAGAGTGCTAATGGTACAACGCTCATTAAGGTTGCCCCTTGACGGAACTTACCGGTAGCTATAATTAATAACAGCAACATGACAGCCAAAGTCAATGGAATAACGATAGCAAGACGAGAGTAGGCACGATGTTGATTCTCGAACTGTCCGGCCCATTTAAGATGTATCTGCTCATGGTCATATTTTATATCTCTATCTATGGCTTTGTTTGCGTCATTTAAGAACGAAGTTAAATCGACTCCACGTAAATTAACCTTAACCGTTAGGTGTCTTTGATTCATCTCTCGTGTAATAGTGCTGGCTCCTGTTGTCATTTTTATTTGAGCTACTTGTGATAATGGAATTTTTACACCACTTTCAGTCGTTAACATCAACGAACCAATTCTTTCGGGAGTATTACGATGATTTTCATTGTAACGGCAAGTCACGTCATAAGACTTACTTCCGACAAAAATTTGAGAAATAGATTTTCCACCTATTGCTAATTCAATCAATTCCGTTACGTCAGATACGTTGAGCCCATATTGGGCAATACGTTCACGGTCGGCAATAATCTGAAGCTGTGGTAATGGAGGTTCTTGGTCAACTGCAACATCTTCTGCTCCTTTTATTCCTTTAAGTGTTGCGGCAACCTGCTCGGCAATATGTCGTGTTTCAACAAGGTCTTCACCGTAGATTTTAATTGCCAAATCACTATGCGACCCTGCAATCTGATCCATTACCATATCAATGATAGGTTGAGAAAAACCGATGGAAAGTCCCGGAATTTTCTTTAGCTTCTCGTCCATAACCTCTATTAATTCAGCTTTTGTACGTCCGCTTTTCCATGTATTGTATGGTTTTAATCCAACACCGCACTCAATGTGAGAGAGCGAAAAGGCTTCTGCGCCTTCGTCGTCACGCCCTACTTGAGTCATCACATACGATACCTCTTCAAACTTTTTAAGCTCCGCTCTAAGTTCTGCTCCCAATTCTTTTGACTTTTCAATCGAGATACCCGGAGGAAGCTGTACTTGTATCCAAATTGACCCTTCGTCCAATGGAGGAAGGAAATCTTTGCCAACGGTAAAAGATAATATTCCTGCGCCTACGAGAATAATAATTAATGGAGCAAAGATTCGACGTGGCTTTTCTATAATATTCGTCACTTGACGATGGTATAAATCGGTCAAACGTTCAAGCCAGCGATTTTTAAAACTTTTGCGAGGCATACGATAAGCAATAAAAGCAAGTCCCGGAATAAGTAATAAAGCCACCATCAAAGCACCTAACAGCGCATAACCAACTGTATAAGCCATAGGAGTAAACATTTTACGTTCGATGTGCTCAAAAGCAAATAGTGGCATATAGGCGGTGATAATAATTAGCGTTGAAAAGAAAATAGGTTTAGCTACTTCCGATGCACGTTTAATCACTCCCTCTTTGGTAAGCTCTTCGTCGGGCGAACTTTCTCGCTTTTTAAGAATAGTTTCCATCATCACAATCGCTCCATCAACGATGATACCGAAATCGATAGCTCCAAGCGAAAGTAAATTTGCAGGGATATCAGTTATCTTCATTAGTATAAAGGCAATAAGCAACGAGAATGGAATGGTTACCACCACAAGAACTGCTCCACGCCAACTGCCTAAAAAGAGAATCAAGACCAACAGTACTAGTACCATGCCCTCGAAAAGTGTACGAGAAACCGTATGTAATGTTGTATTCACGAGCTCTGTACGATCCATGAAAGGATGAATAGAAACGCCTTTAGGTAGTATTTCATTATTAAGTTCGTCTACCGCACTCTTCACATTTTCTAATACTTCTGATGGATTTTGATGACGAAGCATTTGCACTATTCCTTCTACACCGTCTGAATAATCTCTTTCGGAGTCGGTATAGCCTAATATTCCTTTTCGTTCCAACGTTCCGTGTTTCAATATTCCGATGTCGTTGAGGTAAATGGGTACACCGTTTTCGGTCTTTACTACAATGTTTCCAAGGTCTTCGAGTCCTTTAACAAGTCCAATACCACGAATAACATAGCTTAAATCACCGTGTGAAAGCATACTTCCACCTGCCGAAAGGTTGTTTTTTTCGACCTTTTCGGTGATTTCTGCTAATGAAATATGGTATTGCTCCATTTTATCAGGGTCGATTTCTATCTGAAATTGAGTAGTAATTCCACCGTAATTACTTACGTCAGCAACTCCTGTAACTTGCTTTAGACGTGGTATAATTATCCATTTATGTAGGTCGGTAATCTCACGTAGATCGTGATTGTTACTTTCAATCACATAACGGAATATTTCGCCGGTAGGTGAAGTCAAAGGATTAAGCCCGGGTGTTGCTCCATAAGGCAGTTCAATATCTGAAATCCTTTCTTGAACTCTTTGACGTGCCCAATAATCGTCCACGCCATCATCAAAAACTAAAATAACGGTTGAAAGTCCAAAAGTATTTTTACTACGCATTACTTTAAGGGAAGGCATTCCATTCATGGCCTTCTCAACAGGAATACTTATTTGCTGTTCAATCTCCTCAGCAGCTAAACCGGGTACTTGTGTAACAACTTGAACGGTGACATCAGCAATGTCGGGATAAGCATCAATCGATAATTTTGTCCAACAGTAATAGCCTACAATACCCAATAACACAAAGAGTACGACCATCAGACCTCGTCTGTGGATCGCTTCATAAATCAATTTTTTCATGTTCTTACTTTGCGTCTAGAAGATAGAATGCACCTTCGGTAACAATTTCATCACCTGCTTTTAATCCATCTGTAATTACTGAATTGTCGCCATCGGTAGCGGAGACCGCAATAGAAACTTTACGAAATTTGTTGTTGCTTTCTTTTATAAGGACATAGCAATTATCTTCTTGTTGAAGAATAGCAGATGTTGGAATAAGTATTGCATCATTCATGGTATCGGTCAGAAATACTGTGCCGTACATAAAAGGTTTCATAAGTCCCTGTCGATTATCACATTCAATGATTACTTCAACAGAACGAGTTTCTTCGTCCAACATTTCGCTTATATGATATATTTTACCTTTGATTAAATCTTTCGGAGAAGCAGAAAGGCTGATTTCAACCTCTTGTAATTTTTCGATAAGGCGAATATCTTTCTCTTTTACGTGAGCTACCACCCATACCTTATTTAAGTCTGCAATCACAGCTAACGGTTGGGCATCTTCTTTTATGTATTGTCCAATAACTATCTTGTTGTTTATCACTTTTCCTGCAATAGGAGAACGGACTACCAATGGCTCACCAAGTTTTAAGTCATTAGGATTAACCTGAAAAACTTTCAAAGCCGAACGAGCATTTTCGTATTCTTGTTTTTTAAGTTGATAGTTAACTTCTGCTTCTTCCGTATCTTTTGCCACGCCAACACGATTGGCAAGTAAATCTTTCTCGCGATTTAGATTTTTAAGAGCTTGATTCATTTCTTGTTTTGCACCGAAATAAGACTTACTTGTTTCAAAATAGGATGGAGAACTAATTTCAAAAAGAGGACTTCCAATATTGACATTTTGTCCTAAACGGATAAACGATTTTACAATACGTCCGGCAAAAGGAGTTGCAATTTCGGCATATGATGTGGGAATTGCTTTCACAACTCCTGAAGTTGAAAAGTGATCTTTGTAAGGTACTATCTCTACTGTCTTTGTTTTTATCTTTTTTAGAACCGGAGCATTATTTGTAACGGTAATCACTCCATCAGAGAGTGTTATCTCATGATTTTCGGTATTGCTTTTGGTGTTGTTCCCGCAACCGCATAACAATAACAATCCCAGAAAGGGTATTATTAAATATCTCATTTGCTTTTTATTATATATGTTAGAATTCACCAACAAAGTTTTGCCGGTGTGAAATTGTCTCGACTTTAACAGCCGATGTTTGCAAATGATAGATAGGGTGGTGCTCTTAAGGAATAGTATTTTATTAAATGTCTTGCCAATCCTCTTAGATGAGGTGCGTAACAAAGAGTTATTGCACGAAGGAGTGTTGATACAAAAGCTGTGGCAACAAGAGTAAAAAGCAGATTGGTAAGTGATTCGATAGTCTGATACTGAGCTGAAGTGTGCGAGTGCGGACTATTAGGTAAATAAGGGTGGGAGTGGGTTACTTGTCCCCAACTAAAATTATGTGTATGAACAAAAAGAGTACTCTCACAATAGTAGCTCATAAAGAGAACTATTAATGAGAATTTGAGTATGTTAAAAGTCTTTTTCTTCATTTATAAGTTTTTCCGGTACAAAGGTAGTGAGGTTTTTTGGGAAAACTACTATTTTAGAGCAATAGAATAAAAAACGAAATAAATTTCAGGAAGCAGCAAAAGGAATAAGAGGAAGGATAATATTACGAATCTATTTTGCTTATTTAGAAAACTTCACTATCTTCGCTTCACATTATTCAATATTAATAATGAATTTATCTATACACTCATAATAATAAAATTACGTATGAAAAAGTTTATTTATGCTTTTGCTTTCGTCGCTATTTTGATGACAGGCTGTTCGCAAGGCAATGCTTACAAAGTAGTTGGTACCGTAGAAGGTGCTGTTGACGGAGACACGGTGTTTATTCAAGAATTAGTAGATCGGGATTTGCAAAAGACCGACACCGCAATCATTTTAAATGGCAAGTTCTCTTTTACCGGACGGCAAGATTCTGCGGTAAACCGTTATCTTACTTATGTAAAAGGTGAAAACCAAGCGGTGACTGATTTCTTTCTCGAAAATGGGACTATTAATGTTGCGTTATCTCAAGCTAGCAGAGTGTCGGGAACTTCTTTAAATGATATTTATCAGTCATTCAAAGATAAATCGGATGCTATCGACAAAGAACAAGAAACCATCTACAAATCTTTGCGTGATACTGCATTGACCGAAGCACAACGTGAGGCAAAAATAGCAGAAGCTGACGCTAAAAATATAGATATGGGTAAGCTTATAGCTAAAAGCATCGAAGAAAATACGGCTAATGCGGTGGGTATTCAATTGCTTACTCGCTACAACTATTTCTTGACTTACGAAGAGATAGAACCTTTGTTAGCAAAAGTGCCCGCAAAATACAATAATAATCAAAATATAAACGAACTTAAAGAAAAAGTAGAAAAAGCAAAAACAACAGCAATAGGGAAAAAGTTTGTAGACATCGAAATGCAAACACCTGAAGGGAAAACGGTTAAACTGTCGGAGTTTGTAGGGAAGAACAAATATACTTTACTCGACTTTTGGGCAAGTTGGTGTGGTCCTTGTCGCAGTGAGATGCCAAATCTAGTAAAAGCTTATGCCGATTATAAAGCTAAAGGATTCGGTATTGTGGGAGTCTCTCTCGATATGGACGCAAACGCATGGAAAAAGGCTATCGAAACATTAAAGATTACTTGGCCACAAATGTCTGACCTTAAAGCATGGGATAATGTAGGAGGAAGACTTTATGCAGTGCGTAGCATTCCTTACACTGTGTTGATAGACAAAGATGGAATTATTGTCGCTAAAGGACTTGATGGGGAGGACTTGCAAAAGAAATTAGCCGAACTTTTATAATTGAATGATGCCCTCGATACTAAAATTAGGTATCGAGGGCATTATTTTTAGCTATCTTCTATTTTTAGAATCCTATTTCAATTCCTAAGTTGGCAATACCTTTATATCCTACACCCAATTCTATAAACCCAGCAATCTTATTGTTACCTATTCGCAGTGCTATTGGGTTTATTTGAAATGCAGTTCCGAAAGCACCATCATCCGAAATCATTGGTCCAACGCCTACAGTACCGTAAAGACGACATATTCCGGATTTTATATAATACAATTCAGCCGTTGGAACTATGGAGAAGAAGTTATACGAAAGCTTCTCGCCATTATTAAACTTCTCGTTGCTTACCGTATAGCTAAAGTCACCTCCCAATGCCCAACGTGAATTATTTGTCAACCAACGGTATCCTACCGAAAAGTTTCCTATAGTAGAAATATCTCCCGAACCACCGACTAAAGAACCGAAGAAAACATCGGCGATAGAAACGTACGATGCATCGCCATAAGCCACTTTTATACGATTTTTTGATAACTCATCTGATTTTACCTGTGCATTCAATATTGTTGGAGAGAGTATTGATACAAAGAATAATAATAAAGTTGTTAATTTTGTTTTCATAAACTTTTTTCTTTAGATGTTTGATGCTACAAATGTAAAGTTTCTATTTCAAAAATCTTCAGTATTATTTCAAAAGTCTTCAGTAATATTTTAAAAATGAACAATATTATTTTATACGGTCGTATTAATGACAATAGAAGTTGAATAGTGTAATTCGTTTTTGATGCAAATTCACCTTGTGAATGATGAGAATATTTACTCCAACGGGACAACGGGACAATTTTTTAGGCTT
>JAVVPX010000045.1:0-18755 GCA_036655555.1 Bacteroidaceae bacterium | reverse complement strand
GTTATTGCTATTCTTTTGGTGGCCATAATTGCTTTTTTGTTTACTACTGTAGCCGCTAATGCGATTGCTATTGTAGGTACTAATCCGGTCTCTGGCATGACGTTGATGACACTAATACTAGCTTCGGTAGTGATGGTGGCAGTAGGATTGAAAGGTCCGGAAGGAATGGTTGCCGCGCTGATTATGGGAGGAGTTGTTTGTACCGCTCTTTCTATGGCGGGAGGTTTTATCACCGATCTTAAAATAGGTTATTGGTTGGGAAGCACTCCGGCTAAACAAGAAGCATGGAAGTTCTTGGGAACAATTGTTTCGGCGGCTACAGTTGGCGGTGTTATTATGATTTTAAATAAGACTTACGGATTTACAAGCGGACAACTTTCTGCTCCTCAAGCGAATGCAATGGCAGCAGTAATTGAACCATTAATGAATGGGGTAGGAGCACCTTGGTTGTTGTATGGTATAGGCGCAATTATAGCCGTGATACTTACTTTATTTAAAGTTCCTGCTCTAGCTTTTGCTTTAGGTATGTTTATTCCTCTTGAACTTAACATCCCTTTGGTAGTAGGTGGAGCAATAAATTGGTACGTAACTTCTCGTAGCAAAGACGCAACTCTAAATAACGAACGAGGCGAGAAGGGAACTCTACTTGCTTCCGGATTTATTGCCGGTGGTGCTTTGATGGGAGTAGTAAGTGCTATCATGCGTTTTGGCGGAATCAACATAGTAGAAGAAGGTTGGTTAGCTAATTCTTGGTCGCAAGTTGCAGCGTTAGTTGCTTATGCAGCTTTGATTCTTTATTTCGTTAAATCTAGTATGAACGTGAAACTAAAAAAATAAACTGATATGAAAAGCTCTTTTTTAGCATTAACTTGTTCGTTGCTAATACCTTTTGTTGGAATGGCACAGACGCAAATTGACAGATATTCTATTATTACGAATCCAAACTTAACGAGTATTTTTAGAGAAGCACCACGAAGTACTTTTCAATCATATACCTCTGAAGATGCAGCTATCAAAAACGATCGTAAAAAGGATACTTATCGTATTTCGCTTAATGGTACTTGGAAATTTAATTATGTAGAAAACTTTAATGAGCGTCCCACCAACTTTATGGAAGTAGGTTTTGATGCCGATAAGTGGAATAATATTACTGTACCGGGCAATTGGGAACGTCAAGGCTTTGGCACTCCTATCTACGTAAATACTACTTATGAGTTTACTTCTCCTTCCGGTATTGCACCCTTTTGGAAAACTCCTAATCCGCCGTTAGTTCCTAAAGAATGGAATCCAACAGGTACTTATCTTCGTGAATTTAGTTTGCCGAAAGATTGGGATGATAAAGCAATCTATTTGAGTGCGGATGGCACAAAAGGTGCAGCATTCTTTTATCTCAATGGCAAATTTATTGGCATGAGTAAAGATGCAAAAACACCTGCTCGTTTCAATATAACCGGCAAAGCAAAGGCAGGGAAAAACACACTCGCTGTGCAAATACACCGCTTCTCGGATGCGAATTATTTAGAATGTCAGGATTTTTGGCGTTTGAGTGGTTTTGAACGGGAAGTATATGTATATGCAAGACCAAAATTCCACATACAAGACTTTCATGTACGAGCTTCGTTAGATAAAAATTATACGAATGGAGTATTTGACCTTGCGGTAAGTCTCCTAAATGTGAATGAAGATAGCACAAACTTTCAGCAAAGTGAAGTAGTTTCTTATCGAATACTTGATGCTTCGGGCAAAAGCCTAGCTTCGGGCGACCAAAAGTTTCGTCCTTCTTCGTATTTGAATGTTAACTTCGATCGCAATGTGCTCAAAGATGTAGCTGCATGGACGGCTGAAACTCCTAATTTATATACTTTAGTGGTTACACTTAGAAATAAAGAAGGAAAAGTGCTCGAAGCTGTAAGCAGTAAAATAGGTTTCCGTACAGTAGAGATAAAGGATAAACAATTAAAGGTGAACGGACAACCTATCCTAGTGAAAGGAGTAAATGTACATGAGCATGATGAGATAACAGGACATTATGTAAGCGAAGAGCTAATGCGTAAAGACTTCGAACTGTTCAAAAAATACAATGTAAACACGGTTCGTACTTGTCACTATCCACAGCAAGAACGTTTTTATGAACTATGCGATGAATACGGAATTTATGTTATTGACGAAGCAAATATAGAATCTCATGGAATGGGATATGATTTGCGCAAAGGAGGTACACTAGGTAATAATCCTTTGTTCGAGAATGCACATATAGCTCGTACTGCTAATATGTTTGAAAGAGATAAAAATCATCCGTCAGTCATTGTTTGGTCATTGGGTAATGAAGCAGGAAACGGATCTAATTTCTACAAAACTTACCAATGGTTGAAAAGTAAAGATACGCGCCCCGTACAATACGAAAGAGCAGGGCACGAATGGAACACTGACATTATCTGTCCGATGTATGCACATCTAAAGGAGATGGAGCAGTATGCCAAAGACTCAACTTCCGACCGCCCGCTAATTCAGTGTGAATATGCTCATGCGATGGGCAATAGTTTAGGTAATTTCAAAGATTATTGGGATGTGATAGAGAAATATCCTCTTTTGCAAGGAGGTTGTATTTGGGATTGGGTAGATCAAGGCTTTTTGGAAAAAGATAAGAATGGGAAAAAATATTGGACTTATGGAGGCGATTACGGTAAAATAGGTACTCCGTCAGATGGAAACTTCTGTATTAACGGAGTCGTTTATCCCGACCGTACAGTGAAACCTCAAACGGAAGAGATGCGCAAAGTATATCAGAATATTAAGTTCCTAAATTTCGACGCGGATAAGGCAACCATCGATGTACGTAATGATTTCTTTTTCACCAACCTAAATAAATACGACTTTAGCTATACGATAACAGCTAACGGAAAAAAGATTTCAACTGAAAAATTTGAATTAGATCTTTTACCCGGACAACAAACGAAAACGGTTCAATTAAAAAATCTTCCTTCATCGCAACCCGGAGCAATAGAATATCATATTTTATTTGAAGCAAAGATTCGTACAGCAGAACCTTTCTTGCCCGTAGGATATGTTATTGCACACGATCAACATTATATCAACCTCTTACAGAAGGAACAAGCTAATCTGATAGTTGCTCCTGCCAAAATAGAAGAAACATCGAATGGAGCTATCTTGTCGGGAGATAATTTTAAAGCTATCTTCAACAAAGAAAGCGGTATGCTTACCTCTTATATATATAAAGGTGTGGAATATATCCAACAAGGACTGCATCCTAACTTTTGGCGTGCGCCTATTGATAATGATTATGGGGCAAAGTTAGGTAAGGAACTCAAAGTTTGGAGAGAACTTAGTTATCAACCCATAAAAGCTACTAATTTTAAAGTTTACCAAAAGCAAGGTTCTTGTAGTATTGTATCGTGCAACTACGATTATCCTGAGGTAGACGGAAAGTGGGAAATAACTTATACGGTGTACAATAATGGTATTATCAAAGTAAACAATACATTTAAAGCTAATAAAGCGGGCAATCAGATGATTCCCCGCATCGGACTTCGTATGCAATTACCTGCTACTTTTAGTAAACTAACTTATTTTGGACGTGGACCATGGGAAAATTATCGCGATCGTCGTTCGGGAGCTTTTCATGGAGAATATAGCTTCGATACGAATGAACTTTGCGAAAATTATGTCCGTCCGCAAGAGAATAACCATCGTACAGACGTTCGTTGGTTTAGCTTAGCTAATAAATCAGGTGCAGGAATACTCTTTATAGCAGACAAGACATTTGAAATTAATGCTTCTTCTTATCCGATGGAAGAGTTTGATAGTGGAGATGATATATTCAACGATAAGCCCATTACAGCAAATACTCATCATCGACATATTAATGATGTGAAAGTTCAAAAGTTGGTTGATGTAATGATAGATTATAGAATGATGGGAATTGGAGGAGATAATAGCTGGGGCGCACTTCCACACGATGAATACCTAATACAAACAAATCAGACACCTATAAGCTATCAATTCAGTATCGTTCCATTTGGTAAGAATATCGATTTTAGAAAACTAGTTAAACAATATTAACTAATTAACAAATAGTAGAATGTCTGTTGATTAAAGAAAAAGGTTTATCTTTGCAGCCGCTAATACGAGATATTAGCATTAATTCAAATCATTAATTAAAACATTTATTAAAAATGGCAACAAGAATTAGATTACAAAGACACGGACGTAAAAGTTATGCGTTCTATCAGATTGTAATTGCAGACGTTAGAGCACCACGTGATGGTAAATTTATTGAGAATATTGGTACATTCAATCCGAATACCAATCCTGCAACAGTAGATTTGAATTTCGAACGTGCTTTACATTGGGTTCTTACAGGAGCAGAACCAACAGATACAGTTCGTAACATTCTTTCTGGTGAAGGCGTGTATATGAAGAAACATCTACTTGGTGGTGTAACTAAGGGCGCATTTGGTGAGGCAGAAGCTGATGCTAAGTTTGAAGCTTGGAAGAACAACAAACAATCAGGTTTGGCTACATTAAAAGCAAAACAAGACGCTGATAAAAAGGCTGACGAAAAAGCTCGCTTAGAAGCAGAAAAGAAAGTAAATGAAGAAATGGGTAAGAAGTTAGCAGAGAAGAAAGCTGCTGAAGAAGCTGCTAAAGCTCCCGTAGTAGAAGAAGTTGCTGCTCCTGTAGAGGAAGTCGCTGCAACAGAAGCTCCTGCAGAAGAAACAGCTGCTCCCGTAGCTGAATAATTCCGCTTAATTATTTCTTTGTAATAATATTAATCCCCTCTTTTTTAAGGAGGGGATTTTTTTGTACTTAAATATATTACTAGAATGGTAGAGGTCCGTTAGTATCCGTATTATTGAAGGGATTGTCTTGTGATGGATATTCTATAGGAGGAGGGGGGACATTGCTGCCTCCACTTGTATTCATTCGAGATTCTCTTACTCTTCCTTCTTCCGGTAAAGGCACTATTATCTCATCGTCAGGGTTTTGGAAACGGGCAAATTCAGCTTTGAATCGGAGTAATACGTCTCCCGTGGCACCATTACGATGCTTGGCGATAATGATTTCAGCCATTCCTCTAAGATCTTTACCCTTTTCGTCTTCATAGATTTTATAATATTCCGGACGGTGAATAAAACAAACCATGTCGGCATCTTGCTCAATGGCACCCGATTCACGAAGGTCGCTCAATTGAGGACGTTTACCTTCGATGCCCTCTCTACTTTCTACTCCACGATTCAACTGTGATAAGGCAATAATAGGGATGTTTAATTCTTTTGCTAAGCCTTTGAGTGAACGAGAAATGGTACTTACTTCTTCTTGTCTGCTGCCGAAGGCCATACCACTAGCATTCATCAACTGAAGGTAGTCAATAATGATAATCTTTACTTCATGCTCACGCACAAGTCTTCTTGCTTTGGTACGAAGTTCAAAAACAGAAAGCGAAGGAGTGTCGTCTACATATAATGGAGCATCGTAGAGGTCTTTAATCTTATAATCTAGTTGTCCCCACTCGTAGGGCGCAAGTTGACCGCTCTTTATCTTTTCTCCGGGAATCTCACAAACATTTACAATCAGACGATTGACTAATTGTACATTACTCATTTCAAGAGAAAATAAAGCAACCGGGTGTTTGGAATTGACGGCTATGTTTTTTGCCATAGAAAGAACAAAAGCTGTTTTACCCATTGCCGGACGAGCAGCTATAATCACCAAGTCGGAGTTTTGCCATCCTGCTGTCATTCTGTCTAAAGCATGGAAACCACTTTCGAGTCCACTTAAGCCATCAGACCGTTGCGATGCTTTCTGTAGCAAGTCGTATGCTTCGGAGATAACGGGATTTATTTGTGTATAATCTTTCTTTAGATTTCTTTGAGATATCTCGAAGAGTTTTCCTTCAGCTTCTTGCATCAAATCATCGACATCTAATGTTTGGTCGAACGATTTTGTTTGTATTTCACTGGTAAAAGAAATTAGTTCGCGTGCCAAATACTTTTGTGCTATGATACGAGCATGGTATTCTATATGTGCCGATGAGGCTACTTTACCACTCAATTGAGTAATGTAGAAAGGTCCTCCTACTTCTTCGAGTTCTCCTCGTTTTACTAGTTGGTCGGTAACAGTTAATATATCTACCGGTTCTTGGCGAACAGCTAAATCGGTGATAGCCGAATAAATAAGTTGATGTGCATGCTCATAAAAAGATTCGGGACGGAGTATTTCGCTCACTAACGAATAAGCATCTTTTTCTATCATCAAAGCTCCTAATACAGCTTCTTCTAATTCTCGTGCTTGTGGTTGTAAACGACCATAATCATTGACCGGTTGTGTTTTGGGGCGACTGCTTCTCGTGTTTTTCTTTGGTTCCATACTAATTCTCTTTTGGGGAGACAAAGATAAGATTAAGAAACGATATACCGTGAAATTTGATAAAGAAATAATATAAGCGGTTGATGAAGCCACTATTTCAATTGATTGCTTGTTTTTATTTTGTAGTTAGTGTACTTTTGTCATCAACTAAACATTATACATAATGAAACAGAAGAACTTTTTGATTGCAATTATTTGTTTGTTATTAACTTCCAACACTTTGTATTGCCAATCGTTAAAGGATTTATTCAGCCCTTCGAATATAGAGAAAGCAGTTTCTGCTGTTGCCGGAACCGGTGAGCTTACCGCTCAGAAGTTACAAGGAAATTGGACTTTTGTTAAGTCTGCTTGTGAATTGAAGACTGATAATATAGTTAAAGGCGTGGGAGGAAGTATGATTTCATCTCAATTAGAAAATAAACTTGATAACTTATGTGCTAAAGCCGGCATTAAAGTAGGTAACTTTGGTTATGATTTCAAGTCCGATAGCATTTTTACCAATGAACTATCGAAAGGAAAACCACTCAGTGGAACTTATTCGTTTAATGAAAAGACCAAAACTCTCACTTTGAATTATGGAAAACTATTAAAGTTAAAAACACTCGAAGCCAAAGTAACTCAAAATAATGGTCATATTTGTCTTTTATTCAATGCGGACAAACTACTTAAACTACTTTCTACGGTTGCAAAACTTTCTAAAAGTACTACAATGGGAGCAGTAGACAAAATAGCTGCCGGCTATGATGGTATATTGATTGGATTTGAATTGAAGAAGTAGAGGAAGAATATCTTTTCTTCTCTTTCAATACTATCTATCGTTTTTTGTTTTATATTTGACAACAAATAAAAGAATAGCAATGATAACATTCCCTAATTCAAAAATCAATTTAGGACTGAATATTACGGAGACACGTCCGGATGGTTACCATAATTTAGAAACCGTTTTTTATCCTATTCCTCTCCAAGATGCTTTGGAAGTAACTACAAGAGAGAAACTTGACAAAGAGTATGAACTGTTTCTTACCGGCACACCAATAAACGGTGAGTGGGAAGATAATTTGGTAGTGAAAGCTTATCGTTTGTTGAAATCTCATTACGATATACCTCCCATTAATATATATATGTATAAGCATATACCTATGGAAGCCGGATTGGGAGGTGGCTCTGCCGACGCTGCTTATATGATTAAGTTACTTAACGATAAGTACAAACTTAATATTTCAACAGCTTTGATGGAAGAATATGCCGGTAAGCTGGGTGCTGATTGCGCTTTTTTTATTCAGAATAAACCTGTGTTTGCTACCGGAGTGGGTAATGTATTTGAACCAATCAATTTATCATTAAAGGGATACTTCCTATTATTGATAAAACCCGATATAAGTGTTTCCACTCGTAATGCCTTTGCAACGATAACACCACAAAAACCTAAAATATCGTTGAAAGAGATAGTTTGTCAACCCATAGAAACATGGAAAGATTGTATGATAAACGATTTCGAAGCAGGCGCGGTAATAGAGCATCCAGAGATTAGTGCCGTGAAAGATAAAATATATGATTTAGGAGCTGTGTATGCTTCGATGACCGGTTCCGGTTCTGCTGTTTATGGAATCTTTAGAGTAGCTTTGCCTGAGGTAGATCATCTCTTTCCCGGTTGTTTCTGTCGTCAACGTGAACTTGCATAAAAGAATTAGAATGGACTATCCAGCAACAGAATTAATATTAATACGCATTACCGGCGAAGATCGTCCCGGTTTGACTGCGTCTATTACCGAGATACTTTCTAAGTATGATGTAACTATTCTTGATATTGGTCAAGCCGATATACATAATACCTTATCGTTGGGTATTCTCTTTAAAACAGAAGAACAACATTCCGGGTTTATCATGAAAGACTTGCTTTTTAAAGCCTCTTCTTTGGGAATTACATTACGTTTCTTTCCCATATCGGTAAAGGAATATGAAGAGTGGGTGAATATGCAAGGCAAGAATAGATATATTCTTACTTTGCTAGGACGAAAACTTTCTGCTATGCAGATATCGGCTGTTACTCGTATTGTAGCAGATCAAGGAATGAATATTGATGCTATCAAACGATTGACCGGGCGTATCCCTCTCGATGAACATAAAGCCAATATTCGTGCTTGTATCGAACTTTCGGTACGTGGAACCCCTAGAGACCGTATAGAAATGCAAACACAACTGCTCAAACTCTCCGGAGATTTAGAGATGGACTATTCATTCCAATTAGACAATATGTATCGTCGGATGCGTCGTTTGGTTTGTTTCGATATGGATTCAACTCTCATCGAAACAGAAGTTATTGATGAGTTGGCTATGCGAGCCGGCGTGGGCGATCAAGTAAAAGCCATCACGGAAAGTGCTATGCGTGGCGAAATAGATTTTACCGAAAGCTTTAGCAAACGGGTAGCTCTTCTCAAAGGTTTGGATGAATCGGTAATGAAAGAGATTGCGGAGAACTTGCCTATCACCGAAGGAGTAGACCGTTTGATGTTTGTGTTGAAGAGATACGGTTATAAGATTGCCATTCTTTCGGGAGGATTTACTTATTTCGGTAACTACTTGAAACAGAAATATGGTATTGACTATGTATATGCCAATGAGTTGGAAATAGTGGACGGCAAGCTAACCGGAAAGTATCTAGGCGACGTAGTAGATGGTAAGCGAAAGGCTGAACTATTAAAACTTATTGCTCAAGTAGAAAACGTAGATATTGCCCAAACCATTGCGGTAGGCGATGGAGCAAACGACCTTCCGATGCTTGGAGAAGCAGGATTGGGCATCGCGTTCCATGCTAAACCCAAAGTGGTGGCAAATGCTAAACAATCTATTAATACGATTGGGTTGGATGGAGTGCTTTATTTCCTAGGTTTCAAAGATTCTTATTTGGAAGAAAGAGGGAAATTATAAGATATAAGCAGTGTAATCCATTATTAAATAATTATCTTTGTCAACAAATATATAAGAATGAAGTTTTCTGAACTAGAATTAGATGATTGTGTGTTGCAGGCACTTGATGCCATGAACTTTGAAGAATGTACTCCGGTACAAGAGCATACTATCCCCGTTATACTTGAAGGTAAGGATTTAATAGGTGTAGCACAAACAGGCACCGGTAAAACTGCGGCTTATTTGCTTCCTGTTTTAAATCAATTATGCAAAGGTGAGCATCCGGATGAGGCTATTAATTGTATTATCATGTCGCCTACACGCGAACTTGCGCAACAGATAGACCAACAGATGGAGGGCTTTTCTTATTTCATGCCAGTCTCTAGTGTTGCTGTATATGGCGGAAATGATGGAGCACTCTTTGAACAGCAAAAACGTGGCTTAACATTAGGCGCTGATGTAGTAATTGCTACTCCGGGACGCTTGCTTAGCCATTTGAGCTTAGGTTATGTAGATTTATCTAAAGTATCTTTCTTTATCCTTGATGAGGCTGACCGTATGCTCGATATGGGCTTTTCGGACGACATCATGCAGATAGTGAAATATTTGCCAAAGGAACGCCAAACCATTATGTTCTCGGCTACAATGCCCGGCAAGATTCAGCAATTGGCAAAGACCATACTTCACAATCCTGTGGAAGTGAAATTAGCAGTGTCTAAGCCGGCAGAAAAAATTCTTCAAGCAGCATACGTCTGTTATGAAAATCAGAAATTGGGTATTACTCAAAAGCTATTTATCGATGAGGTGCCCGAGAGAGTACTTATCTTTGCCTCGTCCAAAATAAAAGTAAAAGAGGTGACACAAGCATTGAAGCGTTTAAAACTGAATGTGGGCGAAATGCACTCCGATCTAGAACAAGCGCAACGTGAGTTTATTATGCACGAATTTAAAAACGGACGCATCAATATTTTAGTGGCAACCGACATTGTATCAAGAGGAATAGATATCGACGACATCCGTTTGGTTATCAACTACGATGTGCCTCACGATAGCGAAGATTACGTTCATCGTATCGGTCGTACGGCTAGAGCTAATAATGATGGTGTTGCTATCACTTTTGTAAGCGAAAAAGAACAGACACAATTCAAAACGATCGAAAAGTTCTTAGATAAAGATATATATAAGATACCGGTTCCTCAAGATTTAGGTGAAGCTCCTGAATATAAACCAAAGCTAAATGGCGGAGGTGGAGCTAAAAGACCGTATAAAGGTGGAGGTCGTAAGGCTGCGCCAAAGAAATAGAAATAAAGACTTTACTTGACACGTATTATGTCAATCAACTACATAGATGAACTGAACGAGAGCCAACGGGAAGCAGTGCTTTATAACGAGGGGGCTTCGTTGGTTATAGCCGGAGCAGGTTCGGGAAAGACGAGAGTGCTTACTTATAAGATTGCTAATCTTTTAGAATCGGGATATGCGCCTTGGTCTATCCTTGCGCTAACATTTACCAACAAGGCAGCTAGAGAGATGAAAGAACGCATTGCTCTTCAAGTAGGCGAGGAGCAGGCACGCCGTTTATGGATGGGAACTTTCCATTCCGTATTTTCACGCATATTGCGTACCGAAGCTGCTGCTATTGGATTTACTTCCAACTTTACTATTTACGACTCAGCCGATTCAAAGAGTTTGGTGAGAGCTATCATTAAAGAGATGCAGTTGGACGATAAAACATACAAGCCGGGCACCGTGCAAGCGCGCATCTCGAACGCTAAAAATTTATTGATATCGCCCGATGTTTACGGACAGAATAGAGAAATGCACGAACATGATTGCAATGCAAAGATACCTGCTGTACGCGATATATACAGCCGATATTGGAATCGGTGCAAGCAAGCCGGAGCTATGGATTTCGATGATTTGCTGTTCTATACTTATCGACTCTTTAATGAACATCCCGAGATTCTTCGCAAATATACCGAGCAGTTTAAGTTCGTGTTAGTCGATGAATATCAAGATACTAACTTTGCTCAACACTGCATTGTATTGCAACTTACTCAAGAGAGGCAAAGAGTATGCGTGGTGGGCGACGATGCACAGAGTATTTATTCTTTCAGAGGAGCGAACATTGATAATATTCTAAAGTTTACTCAACTTTATAAAAACGCTAAGGTGTTTAAGTTGGAACAAAACTATCGTTCTACCAAAACGATTGTGTGTGCCGCTAATAGTTTAATAGATAAGAACCGCCAACAGATACATAAAGAAGTGTTTTCGGAGAAAGCAACCGGTGAACCTATCGAAATATATAATGCTTATTCCGACGTGGAGGAAGGTGAGATAGTAGCAAATAAAATTGTAGACCTTCACAAACGGGTAGACGATGGATTCAATGATTTTGCAATTCTGTATCGCACTAATGCGCAGTCACGTATTTTTGAAGAAGCACTCCGAAAGAGAAGTTTGCCTTACAAAATATATGGTGGATTATCTTTTTATCAGCGTAAAGAGATAAAGGATGTGATTGCTTATTTTCGATTGGTTATTAATCCTAACGATGAAGAAGCTTTTAAACGAATCATAAACTATCCGGCACGGGGCATTGGCGAAACAACCGTGAGTAAAATTGTTGAGGCGGCGGCAACGAACGAAATTAGTTTGTGGACAGTCATTACCGAACCTTCTACGATGGAGCAAAGTATTAATAAAGGCACATTCGCCAAACTTCAAAATTTTCGTGCGTTGATGGAAACATTTATGCAGGATGTTGAGCAAAAGACAGCTTATGAATTGGGATTAGCTATTGTAAAGCAGACCGGCATCATTTCCGATATTTACCAAGATAAAAGCCCTGAGAACTTGAGCCGACAAGAGAATGTAGAAGAACTTATCAACGGAATACACGATTTCTGTGCCAACCGTCAAGAAGAGGGTGATACTAATTTGTCTATTGCGGACTTTCTGTCCGAAGTCTCTCTACTATCCGACCAAGATAGAGATACCGATACCACTGCCGAAAAGATAACTCTTATGACCATCCATTCCGCTAAGGGATTGGAATTTAAGAATGTGTTTGTGGTAGGTTTGGAAGAAAACTTATTCCCATCGGGTATGGCAATGAATTCCAACAGAGAACTCGAAGAAGAGCGACGTTTATTTTATGTTGCCCTTACTAGAGCCGAAACGCGTTGCTTTCTTTCGTTCTCTAAGAGTCGTTTCCGCTACGGAAAGATGGAGTTTAGCAATCCTAGCCGTTTCTTGCGTGATATAGACGAACGCTATCTCTGTCTTCCACAAGAAGAGGAGCGCACAAACCGAAAGATGGAAAAAGAAACTGTTAGAGAGCAACCTAAGATGCGCACTACATTTGCACGTACGCTTACTAAAATTCAACCTAGCACCAATATTGTTTCCTCTACTGCTTCATCGCAAACAATGCAGAGTGTAACGGTTGGACAACAGATAGAACACGAACGTTTTGGACAAGGAGAAATTATTCGCGTAGAGGGAGTCGGCGACAATTGTAAGGCTACCGTTCGTTTTCGTAACGCAGGCGAAAAGCAATTGTTGTTAAAGTATGCTCGTTTCAAGGTTGTAGGATAAAATAGAATGTATATATTTGGCTGAATTTAACTGTTTAACATCGAAAAAATAAAATAATTATGAAGAAGATTATTGTTTTGGTATGCTTATGTGCCCTTATTTCTGCTTGTGGACACAATTCTAAAAGCAACAATAGCTCAAATGTAGATAGTACGGAAGTGGTTGATATGCATAATGCTGAGAACTCTTTAGACTATCAAGGTACTTATAAGGGTACGCTTCCTGCTGCTGATTGTCCGGGAATAGAAACAACTCTTACGTTGAATAAAGATAATTCTTTTACTCTTCAATCTGTGTATATCGACCGTAAGACTACGTTGGACGAAAAAGGAACTTATGCTATCATCGACAATATTATCACTGCAACAACAGATGATGGGGAAACTAAATACTACAAAGTAGGAGAGAATAATTTGAAAATGTTGAATGCGGATAAAGAAGAAGTTACCGGAGAACTAGCCGAATCTTATACGCTTAAGAAAGAAATGTAAGAACATAAACCATAGCGTAAACTTATATATATATGGTGAAGATAGCAAAACAATTAACCGATTTGATTGGGAATACTCCTTTGTTGGAACTTACCCAATTTAATAAAAAGCAAGGTGTAAAGGCAAAGATTATTGCCAAGTTAGAATATTTTAATCCCGCAGGAAGCGTAAAAGACAGGGTCGCTTTTGCCATGATTGAGGATGCCGAACAAAAAGGATTATTAAAGGAGGGAAGCGTGATTATTGAGCCTACTAGTGGTAACACAGGTGTAGGATTAGCGTTTGTTTCTACCGTGAAGCATTACCAACTCATTCTGACGATGCCCGAAACAATGAGCATCGAACGACGAAATTTGCTTAAAGCGTTAGGAGCAACCATCGTGTTAACTCCCGGAGCAGAAGGAATGAAAGGAGCAATAGAAAAGGCGGAGCAGTTAAGAGAAAGTACGCCTAATGCAGTAATTTTGCAACAATTCAATAACTTGGCAAACGGAGAAGTACACAAACGCACTACCGGTGAAGAAATTTGGAGAGATACGGACGGAAAAGTAGCTATCTTTGTTGCGGGAGTAGGCACGGGAGGAACAGTAACAGGTGTTGGGCGTGCGTTGAAATCTCATAATACGAATGTAAAGATAGTAGCCGTAGAACCTAAAGATTCGTCCGTGTTATCGGGCGGGAAGCCCGGACCTCATAAAATACAAGGTATTGGAGCCGGTTTTATCCCTGCTAATTATGATGCTAAGGTGATAGACGAAATTTTGCCGGTGAGCAACGATGACGCAATGCGAACAAGTCGTGAACTTGCCCAAACAGAAGGTTTACTAGTAGGCATCTCTTCGGGAGCAGCAGCCTATGCGGCTGTTCAACTTGCTCAACGTCCCGAAAATGCAGGTAAGAACATTGTAGTTCTATTGCCTGATACGGGCGAGAGATACTTGTCTACTACGCTTTACGCTTTCGACGAATATCCGCTCTAAGCAGTAAGCGTGTCACGGTAAACGACTGTCTATGAAAAATGAAGACGGGCACTGCGGCACCTACTACTAATGCAAAAAGTACAAATACCGTAGTGATGCCATTATGGAAGAATTGTACCATATACTCCAAAGATTCAGTATAATTGGAACTTTGGAGAAATTTTGTTAATGCCAATATGGTTTTGTAAGCGAACATTCCCGGTATCATAGGAAGCAAAGACGGAAAAGAAAAGACTTCCGCCGGACAATGAATGAACTTTGCGAATGGTATAGCTAACAGTCCGATTGCGAATGCTGCAAAGAAGGAAGCAGTGGCAATCTCCATCATAAAAACATCGGAGTGCATCAAATAGAAACGTAATCCGTGTCCTATTGCTGCCAAAAGAGCAGCGATGGCGAGTGCTTTACGGGGAGGATTGGAGATAATAGCGAATCCAACGGCAGCCACCGCGGCAAATAATCCATCGAAAACAATCGCTTCGAAAAAATCAAAGTTTATCATAAGGTGCTGATTTTAGTAAGTAAGAGGGTAATAGATAAACCTATCGAAATGCAAATAATTAGCAAACAAGCATTGATAAAGCGCGAAATTCCTGCCAATACGTGTCCGTCGATAATGTCCATAATGGAGTTAATAAGTGGCACGCCGGGAATAAGATAGAGTATGCTTGTACCCAAAGCCATGCTTGGAGTATTTCCCCAATGCATTAAATAACCTGTGCTACCTATCATCGAAGCAGTGAATGAGGAAATAATAAATACGGCTAGGTGATTCCAATCTCTACTTAGGAGTAATTGACGAATATAGAAGCCAATCAGCGTGGCAACAAATACAATTCCCATAGAAATGAAATCCCCTTGAAATAAACGACAAAAGGAGGCGTTGGCAAAAGCTACCAATATTAATACCAACCATTTGCTTTCTCGCGGTTTGGTGACGATGGCTTGAAATCTTTTTTCGAGTTCTTCTAAAGACAGATGCTCATCTGCTGCTTGCCAACTCAATGTACTGAGATTCGAATTGATTGCAAAATTCAGTCCGTAGGGCTTTATTTTGTTTACGGTACTATACGAATGTGAGTTATCGGCATCTCGTAGGGTCATGATAATCGTCTTTTGAAAGATGGTCATGTCTACATAGAAACCGAACGATTCGGCTATGCGTGAGGTGTTGCGAACAATACGCGACGTTTGCACTCCCACAGCCATTAGACTGGTGGAGTACTCAGATAAGAATTGAGATAAATTCTTTAAATCAGAATGTATATCCATATAAACACATTAGTGTTAGTTAAATGGCAAGATATTTTTCTAATCTCTTGAAGAGATAGACGCTTGTTTGGTTGGTTGCCACAAAATACCAAAGCAAGGGAATGAAGCAAAACATAAAACGTTTAGCTGAATAGGCAAGCACATTTTGAATGCTGTCCCATTTGTAATCTATTTGATAGAGCACTATCATATAAAAGACCGATGCCAACAAGATGATAATCAAAAGAGGACTATTGTCTCTCTTTTTAATTAAGAACCATGCGTTGACTAATAGAGAGAGTGCAAATGCCACAAAACTCCAACCATAGAACGTGGTGTTTGTCCAATGATCTTTCATATAAGTCCAGATAATATTTATTTTTTCGCTATCGTAAAAAGGAGTGATGATGGCAATACCTTCGGCATACAATCCGTATATTTTCATAAAGATTACCCAAAGTAAAGCCGGAAGAAGACTTATTGCAGTGCATATAATCAAGCTCTTATATTGTTTCTTCCTAATGGCATCCACTAACATCACGCAAAGTACCGCACCGATAAAAACAATTCCTTCGGTACGACACCACATATTTGCTCCTAATAAGGCTGAACCCAACCATAAATCTTTTTGTTCTCTTTCTTTTAGCCAAAGAGTGAGGTAGATAACTCCTAAAGAGGCATATACGGCATGGATTACGTTGGTCATTGAAAGGGAAGAGAAGGACATCATTTCGGGGGTTATTAGCACAAAGAAAGTAATGATTGCCGCACCCATCTTGCCCGCTATTCTGCTGGTGCAACCGTAAAAAGTAATCAAGAAAAAGAGGTAGATTAAACCCGGTATAAGCTTAGAAGTAGTAGCACCAAGCAAATAAACATAGGCGTAACTAAGTTGAACCATTGGAGCATAGGTTATATAACTTCCCGGACCGTGAACGCCGGGCATATAATCGCCTTGGAACAAACTAAGTCCTCGTAAGGTATGCTCTTGAGCAACGATGTAGCCGATAGTTTCGAAGCCGGCAAGACTGTCGCGGTCGAATGCGGGGAAATATAAACATTTAGAGAAGTTCATGTATTCAAAATAAACCGTTAATCCCACAAATAGCAACCAAACTAAATTAAAAGAAGATGGCTTGCAGCACCCGGAACTGGGTTTCTTTATCTCGGCAATGATTTCTTTTGAATGGAGTAGGGTAGGTATATTAAGTAATAACAGTAGGGCAACTTCGCCAATCATCGTACTTGTGGCTGTCAATGGAATGTATATGGCATCCATAATTAGCATAAGAAGAGTTTGCAGGGCAATGCCTAACAGAAACGATAATCCTAATTTTTCTACCCACGAAAACTTTCGTGAGATAAGGTTCAGCAGCGAGTAGCCGAGCAGAGCTGTGAGTATAAGACCTGTATATAGTAACATGGCAGTTAGTTCTTTGGATTAATAGGTAGCACTCCGTGCTCAATCTTATGTTCGGGTTGATAGTTTAGCTTGTCGTAACCAAAACCATTGACGATAGCTACGTGAGTGGCTTTGGTGGCATAATGGCTTTTCCCTATTTCGGAGGGGATAACTAGCTTACGAGGATATAAGAATCTCAATGCTAACATTTTGTTATATGGTTCGCCCGTAAACATCTTCTCTTTATCTTTAGGGAAAAAGGCGTTTGCGTCGGGATAAAGAATGATGGCATCGGGAGGTGTGTTTTCTTTTAAAAAGCGTAGGTAGGTATAAGTTGAACCTAGCTTATATTCCCATTTTTGGTCGTCTGTTATGTTAGGATATTCCTTAATTATCTCCATATTTCCTTTGAGTAGGCCATTATAAATCCAATTATACCCCGGCTGTATGTCGATAAGTTTGAAAACCAAGAAGTAAGCAATCAATGCCAATATGCCATTTTTTAGAATCCATCGGAAGTATTCCGAAGATGAATATTGTTGTTTGTCCGGCTTTTTATAAACTTGTTCTACCTTCATGTCTTTGTGTCTTGTTTATGTCTTTTCTATTTGTGCAAACGATATTTGAGCAGAGTCCAAATAGCTTCTACACCATCGTACCACTTAATCTTTTTTCCTTCTTCGATAGAACGGGGATAGTAGCGGATAGCGATTTCTTTAATCTTGTACCCTTTACGAGCTATCTTGGCGGTTACTTCGGGGCAAAACTCAAACCCGGTACATTCCAAAGGAATAGATTTAAGCAATTCGGTATCAAACATTTTATAGCAAGTAGGCTCGTCCGTCAAATGTTGCCCATAGAGCAAGTTGGTGACCAAAGAAACGAATCGTCCTCCCCAATAGAAACTTTGGTAAGAATGCACATTTTGTCTATTCAGAAAGCGTGAACCGTAGATAACCTTGCATTCTCCCGACAAAAGATGAGGTAGCAGCACTAAATAGTCTTGTGGATCATATTCCATATCGGCGTCTTGAATAATTACCCAATTGCCCGATACTTCTTTTATTCCTGTTCTGATAGCCATCCCTTTGCCTTGATTGCGAGTATGAGAAGTGTATTTTATCGTCTCTTTCGGATGACTTTCGATATATTGTTTGATGCGTTTCTCGCTTTCATCGTGCGAACAATCATTAACGATAATAATCTCTTTATCAATATTCTCGGGCAGTTGTACTGCCAGCACTTTATCCAATATTTCCACAATTGTTTTCTCTTCATTATACGCAGGTATAATGATAGATAATCTTCTTTTGTTGGTTGCAAGCATAAGAAAAATGGATAAAATGATGATTTGTTTTATTTGTCGGCTAAGGTACGAAAAAAAATGAATAACGAAAAAATGTTAGAAGAACGAGTTGTATCCTTTCTTGTCTTTTTTGTAAAAAATAACAGTTTTTGTTATTTGACGAAAAACAAAAACTATTTTTGTAGGGAGAAACACAAAATTACGACCTACTTTAAGAAAAAATAAAAAGTAATCACATCTTTAGCCCCTTTAGTCCAATAACCAATGTTACCTTTTTGCAAATATACCATTGCATCTTCATTCCAAAATAGGCAATCTGTTATTTGTATAAGCCTCACATTGTGATATGGAAGCGTATTTGTCGTTTAATGCTGCTGCTTATTTATTAAATCAATCGTATTTAGGCTAAAATGCGTGTTTATTATTGT
>JAVVPX010000044.1:0-19316 GCA_036655555.1 Bacteroidaceae bacterium | reverse complement strand
TCGAGTAGGACTTGAACCTACGACCCTCTGATTAACAGTCAGATGCTCTAACCAACTGAGCTATCGAAGAATGTTGCATTTAAAAAACCTTAAGCTCTTCGAGTAGGACTTGAACCTACGACCCTCTGATTAACAGTCAGATGCTCTAACCAACTGAGCTATCGAAGAATGTTGCATTTAAAAAACCTTAAGCTCTTCGAGTAGGACTTGAACCTACGACCCTCTGATTAACAGTCAGATGCTCTAACCAACTGAGCTATCGAAGAATGTTGCTTTTCTGAAATGCGTTGCAAAAGTAATAGGAATTATTGAAATATGCAATATCTTTGCAGAAAATATTTTAGAATGGACAAAATAATAGGATTGGGTAATGCCCTAGTAGATGTACTTGCTACATTAGAAGACGACACAACACTCCAAGAAATGGAACTTCCAAAGGGAAGTATGCAACTTATCGATGAGGCTAAGTTGAAACAGATTAATGAGAAATTCGCAACGATAAAGACGCATCAAGCTACCGGTGGTTCTGCCGGGAATGCTATATTGGGATTGTCTTGCCTAGGTGCTAAAACGGGATTTATCGGTAAAATAGGCGATGATGAGTACGGCAAGTTCTTTAAGAATAATTGTGTTAAGAACGGAATTGACGAGAAACTTTTAGTCTGCGACTTACCTTCCGGGGTAGCTTCTACCTTTATTTCTCCTGATGGAGAACGTACGTTTGGAACGTATTTAGGGGCTGCTTCATCGTTGACAGCTAGCGATTTAACTTTGGATATGTTCGATGGTTATACCTACCTTTTCATAGAGGGATATTTGGTGCAAGACCATGAGATGATTTTGCGTGCCATAGAATTAGCTAAAGAAGCAGAATTGCGCATCTGCTTAGATATGGCAAGTTACAACATTGTAGAAAACGACCTTGAGTTCTTCACCATGCTTATACAAAAGTATGTAGATATTGTGTTTGCTAATGAAGAAGAAGCAAAGGCTTTTACCGGGAAAGAACCCGAAGAGGCATTAAACGAGATGGCTCAAATGTGTAGTATCGCTATTGTAAAAGTAGGAGCGAAAGGTTCGTTTATAAAAAAAGGGACAGAGGAAGTACGCGTTTTGGCTTTACCAATAAAGAAGGTGATAGATACTACCGGAGCAGGTGATTATTTTGCGGCAGGGTTCTTATATGGTTTAACTTGTGGCTATTCGCTTGAAAAATGTGCTGCGATAGGTTCATTATTGTCCGGAAATGTTATACAAGTAGTAGGAACTACAATGCCAAAGAAGCAATGGAACGAAATTAAGTTAAATATCAGCGCACTTCTTTCGGAATAACACTAAATCAGTTACTTTTACGACTTATTCAACAATAGAATTATGAAGAAGTTTCTAAATAAAAAGAGTATTCTCATTGCAAGCATTATCTTAGTGGGGATAACTTTCTTTAGTTTTAAAGGCGATAATCGCAATTTCAGGATAGCAAAGAATCTCGATATTTTCAACTCCATATACAAAGAGGTGGAGATGTTTTATGTAGACACGATTAACCCCGATGAAGTTATTCGAGAGGGAATAGATGCTATGTTGATGAAGTTAGACCCATATACCAACTATTTCCCTGAGGAAGATATGAGCGACTTAAAATTTATGACTACCGGAAAGTATGGAGGCATTGGTTCTATTATCAGTTATCATAAAACAAAGAACAGAGTAGTTATCAACGAACCTTATATAGGAATGCCTGCCGCTAAAGTAGGATTGAAAGCCGGGGATATGTTGATGGAGTTGGATGGGAAAGATTTGAAAGGAAAAGCAGTGGGAGAGGTAAGCACAATGCTCAAAGGAGAAGTAGGAACAAGCTTCTTGCTCAAGGTGGAACGTCCGGGTGAGAAGAAACCATTGTCGTTCAAAATTACTCGCGAAGCTATTCAATTGAAATCGGTGCCTTATTATGGAATGGTAGGCAAAACCGGATATATTTTGTTGACGCAATTTACAGAAGGCTGTGCTAAAGAAGTGCGTAATGCGGTGATTGCACTCAAGAAACAAGGTGCTACTTCGATGGTTTTAGACTTAAGAAATAATGGCGGTGGATTAATGAATGAAGCGGTGGATATTGTAAATTTATTTGTGCCTCGTGGCAAAGAAATTGTTTCTACTAAAGGAAGAGCTAGGCAGTCGGTGAACGTGAGCAAAACGACTCGTGAGCCTTTAGATACTGATATCCCATTGGCTGTGTTAGTGAATAGTTCTTCGGCCTCGGCTTCAGAAATTGTAG
Source organism: Bacteroidaceae bacterium (assembly GCA_036655555.1). Classification (GTDB taxonomy): domain Bacteria; phylum Bacteroidota; class Bacteroidia; order Bacteroidales; family Bacteroidaceae; genus Bacteroides. Next base: position 17,041 of record JAVVPX010000044.1, on the reverse strand, counting down.
CAGGAGCATTGCAAGACCTTGACCGTGGTGTGATTGTGGGTACTCGTACTTATGGAAAAGGATTGGTGCAGAACGTGCGTGACCTTCCTTATGGTGGCAGTTTAAAGGTGACAACAGCTAAATATTATATTCCTAGTGGAAGATGTATTCAAGCAATTGATTATGCGCATCGTAACGAAGATGGCAGCGTGGGACGTATTCCCGATAGTTTGACTACGGTATTTCATACGGCAGCGGGTCGTGAAGTGAGAGATGGAGGAGGAGTAACTCCTGATTTGGAAGTGAAAGCGGACAAACTCTCCAATATCTTGTTTTATTTGATGAACGAAAATATTATCTTTGACTTTGCAACGGATTATTGTTTGAAGCATCCAAGCATTGCGCCCATAGAGTCGTTTAAACTTGCTGATACCGATTACGAGGATTTTAAAGCAAGGGTAAAGAAGACTGATTTCAAGTATGACCGTCAGAGTGAAAAGTTGCTGAAGAATTTAAAAGAAGTTGCTGAGTTTGAAGGGTATTCCGAAGATGCCGCCGAAGAGTTTAAAGCATTAGAGAAGAAGCTAACTCATAACCTCGACCACGATTTAGGATACTTTGCCAAGGATATAAAGAAACTTATCTCGTTGGAGATAGTAAAACGTTACTACTACCAACAGGGGGTGATTATTGAACAACTCAAAAGTGATAACGAACTGAAAGAAGCTATGAAGTTATTGGGGGATGCTACTAAATATCAAAAGACTTTAGCTGTTGCTATTAAAAGTACAAAATGAAACGGAACTTTTTATTGATTGTCTGTTTAGTTGCTTCTGCATTACTTTATGCGCAGACGGGAAAAAATATTGAATTGAACCTTGTTTATATAGGAAACAGTATTACGCAAGGTGCGTTGTTAAAGACTCCTGAACAAGATGCTCCTCCTGTTCAGGCAAGTTTGTGGTTACAGAAACAAAAGGATGTTGCTACCGTAGAATATTCCAATCAAGGCATAAGCGGACATACAACGCTCGATTTTCTTCCGGTAAGTAAGACAGCCTTCCCAAAGGTTACGCAGGCAGCTGACTTGTTGAGAGAAAAGTCTCATGGAATGTTACTCTTTTCTATGATGTTGGGCACAAATGATAGTGCCGTGAAAGGTCCAAATGGTTCGCCGGTATCGCCTCAACAATATTATACGAACATGAAAGCAATCATTGATGAACTTATTTCGCTTTATCCTAGTTGTACGGTTGTGGTTCATGCCCCTGTTTGGTATAGTCCCAACACTTATAACAACGCTATTTATCTGAAAGAAGGACTTAAACGATTGCAGAGTTATTTACCTCAGTTGCAAACATTAGTTAGTGAGTATGGTAATACTTATCCGCATCGGGTATTTATGGGAGATACTGAAGCTTTCGATTATTTTAAGAATAATTATTTGACCGACTTCACTCCCGAAGAAGGTAATGCCGGCACATTCTATCTTCATCCAAATAAGAAAGGAACTGCTAAGCTAGGTGAGTTCTGGGGAAAAGCAATCTATAAAGTGGTAAAAGAAATACGCTGAACAATAAAAGAGATTACTATTCAGCGTATTTTTAAGCATTCAATGCCAAAGGAACGAATGCTATTTCAATTTGCTTAGAGCTTCTTTGATTCTCTTGATAGCTTCTACTAAGTTTTCGTCGGAAGTAGCGTACGATAAGCGAATACATTCGGGAGCACCAAATGCTGCACCACCTACACATGCTACATGACCAACTTCTAGAAGATACATGGCAAGGTCGCCTGAATTAGCAATCTTGCGGTCGCCAAATGATTTACCGAAATGAGCGGAACATTTGGGGAATACGTAGAAAGCACCTTGCGGTACGTTGCATTCAAATCCGGGAACTTCTTTCATTAATTCCAATACCAAGTTGCGACGACGTTCAAAAGCTTTGCGCATCTCTTCTACCGGAGATTGATCGCCAAGGAAAGCAGCTTCGGCAGCCTTTTGAGCAATGGAACAAGGACCGGAAGTATATTGTCCTTGAAGCTTGTTGCAAGCTTTAGCTATCCATTCGGGAGCAGCAAGGAAACCAAGTCTCCATCCTGTCATGGCATACGCTTTGGACACGCCATTAATAAGTGCTACGCGTTCTTTTATTTCAGGGAATTGTGCGATACTTTCGTGCTTACCTATATAATTGATATGCTCGTAAATCTCATCGGCGATGACAATGATATTTGGATATTTCACCAACACCTCTACCAATCCCTTTAATTCGGCTTTGCTATATACACTACCTGTTGGGTTCGATGGAGAACAAAGAATAATTGCTTTAGTCTTAGGGGTGATAGCTGCTTCTAACTGCGCGGGAGTAATCTTGAAATCTTGTTCTAATCCGGCAGTCACTACCACGTTAGTTCCTTCGGCAAGTTTTACCATTTCTACATAACTAACCCAATAAGGAGCGGGTATAATTACTTCGTCGCCCGGACCTACAATGCTCATGATAGTGTTGCAAACAGATTGTTTAGCACCATTGGAGCAAACAATTTGTTCCGGCTTATAGTCCAATCCGTTTTCATTCTTTAGTTTTGTGACGATAGCTTTACGAAGAGATAGATAACCCGTAGCAGGAGAATAGAAAGAGAAGTTATCATCTATTGCTTTCTTGGCAGCTTCTTTGATGTGCTTTGGGGTAAAGAAATCAGGTTCACCCACACTTAGATTAATAACATCGATACCTTGAGCCTTAAGCTCGTTGCTCTTTTGCGACATAGCCAATGTCTCCGATGGAGATAGACTATTCAGACGATCCGAAAGTTGATTCATTGTTTATTCCTGTTAATAAGTAATTGTTTATTTGTTGAAATGCAAAGTATGCCCCATACGCTCTTTCTTTGTTTTCAAATATTTTTCGTTGAAAGGATTGGGAACTATTTCGATAGCCACATTCTCAGTAATTTCGAGTCCGTATGCTTCCAACCCGATTCGTTTTACGGGATTGTTAGTGAGTAACCTCATCTTATGAACGCCTAACTCACGAAGTATTTGCGCTCCTACGCCATAATCTCGTTCGTCGGCATCGAACCCTAAGTGAATGTTTGCCTCTACGGTGTCCAAACCTTCTTCTTGTAATTTGTAAGCTTTGATTTTGTTCATTAATCCAATACCTCTGCCTTCTTGATTCATGTAGACAATCACGCCTTTACCTATCTTATCTATTTGTTGCATTGCTTTGTGAAGTTGCGCTCCACAGTCGCAACGACACGAAGAGAAGATATCTCCTGTCATACACGAAGAGTGTACTCTCACAAGGATAGGCTCATCTTCTGTCCAAGTTCCTTTGATGAGGGCAATATGTTCCATTCCATTGGATTTTTGGCGGAAAGGAATTAGACGGAAATGACCATATTCAGTGGGCATATCTACTTCTTCTCCTTTCTCTACAATAGATTCCATCTTAAGACGATAGGCGATTAAGTCTTTAATGCTGATAATTTTGATACCAAACTTCTTAGATACTTCCATTAATTGTGGTAAGCGAGCCATTGTGCCATCTTCGTTGATAATCTCTATCAATGCGCCTGCAGGATTAAGTCCGGCTAAGCGAGCAAGGTCTACGGTAGCTTCGGTATGTCCTGCGCGGCGCAATACACCACGAGATTTTGCGCGAAGAGGGTTTACGTGTCCCGGTCGTCCTAAATCTATAGGTTTGGTTTCGGGGTCGGCTAAGGCAAGAATGGTCATTGCGCGGTCGTGCATAGATACTCCTGTGGTGCAACCTTCTAATTTATCTACCGTGATGGTAAAAGGAGTTTCGTAGATAGAGGTATTGGTAGATACTTGCATATCCAATTCCAATTCCTTACATCTCTCTTCCGATATAGGTGAGCAAAGTACTCCTCGTCCCTCCTTGAGCATGAAATTAACTTTCTCCGGAGTTATTTTTTCGGCAGCGATAATGAAATCACCTTCGTTCTCGCGGTCCTCATCGTCTACTACAATTAGGAACTTGCCTTCTTGAAAGTCCACTAAGGCCTCTTCTATTGTATTCAGTTTAATCTCTTCCATATCTCTGTTTATTTATTGTTGTTTGATAGCGGTTTGTAACTCACGGCATATCTTTATTATTTGCTTTAAATCATTATTCAATCTTACTCTGAAAATCCATATTCTAAAATGGAATACTAGTCCCAATGGGAAGAAGATACCCACCGCAATATTTATTGTTGGATGCTTGAATGGACTTTGATGTGCGCCGGTAGCTAAAATAGGAACTCGATTGAGTACATTTAATACTGTTGCTGATGTTGAATTAGAAAGTTCCTCGACCAATGATTCTAGTTGCGTGCTGAGTTCTTTTATTTCTTCATCCTGCTCACGTTTTGTCCAAATATGGAGATAATTGGGTGCAGTTGTCAGCCGATGCTCTTGCATATATGTTTCGCATTTAGCGCAAAGCAAGTCAATGTCTGTACTTATTCTATTGTATTTCGGGTCTTCTATAATTACTTCTTTTTTGGTAAGATGTCTCGTGCTCCTAATACCTACTATCATTTTGAACCAGTTGACATAAGCATCCGCATTGAGTACTACGGAATCTTTGTTTGATTTATAAGAAAGGAATCCCCCTAAAGGAGCGAGTACTAAAGTACTCATCCACATACCCATCCATACTTCCCATTTAGCATCGCGTGCCATTTTGTAGCCGGTGTTATCGATAATGTAATAGACAATAAAGATAAAGACTGAAACTACAACCGGCATTCCCAATCCTCCTTTACGGATAATAGCTCCTAATGGTGCTCCGATGAAAAAGAAGATGAGGCATGCCAAAGAGATAGTAATCTTTCTGTGCCATTCTATCATGTGCTTGCGAATGCTTTTATCTCCATCGGCAGTAGTAAAGCTTTTAAAACCTAAATCGTTGAAGATGGTTTCTGTCTGTCCGAGTGCGCCGGTTACTAATTTTTGTTTTTGTACCAAGGTGGAAACATTGAATAAGCTATCCATGTTCACCGATTTTATTTTTTCTTTTTGCAACTTTATGGAATCGGTAGAAGATAAGTAGTCGTTTCGATAAGGGCCTTCTTTTGCCTCTTTGTAGTAAGTTCGTCCAATGCTGTCTATTGTTAGTGTCATGGAGTCGATAGATTCTTGCAACGTCCACATATTTTTGCTGATAGATTGGTCGCTCATAAATCCGCCGTCCACCATATTAAATCCGGCGTCGAACTCTATAATAGAATGCTTTTCACGAAATGATTCTCGTCTATAAGGTACGTTTTCGACTGAGGAGTTTTGAGATTTTAGATTTTCGAACTGTTCTCCGTTGTATAGATGCAAATATAAATGTTGCTTGTCGGCTGTCATTTCTAAACGTCCGGAATCGGCTACAATAATGTGCGCATTTTCGAATCCGTCCGAGAAATTATAAATCATCACTTGATATAGTATTCCGGTATCTCGGTTTTTACCTTTTACGTATAGGTTGTAGCCTTCTATTTCATCGTAAAATACTCCTTCCGGAATATCTAATTCAGGAGACTTTTGTTTCATGGAGATGAGTAGAGTCCATAGTTTTACTTGTGCTTTAGGTGCTACTACATTTTGAAAGAAAAACGAGACACAACATAGAAATACTACAAACACAATCAATGGGCGCATAATCTTAATCAACGAAATGCCTGCGGCTTTCATGGCCAACAGCTCGTATCTTTCCCCGAAATTACCAAAAGTGATGAGTGAAGCTAAAAGAATGGCGAGAGGAAAAGAACCGGGAACTAACGTGAGTGCCGAATAAAAGAAAAATTCTGCCAGTACTTTAATTTCTAAACCTTTGCCTACCAATTCATCTACATATCTCCAAAGGAACTGCATCATAAAGATGAAGAGACAGATGAAGAAAGTACCGATGAAGAGCATTACAAAGCTCTTTATAATAAATATATCTAACTTCTTTATACGTAGCATCCCATAGATTGTACTAATTATGACACAAAATTAGTATAAAAAACGGAGAGCAGGTCTATGTTTTGATTATTTTTATGGAATTACATACCGCAAACACGTTTGAACGTTTCTATTTGTGAGTCCCAAAGATTTTTTTGGTCGGCAACTTCGCCCGGTTCGGCAAAGTCGGTAATCTCTAATCCGTAGTCGCCGGTCAGTTCATTGAAATTCATTTTAAGTTCAAAGTAATCTTTTGCGTCTTCTTCATTGTCATCTTCCAACCAATGAAAACGGATGAAGGTGTTTACTCTATAGTTGATTATTTCAGCTTGTTTTATTTCAGTCTTTCCCCATGTAAAAGTAAAGATCTTATCTTTTGATTCTACTTTATCAGCAAACCAATTTTCTAACCCCATAGGCGTACTGATAGCTCCCCAAATAATATTTTTTGAAGTAGCATTGAGTGAATACTCTATATGAAGTTTTTCTTTTTTCATAGTGATATATGTTATATGGTCGCAATATAGATACTTTTTTCTGATTATCCTACATAAAGTAAAATGTTTTTTATTAAGCTGAATTCTTGTGCTAGATAATGAACGCTATTTGCGTCTTTTTGTTTACTTTTGCACCAACTAATAAGATAACGATGGTTGAAATCAAGAAAGAAAATTTGGTAAGAGAAGCTGCTCTCAAACGACAGAAGACGAAAGAAACGGGAAAGAGAATTGGCAAGTCGAAACCTTCGAAAGCTAATAATCAGCGTAATAGAAGAGTAAAATAAGAACGTAGTTAAAAGTATTACTCTTCATGGTGATGGTTTTTAACTATACGATGCGGCATATCTCCGTGTCCGAGTAATTCGATAGGGCAACCAAAATGCTCTTCTAACCATTCCGAAGGAACTTCCGTGTCGGGATGATAATCTAAACTTTCGTTTACGCAAGCAATGGTTTTCACATTTTGGAGCACCGTGCCTATGTCGTGACTTACTAAGATGATGGCTCTTTCTTTATTGATTTCTTCTAATTGTTGATAAAGCTTTGCTTCAAAACGTTTGTCGATATAAGTGTTTGGCTCGTCGAGAATAACAACATCGGGATTGGAAACAATGGCGCGCCCCAAGAGGGCTCTTTGGAGTTGTCCCCCGCTTAGTTGTCCAATAGCACGTTTCTCTAAGCCTTCTAATCCCATACGGTGAATAACTTCTGCTACTTGTTCGTGCTGTTGTTTGCTAAAACTATTGATGAGAGACTTTTGGCGGCTAAGACCGGAAAGTACAACTTCTCGAACTGAGATAGGAAACTTTTTGTCGATGCTACTATATTGAGGAAGGTACCCCATTTTTATCTCTTGCATTTCTTGACCGTCTTTATAAAAGCGGATATTCCCTTCAGCAGGAGATATTAATCCCAAAATAAGTTTGATAAGAGTTGTTTTTCCTCCTCCATTAGGTCCGATGATACCTAAGAAGTCGCGGTTATAGACTGTCAAGTTAATATCTTTGAGCACCATTTTGGAATCGTACTTAGCCGAAAGATGGCTTATCTCAATTAGTTTATTGTTTTCCATGGTGTTTGAGTGCTTGTGAGATATTGAGTAATTCCTGTTTCCAATTGTAGTTTAAAGGATTGATAGCGATAATATTCGATTTTGTCTCTTTAGCTATTAAGGCAGCGTTGCGGCTATCAAATTCTTGTTGTACAAATATGACGTTCACTCCCTTTTGTCGAGAAAGGTCGATGAGTGTTTTAAGTTGTAAGGGCGAAGGTTCTTTACCTTCTGCTTCAATACTTATTTGACGTAAACCATAATCTCGAGCAAAATAACTGAGAGCTGGATGATATATCATGAAAGAAGAATCGGCATCGTGCAAAATTTCCTCAACCTGTTGGTCTACAAGACATATCTCTTTCACTAATTTATCATATCTTTGTGTATAATAAGTTTCGTTGACGGAGTCGAGATTGATAAGTGCTGTTTTTATATTGGCAGCAATAAGAAGTGCATTTTGTGGAGAGTTCCATACGTGAGGTTCTACTCCTAAATGAGTATGGTGGTGGTCAGTTTCTTCGTGGTGATGATGACCGTAGATGAGTTCGATACCTTTGGAAGTATCGAAAGTTTTCATTTGAGGAACATTACTTAGCAATTTGTCTAACCAAGTGATTTCGAAACCGATATATCCGATGCGGAAGTATGCTTCGCTATTATTTAAACTTACCAATTGTTGTGGAGTGGGGTCGTAAGTCTCAGGATTAGATCCTTTGGGCACCATGCTGATTACTTTGAATTTATCGCCTGCTATCTGTTCCGTGAAGTACCTTAATGGTTCGATGGTGACAGTAATAATACGTTCGTTTGTCTTTTTGTGATTGGTACACGCAACAATGGAAACAATAACGAGTAGCAATAAGATCAGCCTTTTTCTCATAACTCTTATTCTTTAAGTAGTAAAGGCACAAAAATGCCAATAAACATCATAACCGGCAGGAAATAAAGTGCGTAATTAATGAATTATCATCTTCTATTCTATGAATCAAAAGTATTTTCACTCATAGAATAGAAGATGATATAAAATTTTTATTTCTTAGGCGTTTGTTCCAAAGTAGCTACTAAAAAGTTATAGAACTTTTCTACCGATGGGATAAAGGCACGTTCATCAGGAGAATGAGGAGAACGAAGGGTTGGTCCGAAAGAAATCATATCCATTCCGGGGATTGTTGCTCCAATAATACCACATTCAAGTCCTGCGTGCACAACTTTTACTTCAGGTTCTACTCCGAATTGCTGTTTATAAGATGTTTTCATCGCATGAAGAATAGGCGAATTAATGTTAGGCTGCCAACCGGAATAACCGCCAGCCATTTCTATTTTCATACCTGCCATAGCAAAACAACATTCGAGGCTGGTAGTCAAGTACTCTTTCATTGAATCGGAAGAACTTCTAGCCAATATTTTTATTTCTGCTTTACCGTCTTTGATAGTAATGATAGCCAAATTAGAAGATGTTTCTACTGTGTCGGGGATAGCGGGAATATTACGTAATACTCCGTTTTGGCAAGCAAAGATGGCGTCAATCAAATTATCTTGTATCTCTTCGGGTACTTCTCCTATAGGAAGTTCTACTTTTTGTGCTGTGAATTTGATAGGAGTTTCAATGCCCGCAAACTCTTCGTTGAAAAGATCTTCGCAATATTTTACTAAGTCTATTAACTCTTCTTCGTTTTCGGAAGGAATAGTAATGATAGCGTGAGCTTCACGAGGAATAGCGTTGCGCATATTACCACCTTCCCAAGAGGCAAGACGAGCTTCGTAACTAGCAACAGCTTCACGCAAGAAACGTACTAATAGTTTGTTTGCATTGGCACGTCCTTGATTGATTTCCAATCCTGAATGTCCTCCACGTAGTCCACTTAATGAAACTTCAAAAGCAATATCTCCTTCTTCGGGAGCTATATCTTTATATTGTAACGAAGCTGTAACGTCCATACCGCCGGCACAACCAATATAAAGTTCTCCTTCATCTTCGGAGTCTAGGTTTAATAAAATTTCTCCTTCTATTGTTTCCTTCTTTAAAGCAAAGGCACCAAACATACCCGTCTCTTCATCGGCAGTAATTAAGGCTTCTATCGGTCCGTGCTTTAGATTCTTATCTTCTAATACAGCCATAATAGCTGCCACTCCTAAACCATCGTCTGCTCCGAGAGTAGTACCTTTAGCTTTTAACCAATCTCCATCAACGAAAGTTTCAATAGGGTCTTTCTCAAAGTCATGTTCGGTATCATTATTTTTTTGAGGAACCATATCCATGTGAGCTTGAAGCACTACGCCTTTACGATTCTCCATGCCGGGAGTAGCCGGTTTTTTTATGATAATGTTGCCTGCTTCGTCCTGAAACGAGTCTAATCCTAAGCTGTGCCCAAAGTTTAACAAGAACTCTTGCACCGGTTTAAGAAATCCCGAAGGACGAGGAACCTGTGTAAGAGAATAAAAATGCTTCCACACATTCTGTGGCGTCAATGATTGAATAGTTTTCATATATTCTTTTTTTTATTTGTGAATGGCAAAGCCACTAATCCGTATATTCCCAGCAAAGCTACTAAAAAGGTTTGGAATCCATGCACAATAAGTGCGAATATTCCGGCGTCGGGCTTAGATACTCCATATAGTATCATCATCGAAATTACGGCAAAGTGCCATGGTCCCGCGCCATTAGGTGTTGGCACAATTACAGCAATACTGCCAACTACAAACATAACTAATCCAGCTAGTAAACCAAGGTGCTCGCTAAAACCAAAACAATAGAATGCTAAATAGAATTGTAGGAAATAGCATATCCATATAGATAACGTAAAGAGAATGAATAAAGGTTTGTTCTTCACATTCTTTAGCGACATTACTCCTTCCCAAACGTTTAGCACAATACCTTTCACTTTCTCAAAGAAAGAGAATGTTTTCATTAAAAAATAGAGCATGATGATAATGCCGATAGTACATGCTACAATGATAAGAAAATAAGCAGAAGTAAAAAAGTCCGCAAAAGAAGTAAAATTGGTTCCTGTTTCGGCAAAGAAATTATCGAAAACATTCACCTGCAATAGCAAGGTTACTCCTGCAATAGTAGCTACGCAAAGAGTGTCAATCAATCGTTCGGTAACTACGGTACCCAATGATTTGGAGAACGACACGCCATCGTATTTCGAAAGAATGCCGCAACGGGAAATCTCTCCTACTCGTGGTATCACTAAGTTGGCGGCATAAGATATAAAGATGGCATTCACACAATTGCTCGTTTTGGGAAAAGCTCCGAGTGGAGCAAGTGTTTGCTTCCATCTCCAACCTCTAAAAACGTGGCTAAGCACTCCGAACACAAGAGAGAATAACATCCACCAATAATTCATCTTATTGGACAGCACATCTGTAACTTTGGAAAAGTCAAAGTCTCGGTAGATCCATACAAGTATAAAACCACCTAGGGCTAAAGGTAAAAGTACCTTTAATAATAGTTTGAATATCTTTTTCAATTGAGTATGTTCCTTAAAATTAAGTTTAATATGAAATATTATTGTACATTTGCAAGCTGCAAAGATAGCACGTTATAAGCAAACGACATACAATTAATCATTAAAAGTAAAGGGATGAGAATAGTAAAACCTAAAAAGTTCTTAGGGCAGCACTTCCTTAAGGATTTAAAAATAGCTCAAGACATAGCCGATTCCGTAGATAGCTGTCCTTCTCTTCCTGTTCTCGAAGTTGGTCCGGGCATGGGTGTGCTGACTCAATTCTTGGTTAAAAAAGATAGATTAGTCAAAGTCGTGGAAGTAGATTATGAGTCTGTAGCTTATCTACGCGAAGAATATCCTTCGCTCGAAGAGCATATTATAGAAGATGATTTTCTGAAAATGAACCTTGAACGTTTGTTTGATGGTAAACAATTTGTGTTGACGGGCAACTATCCTTATAATATATCCAGCCAGATATTTTTCAAAATGCTCGAGAATAAGAATCTTATTCCTTGCTGCACCGGCATGATTCAAAAGGAGGTAGCAGAACGTATTGCTTCTAAACCCGGATGCAAAGCGTATGGCATTTTGAGCATACTCATACAGGCGTGGTATCATGTAGAGTATTTGTTTACGGTGAATGAAAATGTATTTAATCCTCCGCCAAAAGTAAAAAGTGCTGTTATTAGAATGACACGCAACGAAACTCAAGAATTAGGTTGCGATGAGAAGCTCTTTAAGCAAGTAGTGAAGACAACTTTTAATCAACGTCGAAAGACATTACGTAATTCCATTAAGCCCATACTTGGAACCGGATGCGAATTATGTGTTGACCCTTTGTTTAATCGTCGTCCCGAACAGTTATCAGTGCAAGAGTTTATTGATTTAACTAATAGGGTGCAGTTGGCTTTAGTTGAACAATCTCAAAAAGTCAAAGACGAGATTATAGAATAAGATAGGGATTCATTTATATAAACCGGGAAGCGATGAACGAAGAATATATAGACAGTGTAAAAGAACTGATAGAACAAAAGGAGACTGAAAAGGTCAAAGTTCTATTGGCTGACCTGCATCCGGCTGATATTGCGGAGTTGTGCAACGAACTTAATCCTCAAGAGGCACGATTCATCTATCTACTTTTAGATAACGAAACAGCTGCGGATGTTCTTGTCGAGATGGATGAGGATGTTCGTAAGGAGTTTCTCGATATACTTCCTTCCGAAACCATAGCCAGACGTTTTGTTGATTATATGGATACGGATGATGCGGTAGACATTATCCGAGAGATGGATGAGGAAAAGCAAGAAGAAGTGCTTTCGCATATCGAAGATATTGAACAGGCGGGCGACATCGTAGACTTATTAAAGTACGATGAAGATACTGCCGGAGGTTTGATGGGCACGGAAATGGTAATCGTTAATGAAAATTGGAGTATGCCCGAATGCTTGAAGGAGATGAGGCTGCAAGCTGAGGACATGGATGAAATCTATTACGTGTATGTGGTAGACGATGAAGAACGCTTGCGTGGAGTGTTCCCTTTAAAAAAAATGATTACTAGTCCATCGGTATCTAAGGTGAAGCACGTGATGAAAAAAGAACCCATCGCAGTGCACGTAGATACTCCGCTAGATGAAGTGGTGCAGACGATTGAAAAGTACGACTTGGTTGCTGTGCCGGTGGTCGATAGTATTGGCCGTTTGGTTGGACGCATTACTGTCGATGATGTGATGGACGAAGTGCGCGAACAAGCTGAACGAGATTATCAATTGGCGTCCGGTCTTTCTAAAGACGTAGAAACGGACGATAGTGTGGTTCGGCAAACTTCTGCTCGCCTACCTTGGTTACTTATTGGTATGATAGGAGGTATCGGCAATTCCATGATTTTAGGAAACTTCGGCTCTACTTTTGCCGCTCATCCCGAGATGGCTCTCTATATTCCACTTATCGGTGGAACCGGTGGTAATGTAGGTACTCAATCTTCGGCTCTTGTAGTGCAAGGACTTGCTAATAGTTCTTTAGATGCAAACAATACGGTCAAACAAATAGCTAAAGAATCGATTGTTGCCCTTATTAATGCTACAATTATTTCTCTATTGGTCTATATTTATAACTTTGCTCGTTTCGGAGCAACGGCAACAATTACTTATTCCGTCTCTATCAGTTTATTTGCGGTCGTGATGTTTGCTTCTACCTTTGGTACATTGGTGCCGATGACGTTAGAAAAGCTCAAAATAGACCCCGCTATAGCAACCGGACCATTTATCTCTATCACCAACGACATTATTGGTATGATGCTTTACATGGGAATTACAGTTCTACTGTCATAAAAAAAGAGTAAAGGGAAAGAATAGAGGATAGAAAACAAAAAAATAAGGCAAAACAGTATGAAGTAAAGATAATATTTCATTAATTTGTGAACTATATGTAACTAAGGACTAAATCCTATACTTAAAAAAGAACGAACAATGATGGATTCTCAAGACGCTAACCAACCTTTAGAACAAGGGGCATTAGAAGAAGACAAGAAACTACCTGAGATTTTGGAAGCTGTTGCGGCTTCAAAAACTCTCGAGGAATCTAAAGAGGAAGTTAAAACACTTCCTATGGCAGCTAAGCAAACCAAAGAAGAAGTAATCAGCAAGTTGAAAGCAATTGCAGAAGATGCTGAGCATGCCGATAAGCAAGAAACAGATTTACTAAAACAAATATTCTATAAGCTGCACAAAGCAGAACTGGAAGCAGCTAAGAAAACTTTTATAGAAGGAGGAGGAGAAGCGGAAACTTTTGTCCCCGAAAAGGATAACTTTGAAGAAGAGTTTAAAGCCATTATGGCTGTCATAAAAGAAAAACGAGGAGCGCTGGCTGCTGAACAAGAAAAGCAAAAAGAAGATAACCTTCAAGCCAAGCTTGCTATCATCGAAAGATTAAAAGAGTTGGTAGCGATGCCCGAAGATGCAAATAAAGCATACAACGAATTCAAGAAGTTGCAACAACAATGGAATGAAATAAGACAAGTGCCGGCAGCAAAAATCAATGAACTTTGGAAAAGCTATCAGCTGTATGCAGAACAATTTTATGACATCATCAAACTGAATAACGAATTCCGTGAATATGATTTTAAGAAGAACCTTGAAATTAAGAATAAGTTATGTGTCGCTGCCGAAAAGCTGGTCGAAGAGTTAGATGTCGTGTCTGCTTTTCATCAACTACAAAAGCTTCATTTAGAATTCCGTGATACCGGCCCCGTAGCTAAAGAGCTGAGAGATGAAATTTGGAATCGATTTAAGGCAGCATCAACGGACGTAAATCGTAGACATCAACAATATTTTGAATCTCTAAAGGAGAACGAACAGCAAAATTTGGATGAAAAGGCAGCCATTTGTGAACTTGTGGAAGCAACAGACTATGCTACTTTAACTTCTTTCAACGCATGGGAAGCCAAAACACAAGAAATTATTGCTTTACAAGCTAAATGGAAGACTATTGGCTTTGCTCCTCAAAAGATGAACGTAAAGATATTCGAACGCTTCCGTTTAGCGTGCGACGACTTCTTTAGAAAAAAAGGAGAATTCTTTAAAGCTATAAAAGAAGGTCTAGGAGAGAACTTAGAAAAGAAAAAGTCTCTGTGCGAACAAGCTGAAGCACTAAAAGATAATACCGATTGGAAAGAAACTTCGGACATACTAAGCAAAATTCAGAAAGAATGGAAGACAATAGGTCCTGTACCTAAGAAATATTCCGATGCTATTTGGAAACGCTTTATCGAAGCTTGCGATTTCTTCTTTGAACAAAAAAATAAAGCCAACTCATCTCAGCGTCAGGAAGAAACTGAGAATATGGAGATGAAGAAAGCATTGATAGCTAAGTTGGAAAATTTTGACGAAAGCATTACGGTAGAAGAAGCCGGCAAACAAATTCGTGCTATCATTCAAGAATGGAATGCAGTGGGGCATGTGCCTTTCAAAGAAAAAGATAAGCTTTACAAACAATTTCATGCTTTAGTAGACAAACATTTCGAACGTCTAGATATTAGTGTTGCCAATAGAAAGCTAAACAACTTCAAATCGAATATAAGCAACTTTGCTAATCAAAATGAAAAAGGTGGCGGACAACCTCTGTATCGCGAAAGAGAAAGATTAGTCCGTGCTTATGAAGCGATGAAAAGTGATATTCAAACTTACGAAAACAACATGGGTTTCTTAACTGCTTCTTCAAAAAAAGGCAATAGTTTAGTGACCGAAATGACTCGTAAGGTAGAAAAGTTGAAAGCTGACTTAGAACTTCTGCAAAAGAAGATTGATGTCATCGACGAATCTATGAACGCATAAAAAATAGTAACATTTATTTAAGAGGGCGGTCTCTTCGCTTCAAGAGAACAATCTCTTAAGAAAAATAGACCGCTCTCTTAATCACTAAGAGGGCGGTCTATTTTTTCATGATATATGCTGAGTGATTTATTCTAAAGAGTAAAAAACAGAATTGATGGCTAAACAGAAACTTTACGTTGTATGGGAAGGAGTTACTCCCGGTATTTACACTTCATGGACAGATTGTCAACTTCAAATTAAAGGCTACGAAGGAGCAAAATACAAATCGTTTGACTCCCGCGAAGAAGCAGAACGTGCCTATCAATCAAATCCCTACAAATATATTGGTCTAAAAAAACAAGGAACTATTGTTGTTCCCTCCGACCCTAAAATAGAAAAAAACAGTCTTGCGGTAGATGCGGCTTGCAGTGGCAATCCCGGTCCGATGGAATATCGAGGCGTGTACATTCAAACCGGACAAGAAATATTTCGCTTTGGTCCAACTCTTGGAACTAATAACATAGGTGAATTTCTTGCCATTGTTCATGGACTGGCACTTATTCAACAAAAAAAATTGAAGATGCCCATCTACACAGATAGTCGCACGGCTATTAGTTGGGTGAAGAATAAAAAATGCAAAACACTTCTTACTCGTAACAAAAATACCGAACAGCTTTTCCTTTATATAGAGCGTGCCGAAAAGTGGTTAAGAGAAAATAGATATACAACCCCAATCATTAAATGGGAAACGAAAGAATGGGGCGAGATTCCGGCTGACTTTGGTAGAAAGTAAAGACTTTATAAAAAGTCTTCAGTATTATTTCAAAAATGAACAGTATTATTTTGAAAATTATCAAGGAGAGTTTTACCGAAGTTCCCAAAACAGTGGAAGTCCTACAATCTGCTTACAGGTGCTAACAAGTCAAGCTACATTGACAACTTTTTGGATAGAAATTTGAACGCCACTGAAATGGCCGTTGAAGTCAATGCGGCTTTGCATGGTGACTAAAGAAGTAAATTTACTACCTACCTAAATTATCTAATTTTAGGCTTATCTCAACTTTAAATAAACAATAAGTTCTTGCCATTTAAATGTAAATTCTTAACTTTGTGCCAATTCCAGCAATGGAAGGACTTAATTAGTTAACGAAGAGCGTTTTAAATATTATCTTACTGTGGAATCTGGACAATTTCAAAGGTGAAGATAATAGGCAAGAGCGCTCACGTCTCGTTTGTTGTTACATAACTTTCATATCATTGAAAGTGCTAACTTCATAGGGGCGTGGGCTATTGTTTATTACTCACCTTAGGCGTCCAGAAGCTTTTGGAAACAAAAGTGCCTCACAGTAGTGATATTCGATAGTTTCCACGCTTTTTTGTGTTTAATCGCCAATGATGGGAACAGTTGGCAATAATACATTATTGTACGACACAGAAATATGATTGACAAAGAGACTTTATTTTTTTAATACAAAAAACGCAACTAATTATGAAACAAAAAATTACATTCAAATTATGTTTAGCAATGCTAGGCTTATTGCTAAGCTTTAGTGCGGGAGCTCAAGAAGTTATCATTGAGCAACTAAAATATACGCTCTATGATGATGGTACAGCAATCGTTGTTGCTGCCAATACTTCCACTATTAGTGGAGAGATTGTTATTCCTGAATCTGTAGAGAATAATAACAATACATATCGTGTAACTACAATTGGTAGTGGCGCTTTTGAAGAGTGTACTGGATTAACGGCTATTACTATTCCTAATAGTGTGACTAAAATTAGTAGGTATGCTTTTAAAA
>JAVVPX010000043.1:0-19478 GCA_036655555.1 Bacteroidaceae bacterium | reverse complement strand
ACAATAAAAGGAATACGTGTTCCTGCCTCGTATAAACTATATTTGCCTCCACGATAAATACCCATAGGAGTATGCCCATTTAGCATTTCTAAAGCTTGGTCTTGATAACCATCATCAATGACAGGACCATTATCGCTGGTAAATATTAAAATTGTATTGTCTGCTATTTTAAGACTATCTAAAGTACGCATAATTTCTCCTATTGTCCAATCTAGCTGTAGAATAACATCTCCTCGTGTACCTAAACCACTCTTTCCGGCAAAGCGAGGATGCGGAATACGAGGAACGTGTACATCTTGTGTTCCCATATAAAGGAAAAAGGGAGCATCCTTGTGTTTGGTAATAAAAGCTTTTGCTTTGGAAGTAATTGTATCTGCAATATCTTCGTCTACCCATAATGCGGATTTTCCTCCTGTCATATATCCTATGCGGGGAATACCATTGATAATCGTATTATTATGTCCTTGACTTGGTTTTAGCTTTAGCAATTCCGGATTCTCTTTTCCGGTAGGCCAATTCCCAACTTTCTTTTTATAATTTACTTCAATAGGGTCGTTAGGGTCAAGATTGACTACATTTCCGTTCTCTACATATACGCATGGGACACGGTCTACCGTGGCGGGAATAACGAACTCGTAATCGAAACCGATGTCATTTGTGTTTGGAGTTATCTTTTTATTAAAATCTGTTCCACCTTTAGAACCTAAACCTAAATGCCATTTACCAACAACTCCCGTTGCATAGCCGTTTTCTTTAAACATATCTGCCATTGTAACGCAAGCAGTATCTATAAGTAGCTCAGAATTTCCCGGAGCAATTCCTGTATTTTCTTGTCTCCAAGGATACATTCCTGTAAGTAGCCCAAAACGAGCCGGAGTACTAGTTGCAGAAGCGGAATAAGCATTACAAAAACGAAGACCTTCTTGCGATAATTTATCAATATTAGGAGTATGAACTTTGGTAGCTCCATAGCAACTAAGGTCTCCAATACCTAAGTCATCTGAATATATAAAGATAACATTTGGCTTCTTATCTGTCAATGCTTTGTTCTCTTTTTTTATACTGCCACAACTGCTTGCGAATATTGTTAATCCCGGAAGTAAACCTAATATAAGTTGTTGTTTCATGATTGAAGGTTATTACATTAAATAGTGTGGCAAAAATAAAGAACAAAAGTCTTATACATAGGATAAGAATGTACATTAATAGAGCGAATTTGTTCAATGGATGTACGGGATGTGAACATTCACGTACAATACTGCTCTATTTTGTTCCTATAATTCTATTCCTTTGTTACGTAATACAAAAATAATCTAAAGTAGCATAGTATGAAAAGCATTCGGCTTATTTTTTCTAGTGTCCTATTGCTTATAGGAACAAGCGGATTGTCCGCTCAACAGAAAAACAATGTAGAAGTTATCGGTTTCGAAGATACTGAAATTCCGTCTATCGTTAAAGTGGGGGAAGGTTCTTCTCTTTCTCTAGTTTCTAATCGCTACAAAGAGGGAAAGCAATCTCTTCGTTGGAATTGGCAAAAAGGAGCGAAAATAATTTTTGAGTCTACTCAACAAATGAATAAAGCAGTTTCTTTTTATCGGAATGGAATGCAGGGCTCTATGCGCTTATGGATATATAATGAGAAGCCTTCTGCAATACCTTTACAAATAGCTTTTAACGATGAAAAAGGTACTGCACAGTATTATTTCCCTTTCAATCTTAATTTTACAGGATGGAGAGCTTGTTGGATTCGGTTCGACCAAATGTATGGTGATAAAAAAACAAAGAAAGTATCTGATATGACAATTCTTGCACCTCGTCGTGGAGAAGGAGTCTTATATCTTGATCGAATGAGTTTTATAGCAAATGCTGACAATCGGATTACTCCTGATGCTCAAATACCTTTTGTAAGTGGTGCTACCCATATTAAACGTTGGCTAGGGCTATGGCCGCGTTATACAGAATGGACTTATGATATGGCTGCTCCTATAGAAATTACAGATGCTCAGAAAAAAGAATATGCTTTAATATATGATCGTGTAGTTAAGAATGTATGCGGAGGAAAATTAAGTGATACTTGGGTAGAGGGAGCAAAGAAACGTTTCTATGATTTGGGAATTCAAAAAACTACAGATGGTTGGAAAGGAATGCCTGTTGTTACTAATTTTGAAGTAGGGGAAGGCGATATGCAATTCTCTAAATATGCTAATGTAATGTTAGCTGTTGCTCGTAGTTGGTATTGGACGCAAGATAAAGAGTTCGCAGAAATGTATCTGACTTTACTTAATTATTTCATAGACCAAGGATTTGATATAGGTTCTAGTATGGGCTCTATGGATTTGTATGGTTATCAGTTTCGTGATATTGCCCCATCTATGTGTTTGATGCGCCCAGTGCTTGAAGCAACAGGGAACTTACCCTATTATGCAGAACTAATGGGATATTGGTCTGATATGCAAAATCATAGAAAACTTCCACAAGACTCAAGGATGGAAGGTTATTGTGATATGTGGCTAACTCAATTAGCCTCGAAGATATATACCATAGCATTGATGCCGGACACTCCTAAAAAAGTATTAGAAAGTTGGTTATTACAAAGATGGGTTAACAATTCCGTGCTTCCTACTTTGGGAACATTTAGTGGTATGAAGCCTGACGGTACAGTATTTCATCATTGGGGAAACTATCCCGGATATAGCGCAGGCGGTTTAGAAGGAATTGGAACATATCTTAAGATAACAAAGAATACTATTTGGCAACCATCTACTGAAGCTTTGTCTTGCATAGGTAAAGCCCTTGATGCTTTTTTGTGGTTTGTCAATGGTGATATGTTTAATGACAATAAAGAGATTGGATGGGCATGGGCGGTATCGGGACGTAGTCCGTTAAGTTCAAAGATAAATCCGGGATTGATCGAAGTCATGTGCAGTCTTGGGGAAATAGGCGATCCGCATTCGAACAGTCCTATTTGGAAAAACTTTGCAGAACAATATATGCGACTTACTTCCAAAGGGAATGCGGCAACATTAAAGTTTAACGCAGCAGGCCTTTTGCCGGGAAAATCTCCCGAAGGGTTTAGAACTTATAATTATGCTGCAATGGGTATTCAGCGTAGAAATGATTGGTTAGCTGTAATGAAGGGTTATAATAAACATGTATGGTGTACGGAGAGCTATTCATCACAAAATCGTTTCGGACGCTATCTTAGTTATGGAACTTTGCAAATAATACCAAAAGGTGCTCCTAATGCTAAGTATTACATTAACGACGGATGGGATTGGAATCGCTTCTCTGGAGCGACTATTGTCTATCTTCCTTTAGATAAATTAGTAAATCCTTCTAAATCTACATTAGCAGTACTGTCGGATGAAGTCTTTGCTGGAGCATCTTGTTTGAATGGAATGAATGGCATCTTTGGACAAAAACTTCATGAAGATGATAAGCCTACATTTACTCCTTCTCATCGTGCTCGTAAATCAATGTTTGCTTTTGATGATTTAATTGTGTGTATAGGAACAGGAATTGAGAATACAAATAAAGACTATCATACAGAAACTGTGCTATGGCAGCAAGCTCTACCTAAGAAAGAGTTTATTAAAGTAGAAGGTAAAGATATTAAAAAGTTTCCTTCCGATGGAGGCAATATAAATAAGGCAGCAACTTGGTTAACCGATCCAATGGGCAATAATTATTATATTCCGGCAGGACAAGAAGTAATTTATAAAAATTCACTTCAAAAATCGCGCAATCATGAGGATAAAAAGGATACAGAAGGTGATTATTCTATAGCTTATCTTAATCATGGATTTGCACCTCAGGGAGCTAGCTATCATTATTGTGTGCAGGTGCAACCGGATAAAGAAAAAACTAAAATGTTTGAGACAGTAGTATCTACAGGAAAGACTCCTTATACAGTATTACAGCAAGATAACAATGCGCATATAGTAACTTGTCCTTCGTTGAAGTTGACAGATTATGTAGTATTCGAACCACAGAATTTCAGAGATAAGGGAATACTTTTATCTGCGAGCGAAAGTTTAATAATGGTAAAAGAGAATGCAGAATCATTGTCTATGAGCGTTTGCCATCCACATCTGAATTTAGAAAAACTCCCTGATGATGATTCAAATGAACGAGTTTATAATGGTGCGAGCCGTCCAATGCCGGTAACAGTTACTATTGCCGGAGAATGGAAACTTAAAACTCTTGATAAGAGAGTGGAAGTAATTTCTGTAATAGATGGGAAAACTCAAATGCGCATATCCGGAATAGATGGAATTCCGGTCGAAATGGAACTTATTAATGCACATTAAAATCTATTTATAGCTAAAAAGTAGTTGTTTTTGATGATTTTAGACTATTCATGTATTATTTTATCTATTGTATCATCACAAAAGCATCTACTTTTACTTCCGATATTATGAATATATACATATTACTTATTAAATACACCTGACATGAAAGCGATTTTAAAACTTGTAGGATTATCTTTGATGGTAACGGCAGTGGGATGTTCTTCCCTCAAGAAAACGGATAAAATAGATTTTATACAAGACAACGTAACTAACGCCGTGGCTCAACACACTCTGCAAACAGATATTATTGAAAAATCGGGCAAGATATTAAATCCAAGAACTGTCAAAGAGGGAAAGATTGTATATGTTCCTATTGATGACTGGACGAGTGGTTTCTTCCCGGGAAATATCTGGTATACTTATGAGTTGACAAAAGATAAAAAATGGGAAACTCTTGCGAAGAAATATACCGAAGCTTTAGATTCCGTAAAATATCTAACATGGCATCACGATGTGGGCTTTATGATTGGATGTAGTTATATGAATGGTTATCGTATTGCCGGCATACCGGAATATAAAGATGTAGTAATAAAAACAGCGCAATCTTTATCTACACGTTTTCGTCCGCATGCCGGAGTAATACAATCTTGGGATGCAAATAAAGGATGGCAAGCAGAAAGAGGATGGAAGTGTCCGGTTATTATAGATAACATGATGAATTTGGAACTTTTATTTGAAGCTACAAAGTTGTCAGGTGATTCCACCTTTCACAACATAGCAGTTCAGCACGCAAATACGACCATTAAAAATCACTTCCGTGCAGATAATAGTTGCTACCATGTGATTGACTATGATCCCGAGACTGGAGAAGTTCGCAAAAAGCAAACTGCGCAAGGTTATGCCGATGAGTCTGCATGGGCAAGGGGACAAGCTTGGGCTCTTTATGGATATACAGTTTGCTATCGTTATACGAAAGATGCTGCATATTTGAAGCAAGCACTGAAAATATATGATTTCATCTTTAATAATAAGAATATGACGGCAGACTTAGTTCCTTATTGGGATTACGATGCTCCAAAGATTCCAAATGAACCGCGTGATGCTTCTGCTGCTTCATGTACAGCTTCTGCTTTGTATGAATTATCCACTTACGTATCGGATAAGAAATACAGAGAGACAGCAGACAAGATTATGGAAAGTTTAGGTTCTTCCGATTATAGAGCTGAAGTGGGTACAAACGGAAACTTTATTTTGATGCATTCAGTGGGAAGCATTCCTCACGGACAGGAAATAGATGTTCCGCTAAACTATGCTGACTATTATTTCTTAGAGGGATTGATTCGGAAGAGAGACCTTGAAAAGAAATAAAGAGGATGAATAAGCAATTAAATTTAGTATTAGGAGGATTAGCGATACTTTCGACCGGTGCTTGCAAATCTCAACAGGTGGAGCAAATACAGCATCCTAATATTATCTATGTGTTTCCCGATCAATTTAGAAATCAAGCCATGGGCTTTTGGAATGAATCGGGCTTTAAGGAGAACGTTAATTTCAAAGCCGATCCCGTTTATACACCTAATCTGAACAAGTTTGCTAAAGAATCGCTGGTGCTTTCTTCTGCTGTAAGCAATTGTCCGCTCAGTAGTCCACATAGAGGAATGTTACTTACCGGAATGTATCCCAACAAAAGTGGCGTTCCGTTGAATTGTAATTCCACTCGTCCTATAAGTTCGTTACGTGGTGATGTGGAAGGTTTGGGAGATGTATTTAGCAAGTCAGGTTACGATTGTGCTTATTTTGGTAAACTTCATGCGGACTTCCCAACTCCTAACGATCCGGAAAGTCCCGGACATTATGTTGAAGAGCAACGTCCGGTATGGGATGCTTACACTCCTAAGGAGAAACGTCACGGATTTAATTTTTGGTATTCTTACGGCACGTTCGATGAGCATAAGAATCCTCATTATTGGGACACGGACGGCAAACGTCATAATATAAAAGAATGGTCACCTAAACACGAAGCAGACAAAGTCATTTCTTATTTAGAGAATAAGGCTAATGTGCGTGATGCGAAGAAGCCGTTTTTTATAATGGTGAGCATGAATCCGCCTCACAGTCCGTATCGTTCGTTGGACGATTGCATGGAAGAAGACTATAACTTATATAAAGATAGACCTTTAGACAGTTTATTGATACGCCCCAATGCTAATCTTAAAATGGATAAAGCCTTGAGCGCTCGCTATTATTTTGCTTCGGTAACGGGAGTAGACAGACAGTTTGGACGGATATTAGCTACGCTGAAAGAACTGAATTTGGATAAGAATACGATTGTGGTATTTGCTTCCGACCATGGTGAGACAATGTGCAGCCAAAACATTGAAGATCCTAAAAATTCTCCTTATTCAGAATCGGTGAATATACCTTTTATTGTTCATTATCCCGAAAAGATTAAGCCTAGAGTTGATAATCTATTGATGTCTTCGCCCGATATTATGCCCACTCTTATTGGTTTGTGTGGACTAAAAGACTCTATTCCGAATACTGTTCAGGGAAAAGATTATTCTTCTTTGTTTTTTGATATACAAGCTGATGATGTTCAGCGTCCAACGGCTGCTTTATACATTCAAAATGTAGATGGGAAGAAAAACGAGAATGGTTTAGTAGAAACTTACTTTCCTTCATCGAGGGGAATAAAGACGGCAAAATATACATTGGCATTGTATATAGACAAAGAAACAAAGAAGTTGAAAAAGTCCCTGCTTTTTGACGATGAAAATGATCCTTATCAAATGAATAACCTACCTTTAAAAGGAAATCAGAAAGTATTGACTCAACTATGCTCTCAACTGGGCGACTTGTTGAAAGAAATAGATGACCCTTGGTACGAAGAAAAGATTTTATCGGATATAATTCCCTATTAGAAAACTCGTTTTATGAATAAGATTGCCGCAAGTATTGTTTTGTTGTTGTTGAGTACAACAATTTCTGTTGCTCAAGTAATTAGTTTTGAGAAACAATATCCTGAGACATGGAAAGCTTCATCGGGAAGTAAACTATCTGTTTCCGACCTTTATTATAAAGATGGAGAAAGTAGTTTGATGTGGAACTACAAAGAAGGTTCAACGATAGATATATCGGTGGAACCTATCTTATTGGACGAAAAAACAGAAGGGAAATATGGTATAACTTTGTGGATATATAACGAGGTTCCCATCAATGATTCTATCTGTTTTAAGTTTAAGTCGTCCGGAGATAAATCATCTTATTGGTTTGCTTATCATTTGAACTACAAAGGCTGGCGTGCTTGTTGGATTGCTTTTGAATATATGCAGGGAGATAAGCAAGAAAAGAGGGTGAATGCTATTGAAATAGAGGCTCCTCACAAAAAGTCGGGAAGGGTGTTTTTCGACCGCATGAAGTTTCCGGAAAAGAAAATGAATGCTCGCACTACTCCCGATGCGCAGATGCCAACTAATAACTCTCTTGCTTCACGCGACTTATGGCATTGGTGCAGGGTATGGGAATGGGAACAATATCGTTACGACTTGCCTTTGTGCGCAAAGCTTTCGGCTAAGCAACTCAAAGAGTTAAAAACAATAGAAGAACGGTTAGATGATTTTGTACGAGAAGAAACTCCTAAAAAGAAGGCTATCTCAAATGCTTATAAGCTGTTTGAAAGAGCAGCTATCACTTCTTCGGGAAAAGGTTTTACGGGAGCGCCTTTAGTAATGGTGGACGAACAGAATAAAAAGAGGGGAGAGTTATCTCTTTACGACCTCGAAACTATGCTTTCCGGTTTTGCTTACGATAGCTATTATAATGGTTCTGCCGAAGCTTACAAAAACTATTTTCTTGTTTGGAACTATGCTTTAGATCAAGGCTTTGCCTATGGTAGTGGAATAGGTACTAATCATCATTATGGCTATCAAGTTCGCAAAATTTACAGTACGGCTTGGTTAATGCGCAAAGAAATTTGCAAACAGTCGAATAGAGATGAAATACTTTCGGCATTGACTTTTTGGTCGGCTATTCAAGAAACTAGATTGTCGTATCAATATGGTCGGGATGAATTGCTTGATTCGTGGCACACACTTACGATGCCTAAAATAATTTCGGTGATGATGATGCAGGATAATAGGGAGAAAGAAAGAGCGTTGAGGTCACTCTCGCGTTGGATTTCTTCTTCTTTGGAATATACTCCGGGAACAATAGGGGGCATTAAGGTAGATGGAACAACTTTTCACCATGGAGGTTTTTATCCCGGGTATACTTCGGGAGTATTAGCCTGTATCGGTCAATATATTGCCTTAACTAACCAAACAGACTATGAGTTGAGTTTTGAATCTCGTCAGCATTTGAAGCAAGCTCTATTAGCAATGAGAAATTATACCAATGGTAATGAGTGGGGAATAGCACTTGGAGGTAGACATCCTTTTAGTGGTTCTATGAAAGAAGATGATATAGAATCTTTTGCTTCTTTGGCATTAGCAGGCGATTTAGAACAGAAAGGTAATCCGTTCGATTATAGTTTGGCTGCCGATTATTTGCGTTTGCAACCTAAAAACACTCCGATGGCTAAATTCTTTAAGAAACAAGGTGTAGAAGCATCTTCTGCGCCACAGGGATTCTTTGTTTATAATTATGGTTCAGCGGGAATCTATCGAAGAAACAATTGGATGGTTACTCTCAAAGGATATAATACCGATGTGTGGGGAAGCGAAATTTATAAAAAGGACAATCGTTACGGTCGCTATCAAAGTTATGGCTCGGCTCAAATTATAGGCGAGCAGGGACGAATAGCTAGCGGATATGAAGAAGATGGTTGGGATTGGAATCGCTTACCGGGAACTACTACCATCCATTTATCATTAGATTTACTTGAGAGCCCACTACCCGGTACATTAATGGCTCATTCTAAAGAGAACTTTGCGGGAACTTGTTCTTTTGAAAATAAGAATGGAATGTTTGCAATGAAGTTGATGGAAAGAAGTTATAAGAACTTCACACCGGACTTTATTGCTCGTAAGTCCGTCTTTTGTTTCGAAAACAGATTGATATGTGTAGGCACAGGCATTAGTAATTCAAATGCTACATACCCGACGGAAACAACTTTGTTTCAAAGTACATTCAATGAAAATCAATCGCCTATTCATGTTGATGGCAAAGAGATAAATACAGCTCCTTATGAGAATATAATTACTATCGAAAAGTCTCACGTTGTGCGTGATGGTTACGATAATTATTATTTTATTCCTCAAGGAGAACTTCATATTCAAGTGGCGGAACAACAGTCGAGAGATAATAAGGTTAAGGCTGAGACAAAAGGAATGTTTGCCGTTGCTTATCTCAATCACGGAACTACTCCGAAGGAGAAAGAATATGAATATATGGTATTGATACAACCAACCGAAGAAGAACTTATCCGAGCCAAACAAGGTGGAATATATGAAATAAGCAAAAGTAACGTTATCCACCGTGTTCATGATAAACTGACAGATATTATTGCTTATGCGATATTTGAACCTTATCATTCAACGGACGATTCATTACTCATTTCTGCTTCTTCCGAAATGATGTTGATGTCTAAGCGTGTTGGAAAAGATATTTTGACGCTTAGTCTGTGCGACCCAAACCTAAATATCGCCGAAAAAGCCTATACTACAAAAGAGCCCAGCCGAGTAATAGAAAAAGAAATTACGCTAAAAGGATTATGGCAGTTAAAGGTGGATAATCAGCAGGTAAAGATTAGCCATTCGGCAGGCAACACTTTAGTAAAAGTTTCTTTTTGTAATGGCCGACCGGTAGAAATACAATTAGCAATTCTCTAAAGTTTTGCAGAAATATGGTCAACTTTTTCAATAACGCTGTGTCTTCGTTTGTCAATGGAGCAAAATAAATAGAAAATAAAAGGAATGTTTTGTTTGTACTTAAGATAAAAGTGCTACATTTGCCGACGAATTAATAACAAAAAGACGAATATGAAGTCATTTTCTTATACATACTTCTTTTATTACTTTTACTTTAGCCAGAAAGTAGAGCGGGAGTTTGTATGTGTTGGATGACAACATGGAGGAATGAATAAATCATTTATAAAATAACAACAGGGTCCCGCTTCTAGATAGAAGTGGGACTTTTTTTTATATACAATAAAAAAATGAAGAAAGTAGCTATACAAGGAACATTAGGTTCGTATCACGATATTGCGGCACATCAGTATTTTGAAGGTGAGGAAGTAAAACTTATTTGTTGTTCTCACTTTAGCGACGTGTTTGATGCCGTAAAAAATGATAGTTCCACCATTGGAATGTTAGCAATAGAAAATACGATTGCCGGAAGCTTGCTTCAGAATCATGAGCTGCTTCGCCAAAGTGGAACAAGGATTATAGGAGAATATAAACTTCGTATTTCTCATTGTTTTGTTTGTTTGCCCGATGAAGATTGGAACGATATAATAGAAGTCAACTCTCATCCAATCGCATTGATGCAATGCCAAGAGTTTTTGAGCAAACATCCGCAATTTAAGGTGGTCGAAGGAGAAGATACGGCGAAGAGTGCCGAAGCTATAAAGAAAGAAAATCTTAGAGGACACGCCGCTATTTGTTCCAAAACCGCAGCCGGACTTTATGGAATGAAGATTTTGCAAGAAGGAATAGAGACTAATAAACATAATTATACTCGCTTTTTAGTAATTGCTGACCCATGGAAAGCGGATGAATTGAGAATAAAAAAGGAAATAAACAAGGCTAGCATTGTGTTCTCTTTACCTCATACCGAAGGTAGCCTTTCGCAAGTACTTTCCATCTTGTCGTTCTATCACATCAACTTAACAAAGATACAGTCGCTGCCTATTATTGGACGAGAATGGGAATATTTGTTTTATGTAGACCTTACTTTTGAGGATTATCTTCGATACCGACAGGCTATTGATGCGCTCACTCCGCTTACAAAAGAGCTTCGTACGCTAGGAGAATATTTTTTCTGTTAAAAAGTTCTGTTATCTACAATCTTTCAAAATACATATAAAAAAAATGAATATACAACCCGCAAATAGATTAGAGAGCGTGAGTGAATATTATTTCTCTCGCAAACTCAAGGAAGTGGCAAAAATGAATGCTCAAGGCTCGAACGTGATAAACTTAGGAATTGGTAGCCCCGATCTTCCTCCTTCCAAAGAAACCGTTGCTGTATTGTGTGAACAAGCTATTCGTCCAAATGTACATGGTTATCAACCTTATACAGGTATTCCTGAATTGCGGAATAGTTTTGCGCAATGGTACAAGCGTTGGTACAATGTAGATTTAGATCCATCTACCGAAGTGCAGCCATTGATAGGTTCTAAAGAAGGAATCTTGCACGTGACTCTAGCATTCGTCAATGTGGGTGATGGAGTATTAGTGCCCAATCCGGGATATCCTACTTACACTTCGCTAAGTACTTTGTTGGGAGCAAATGTTATCCCTTACGACTTGAAAGAAGAGAACGGTTGGTTGCCCAACTTGGAGGAGATTGAGCGTACCGTCGATTTAAATAAAGTAAAACTAATGTGGACTAATTACCCCAATATGCCTACCGGAGCAAATGCTTCGATGGAACTGTATCGTAAATTAGTGGATTTTGCCAAAAAACATAATATTGTGATTGTAAACGATAATCCATACAGTTTTATACTCAACGAACATCCATTGAGCATCCTTAGTATTGAGGGAGCAAAGGAGTGTTGCATAGAATTCAATTCTATGAGTAAAAGCCACAATATGCCCGGTTGGCGTATAGGGATGTTAGCTTCTAACTCACAGTTTGTGCAATGGGTGTTGAAAGTAAAAAGTAATATAGATTCCGGTATGTTCCGTCCCATGCAATTGGCAGCTGCTAGAGCTTTGGAATGCGAAGAAAGTTGGTACACGGAGATGAACGAAGTCTATCGTAGACGCAGAAGTTTGGCAGGAGATATTATGGCTGCTCTGGGTTGTTCTTACGATAAAGAGCAAGTGGGACTATTTCTTTGGGGACGTATTCCCAATGATTGCCAAGAGGTGGAAGAACTTACTGAACGAATATTGCATCAAGCGAGAGTTTTTATTACTCCCGGGTTTATTTTTGGAAGCAACGGTAAGAGATATATCAGAATCTCGCTTTGTTGCAACGAGGTGATGTTGGCAGAAGCTTTAGAGAGAATAAAAAGAATAGAGAAGGCGTAAAGACTTACGCATTTGATTATCAACGAGTAGAGAAACAGATAAATAAAATAGAAATAATGGAATTAGAATCAATTTTATTACCGGGTGTAGAAGCTAAACGACCAATGATTATTGCCGGTCCTTGTAGTGCTGAGACAGAAGAACAAGTGATGGAAACAGCCAAGCAATTGGCTAGTAAAGGTATTAAGATATTTCGTGCGGGGATATGGAAACCTCGTACCAAACCGGGAGGTTTTGAAGGAGTGGGAGTAGAGGGTTTGACGTGGCTCAAGGAAGTGAAAAAAGAAACCGGTATGTATGTGGCTACCGAAGTGGCTACTGCTAAGCACGTGTACGAAGCCCTTAAACAAGGCATCGATTTGCTTTGGATAGGAGCTCGCACTACCGCCAATCCGTTTGCCGTGCAAGAAATTGCTGATGCGCTCAAAGGTGTGGATATTCCTATTTTAATAAAGAATCCTGTTAATCCCGATTTGGAACTATGGATAGGCGCACTAGAACGTATCCATAATGCAGGTCTTAAACGGCTG
This sequence comes from Bacteroidaceae bacterium, assembly GCA_036655555.1. Lineage (GTDB taxonomy): Bacteria > Bacteroidota > Bacteroidia > Bacteroidales > Bacteroidaceae > Bacteroides. The sequence goes on along the minus strand of JAVVPX010000043.1, from coordinate 6,458 downwards.
GGAGTTATTCATCGTGGTTTTAGTTCTTACGATAAAAAGATTTATCGCAATCTTCCTCAATGGCATATTCCTATTGAATTGCGTCGTCGTATGCCGGAACTTCCTATCTTTTGCGATCCAAGTCATATTGGTGGAAAGCGAGAGCTAATTGCATCGCTTAGTCAGCAAGCCATGGATTTAAATTTCGATGGGCTTATTATTGAATCCCATTGCAATCCAGATTGTGCTCTTAGCGATGCGGAACAACAAGTAACTCCCGACATTCTAGATTATATCTTGAATCTTTTAGTTATCCGTAAAGAAACTCAAAGCACCGAAAGTTTGGCTATATTGCGTCAGCAAATAGATGAATGCGACAATTCGCTAATCGAAACTTTAGCTAAACGAATGCGAGTGTCTCGGGAAATAGGAGTGTTTAAAAAAGAACACGACATGACCGTATTACAAACAGGACGTTATAACGAAATTCTTGACAAGAGAGGAGCGCAAGGAGAACAATGTGGTATGGATGGCGAATTTATGAAAAAGATATTCGAAGCTATTCACGAAGAGAGCGTAAGACAACAGATGGTGATTATTAACAAGTAAAAGAGGACATAAGTAATATGCGTATATTAATTCTTGGAGCCGGTAAGATGGGCTCTTTCTTTACCGATATTTTAAGTTTTGAGCACGAAACAGCTGTGTACGATGTCAATCCACATCAGCTTCGTTTTGTTTATAACACTTATCGCTTTACTTCATTAGATGAGATAAAAGAGTTTGAACCTGAATTAGTTATAAATGCAGTTACAGTGAAGTATACTTTGCAGGCTTTTCGCAGTGTACTTCCTGTATTGCCTAAAGATTGTATTTTAAGCGATATTGCTTCCGTAAAGTCCGGGCTAAAGAAATTCTACGAAGAGAGTGGTTTTCGCTACGTATCGTCTCATCCAATGTTTGGTCCTACTTTTGCTTCATTAAGTAACCTTAGTAACGAGAGTGCTATCATTATTAGCGAAAGTGATCATTTAGGTAAAGTATTTTTTCGTGACCTTTACCATAGTTTAAAACTTAACATTTTTGAATATACTTTCGATGAGCACGATGAAACGGTAGCCTATTCGCTTTCTATCCCTTTTGTTTCCACTTTTGTGTTTGCTGCTGTAATGAAACATCAAGAGGCTCCGGGAACTACTTTTAAAAAGCACATGGCAATAGCTAAAGGCTTGCTGAGCGAAGATGACTATTTGTTGCAAGAGATTCTTTTCAATCCTCGTACTTCGGCACAAGTAGAAGGCATTCGTACGGAACTTAAAACGCTTTTAGGTATTATCAATGATAAAGATGCGGAGAGTATGAAAAGTTATCTGACGAAGATACGGGCTAAAATAGCTTAAAGGGGGCACATCCATCAAAACTATATCCCCGGAATAGAAGATGATTTTACAGGATATTGTTTGCTTTGAAAAATATTACTGAAGACTTTTTAAATAATACGGTTCATTTTAAAAATAATACGGAAGATTTTTTAAGTCTTCCGTATTATTTTATATTTATCTTTCCCAACCTTACTAATGTATGGCAGAATGTTGTGGACGAAGTAAATCGTTAATTGTCTTCACCGGATTGAAAGTACCCAAAGATACCTCAACAAAAACAGTATTCCAATTGCTCATTGCACCATTCCATAAACCGGGAAGCTCAAGTGCTTTCAAGTCTTTCCCGTTCTTTGATTTATAAGAAATGAATCCTGTTGCTTTGTCTACGTAGCGGGGCAAATCGAATTTATTTCCTTTATAATCGCGCACGGCACAAACTAAATCTACCGGATTAAAGTGGGTTCCTTTCTCGAACATCTCTTTGTTGGCAGCATTTGTCATATCTATTTGCGAACTCTCGAGAATCTGCAACGAGATAGTACCGTCGGAGTTGTAAGCAAGAAAAGGTCCTCCTCCCGGTTCTCCTACATTTTTAACCATTCCACACACACGAATAGGTCGGTTAAGTTTTTGTTTTAGGTAAAGTACAAGGTTAGCATCTTCCAAATGTTTAGTATCCGGATTTTTGCAGAACAGTTGTTTCTGTACAAATTGAATGATGTCCCTAATTTGTTCGGTAGTGTACTTGCCGCTATCCAATAGTTCCAAGTATTCAAAAGCTTGTTGTTGCAGCTTAACCAATACTCCTGCAATTAATTTCTTATAGCGTACCGTATCAGTCTTTAGTCTGTCCGGAACCACATTGTCGATGTTCTTTATAAACACGATGTCGGCATCTAAATCGTTGAGATTTTCAATTAATGCACCATGACCTCCGGGACGGAATAATATAGCTTCTCCTTCGCGGAAAGGTTGATTGTTCTTATCTACGGCAATGGTATCGGTACTAGGCTTTTGTTCCGAGAACGAAATATGGTATTCCACTCCATATTCTTTAGCATATTCCTTTGCTTTTTCGGTTACTAAATTTTCAAAGAGTGTGCGATGTTCGGTAGAAACAGTGAAGTGTACATTTACTTTTCCTGTTTTTCCGGCAGCATAGAGCGCACCTTCTACCAAATGTTCCTCAAGTGGCGTGCGAGAATCATGTTTGTAGCCATGAAATTTGAGCAAACCTTTAGGTAAACTTCCATAATTGAGCCCTGTTTCGTTGAGTAAATTAGATACCACTGCCTTATAGTTGCGCTTAGATACTAATGTAGGAATATCCATCAACTCATTCTTTTTACAAGCAGCATTCAAGTCGTTGTAGAAAGCAAAGTCTTGCAGTTTAGCAAAGAATTCTATTTCGGCACTCGTTTTAGGAATATCATAATCTGCACTAAGGAACTCAAATAAGCTCTTGAACATCCTGCTTGCTGCTCCCGATGCAGGCACAAACTTGACGATTGTTTTGTCTCCTTTGGTATAACTATCCCATAAATTGAGATATTCGTCTTGCTCTTTTGGGTTTAAAACTAAAATTCCCTTTCCTACCGATGCGGCAGCATCCAATTGCAGATAGGGAAAACCTGTCTCAAAGCTCTTCAGTTGCTCTTTAATTTGATCTTCCGAGATGCCTTTTTTTGAAAGCAGCTCTTTGTCTTGAGGTGTTAACATGGTATTTATTTTTAAATCATTTTCAAAAATACAAAAACTTATTTAGGAGTAGGCATAAAGTGAGTAAAAAAAACTACTTTTACAACAGAAATAGTTAAAGCCATGGAAGAGTTTGTATTTTTCACGCAAGAAGAACAGAAAAAACTACCTTGTATATATAAAGAACTGCTAAGTTCGATAGGTAACAGTGTCAGTCGCGATGATATCCGAAGGGTGAAGTCTCATCTAATAAAGGCTACGCAAGCAGATAGCTTGCAGCGAAATAGTTTTGGCATGAACCCGATTATTAAAGATATGCAGACGGCAATCATTGTATCCGAAGAGATGGGTATGAAGCGTGCTTCTACTTTAGGTATTTTGTTGCACGATGTGGTGAAGAGCGGCTTTTGTCAGATAGAATCTATTAAAGAAGAATTTGGAGAAGACGTTGCAGGCATCATAAATGGTTTGGTAAAGACGGAGGAACTATATGCTAAAAGTCCCACAGTGGAATCGGAAAATTTCCGTAACCTATTAGTCTCTTTTGCCGAGGATATGAGAGTCATACTTATAATGATAGCGGATAGAGTAAACATTATGAGGCAAATAAAAGAGTCGGAGAATGATGAGGATAGGGTGAGAGTAGCCAATGAAGCTGCTTACCTTTATGCTCCTTTGGCTCATAAATTAGGGCTCTATAAGCTAAAATCGGAACTCGAAGACTTATCTCTAAAATATACTCATAAGGGGGTATATTATCAGATAAAAGATAAATTAAACGAAACGAAAGCTTCTCGCGATAAATATATTGCCGCTTTCATTGAACCTATTCAAACTAAATTGGAAGCAACCGGTCTGCATTTCGACATCAAAGGACGTACTAAATCTATCCATTCTATATGGAATAAGATACAAAAACAAAAGACTCCTTTTGAAAGCATCTACGACTTATTTGCTATCCGCATCATCTTAGACTCGGAATACGAGAAAGAGAAGCAGGAATGCTGGCAAGTATATTCCATCATCACCGATATGTATCAGCCTAATCCAAAACGTTTACGCGATTGGCTTTCTATTCCTAAAAGTAACGGCTACGAGTCTCTTCATATTACCGTAATGGGACCTGAAGGACGCTGGGTGGAAGTACAAATACGTACTCATCGTATGGATGAAATAGCAGAACGAGGGCTAGCTGCTCATTGGCGTTATAAAGGAATAAAAGGAGAAAGCGGATTGGACGAATGGCTTACTACTGTTCGTGAAGCTTTAGAGAATAGCGAGGGTAGCGATTCGATGAAGTTAATGGATCAATTCAAGCTTGATTTATACGATGACGAAGTCTTTGTGTTTACTCCCAAGGGCGATTTATTTAAACTCGCAAAAGGTGCAACGGTGTTGGACTTTGCTTTTCATATCCACACCAAGTTAGGTTGTAAATGTATTGGAGCAAAAGTAAATAATAAGAATGCTCAACTTAAACAAGTGCTCAACAGTGGAGACCAAGTGGAAGTACTTACCTCAAGCACACAAGTTCCCAAGCAAGATTGGCTAAACATTGTTACCACTTCCAAAGCTCGAACTAAGATTAAGCAAGCTTTAAAGGAACTAGCAAGTAAACAATCGGAATTTGCAAAAGAAACTATTGAAAGAAAGTTCAAGAACCGGAAGATGGAATACGACGACGCAGTAATGATGCGTCTAATTAAAAAATTAGGCTTTAAAACCGTGACCGATTTCTATCAGAAGATTGCGGACGATACATTGGATGCAAACGATATGATAGAGAAGTATATAGCTTTGCAAACCAAGGAAGCCGAGTCTCACGATGAAGTATTTTATCGCAGTGCGGAGAATTTTAATATGCTCTCCGCAATAGAAGAAAAAAGAACAAAAGAAGATGTACTGGTCATTGATAAAGATTTAAAAGGAATAGATTTCACATTGGCAAGATGTTGCACTCCTATTTATGGCGACGACGTTTTTGGTTTTGTTACCGTAAGTGGAGGCATCAAGATACATCGAAAAAATTGTCCTAACGCAGCCCAATTAATGGAACGTTTCGGTTATCGAATTGTAAAAGCTCGTTGGGCAGGCAAGTCGGAAGGTTTGCAATATCCAATAACTTTGAGAGTAGTAGGACACGATGATATTGGTATTATTACTAATTTGACATCTGTTATCTCGAAAGAAAATAATATTTCGTTGCGTTCCATCGGTATTGATTCTCACGACGGATTATTTTCAGGTACACTTACTATTATGATAGGCGACACTTCTAAGTTAGAAGTGTTGATAAAGAAATTGCGCACGGTCAAGGGAGTAAAACAAGTTACTAGAAACTAAAGTAATAGTGTTATGACAAAATTTAGTATAAGCAAACGCATCGAAAGTTTTGGATATGCAGGTAAAGGAATCAAGAGCTTTCTCTTTCGAGAACACAATGCATGGATACATAGTGTCGTAACTGTTTTAGTGGTAATAGCAGGATGTTTGTTCCATATTACTCGCAACGAATGGATAGCTATATTACTTTGCGTAGCGTTGGTGTTTGCTGCTGAGGCTTTTAATACGGCTATTGAGCGTTTGGTAAATATTGTTTCACCGGAGCGCAACGTACAAGCAGGTGACGTGAAGGATATTGCCGCAGGAGCGGTGCTCATCTGTGCAATTATTGCAGCAATTGTTGGACTTATTGTTTTTACACCCTATATATTGGTAGAGTTGGCGTTTGAATCTTAATGACGATTATTATTAATCTTTTGTGTATTTTCATGCATAAAAGCTTTGTTGTTATTGATAAAATACGCTAATTTGTACTTGGAATTAATCTGTAAAACAAAAGAATATGAAAAACTGCTTACCTGTTCGCATCTGGCATTTCTATTTAGAAGGCTTTCGTGAGATGACTTTGGGTAAAACGTTGTGGGCAATCATTCTTATCAAACTATTTATCATGTTCTTTATTCTAAAACTATTTTTCTTTCCTAACTTCTTGGGAAAACAAGAGACAAGCGAAGATAAGCAAGAGTATGTATCCGATGAATTAATAAACAGAGCACAACCTTAAAAACAACAAAATAATGATTGAGAATATTGACGCGTCATTAATTGATTGGTCAAGAGCACAATTTGCTTTGACCGCCATGTATCATTGGATATTTGTTCCGCTGACTCTAGGATTAGCCATTATAATGGCTATTATGGAGACTTTGTATGTGAAAACGGGGAAGGAGTTTTGGAAAAATACTACTAAATTTTGGATGAAGCTCTTTGGTATAAATTTTGCAGTAGGAGTGGCAACAGGATTAATCCTTGAGTTTGAATTTGGTACTAATTGGAGTAATTATAGTTGGTTTGTAGGAGATATTTTTGGTGCGCCTTTAGCAATAGAAGGAATCT
>JAVVPX010000042.1:0-19980 GCA_036655555.1 Bacteroidaceae bacterium | reverse complement strand
AGACAAATAGGTGATAACAGCTATGGTAACAACTAAGGATAGATTGTGGGCATAAGTTCCTATGCCGGGGATAAGTGAGAATAAAGGGGTTAAGTCTTCGGCAATGGCTACTCCTCCGAAAGCACCGGAGACAATGCCAATTAAGGTGATACCAATTTGGATAGTAGACAAAAACTTTTCCGGTTCCTCTAGTTGTTTTAATACTCCACGAGCAGATTTGTTGCCTTTGCCGGCAAGAGTTTCGAGACGTGCTTTATTAGAAGATACTAAGGCTATCTCATACATGGCAAAAATACCGTTAAGTATGAGCAAGAGAACGATAATTAAAAATTCCATAAATGGGTCTAAATGGTTTATGCTCCTAAATTACTGAAAAGAGCGATATGCTGCAAATAGACACCTATAAATGAATGAATTATTTAATGTTTATTATTTCTTTTTATCGTAGACGGTTGGACAGTTCACTTGCTTTGTTTACTTTTGTTTCTACAATAAATAAAAAAAACAGGAGATATGCAGATGTGTTCTGTCCAATTTTTTAAAAGGCTTTGTAGTAGCATAGCAATATGCCTTTGGGGAGCTTGGGCGCATAATGCTTTTGCGCAAGATAACTTCAAAGTGATGTTTTATAATGTAGAAAACTTGTTTGATTGTAGGCACGACACTCTGAAGAACGATAAAGAGTTTTTGCCTACTTCTATGCGAGCTTGGGGATATGGACGGTATAAAACAAAGATTCATAATATTGCTAAAGTGATAAATCCGGATGGTGGATGGACTCCTCCCATTTTGGTGGGAATGTGCGAAGTGGAAAACTCCAAAGTGATGGACGATTTAGTGAAGTATTCTTCGTTCAAGGAACACGGTTATCGTTATGTAATGACCGATTCTCCCGACGAACGTGGCATTGATGTAGCATTGCTTTATCAACGCAGTAATTTTAAATTGCTCAACTGTCGCTCTATTCGTGTTAATTTTAGAGACAAAGCGAGACGACCTACTCGCGATGTACTCCATGCGTCCGGATTAATAATGAACGGCGATACGCTCGATGTATTTGTCTGTCATTTACCTTCGAGGGCAGGAGGGGAAAGCGCAAGCGAACCGGCTCGTCTCTTTGCCACATCGGTGATAAAGAGAGCTACGGATAGCTTGTTCTGTATTCGTTCTCATCCTAATTTAATTGTTATGGGCGACTTTAACGATTATCCTCACAATGCTTCTCTTACTAAAGTATTGCAAGCGGGTGCTCCTGTGGGTACTGTCTGCTCTTGTAAACTATATAATTTGCTTGCTGACAAAGAAGCAAACCATTCGATAGGGAGTTATAAATATCAGGGAGAATGGGGTATTCTCGATCAACTTATTGTGTCCGGCTTTCTACTTAATAATAGTTCCGGACTTCATACATCTGTTGATAAAGCTCGTATTTGTAATTTCCCATTCTTATTAGAGAGGGATGATAAAAGTCTAGGATTACGTCCTTTTCGCACTTATTACGGAATGAAATATCAAGGAGGCTTTAGTGATCACCTACCGGTCTGTGTCGATTTTGAATTGCGAGATTAATACTGCTTTCGGCTGGTTTATTTCGTTAAGTCGAAGAGATAGCTTAGCTTTACGCAAATAGAAGTGTTGGCAGACCTACCAAAATAATCCTTCTTTGAGTTGTTGAAAATATCTGCCAATCCGAAATAATATCTACCTTCTAAAAGAAAGTTCCCGGCTTTAGTTCGTACTTCCACACCTGCTCCGCCTACAATACCGTAGTCGAACTTGTTCTGAACCATCAAGTCGTATTGAGCATTTGTTCGTTCGGTTGCGTCCCAATCGCTACTCTTTTTGTCCTTTTCGCTGATTAAGTAAGAAAGTTGAGGTCCGAGATTAAGAAAAAACTGACCACCTCTGTCTTTCCCAAAAGCGAGATGGGCCAAGAAAGGGAACTCAATATAGTTTAGTGTGCGACTATATGTATTGGTGTTGTTTTCTATCTTTTCGTCCCAACCTCGTTGAGCAAAGTTTAGTTCTGCTTGAAGTCCACAAATCATGGCAAAATATTTCTCCGAAATGTAGCGGGCAGTAATACCTCCGGTAGTGCCGAGCAATAAATTCTCTTTTATCTTAGGATTGAAAGTAACACTATTTAAGTTTACGCCTCCATTGATACCTATTGCCCAATTACTGCGTTGTTCTCCCATCTGTGCCGTTATCGGCAGACTGAAACTTAGGAGTATGATAAAGAGAATATGGTTATAATTCATGGCTTATTCAAAGTCTAATTTGATTAATTCAAAATCTTTGGTGAAGTGAACAAAGAATACTTTCTTGTTGATAAATCCTCCCCAATTGTTTACTCTATCGAACCTAAACCCTGTTTGAATAGGCGTTACATTGGTATTGTTAACCTGTTTCTCGAACTGAGAACCATGTTTTGATAAACCTTTTAAAAAGAAATAAGCAGTATCGAAGCCTAGCATCTCAAAACTTGGATAGGAATCCATCACATCTTTGCCAAACCACTTACGATAAGAAGTGTTGAAATTGATAGCTTGCGGGAAGAGGTTGTTGGTATAGAACGAGGTATAGAAATAAGTGTCTAGTTCGTAAAACGCAGCTAAGTGGTCTTTGGTATAAGTCTGCCATTCGGGATAGCCGAACAGATGAATGTTGAATGTGGGCTCTTCTCTAACTAACATCGTCAACTGTGGTAAAACTTTGATTAAAGTAATGTTCGAACTTGATGTGGGGATGAATATGTTCTCTTTCGTATCGGACAATACTCCCTTCATTGCGGCTAAACTAGCACTTAATGCTAATGATTTATATACGACATGCTTATTTTTTAGTTCCTGCTTTAAACCATTTATAAATTCCGCTTTCTCTTTATTTATGCTTCCGGTCTCTAAAAATATAACATTGGCATTGGTGAACTTGCGAGTGAAATGTTCGTAAACTTCGGAATATAAATAAGACTGAGGAGTATTTATTTGATAGATATTGGGGTTATTGAATACTTCGTTATTCTTAGAAGTAAAAGGTATAACCAGACGAATATTGTTCTTTTTGGCAAAATCGGCTAATGGCTTAATATGTTCGGAATGCAAAGGACCGAAAATAACGTCCATTTCCTTCATTTCGCTTTTAGCAAGAATAGGAAGAATAGAAGCCTGTTCGCTTCCCGAATCGTAAGCATAAAGGTCGATGGATATTCCTGTTTTCTTTAAACTATCTACTGCCATCAATAAACCTTCGTAGTATTTGACCATTCGGTTAACTTCATTACTATTTCCGGCACCGTCGACCATGAAAGGTAAGACGACAGCCACTTTGATAACAGAAAGGGACTTGCTGCTTGCTTTGCTTTCACTAAAAAGTTCTTTATCACTAGGTGGAGCTAGTTCTGTTTTTGGCACTTCCGGACGAACCATAGCGTAAGGAATACAAAGGAACTTACCTTTCTTAAGTCCGTCTTTTAACTCCGGATTGGTTGCTATAAGTTCTTGTTCGGTGATGCCGTATTCTTTGCAAATACTAAAGATTGTTTCTCTCTTTTGCACTTTATGCATATCCCGACAATTGGGTTTTACGCCCGGCTGTATAACTACCGGTGGCGCTGAGACAACCGGAACTTGCTTTTCTGTTGCTTCTATCTGATTGGGAATAACTATAACTTGACCAATCTTGAAATTTTCCGCACTCAAACCGGGGTTAGCACTGCAAATAGTTTTTGCGGAAAGATTATATTTTACCGTCAGCTGATAGAGCGTTTCTTGCGGTTGAATGGTATGAAACTTCTTAGCTCGCTCATTCCCTTTGCTTTGAGGTATCTTTAGCGATTGTCCAAAGCATATCTTCTCGTTGCAACCGGGATTTAAACTGATGATGTCCGATTGATTAACACCATACATGCTTGCGATAGAATATAGACTTTGCCCCTTTTCGATGGTATGAAGAAAGTACGAGCTTGATTCTTGTGCGGAAAACGGAAAGCACGAGAAACCTATGATAAATAGGGAAAGTAGTAGTTTGTTGATTAATTTCATTTGCCTAATCTTTATAGATGGATTCCAAAAGAAAGACAAAAGTAGTAAAAACTAATTTATTCACATTATATAATGAGTTAAGAAAATATTATTAGGCTTTTTAATTAATTAATCCAATGGGAAACATTAATTTTGCAAATATTACGTTGATGTAATAAGAACCCAACAAAGGACAATATGAAACAATTGCTATTCTACCTCTTCTTTTGCGTTTCTTCTCTAGGATGGTCGCAAGTTCTTGAACCGATAGCTATCCGTTTGTCAGAGAACGGAATGGAACAAAAAGGAGATACCCTTGTATCGGGAGTAGAAACAGTGGGAGCGGCTCCGATGAAAATAATGTTTAAAGCCAATATAGAGAATGTGCCCGATGGCGAGACTTATCATTGTATTTGGACTTTTTCGGAAGACCCAAACTTTAATACTTCTCTGATTACTCGTGCTGAAGATAATACGGAATATACTTTTGATAGATCGGGCACTTATTTTGTGCGCTTGTCAGTGTCTTATCAAAAAGTGGCAGACAATACGTCTCGAGAAGAGATTGCAGATGCTTATATTATTAAAATTAGTGAGTCGGAACTAAAAGTACCAAATGCTTTTTCACCCAATGGAGACGGTATTAACGATGTGTTTAAAGTAAAATACAAATCGTTGGTCAAGTTTAATGCTTATGTATTCAATCGTTGGGGACAAGAACTTTATCATTGGGGGTTGCCACAAATAGAGGGTGGATGGGACGGAATGGCTCATGGTAAACAAGTGAAAGATGGAGTGTACTTTATCGTTGTTGAAGCACTCGGATCTGACGGCATAAAATACAATCACAAAGGAGATATAAATATATTACGAGGCTTCAGTGGTAATGGTACTGTTCCGCAACAGTAATTAGATAAACATGATAGAAGAAAAAGAACAGATAAATGTGTACGGAGCACGTGTACACAATCTTAAAAATATAGATGTAGATATACCTCGGGATAGTTTAACGGTGATTACCGGATTGAGTGGAAGTGGAAAGTCCTCTTTAGCATTCGATACCCTATTTGCAGAAGGACAGAGACGATATATCGAAACGTTTTCGGCGTATGCACGCAATTTCTTAGGAAGTATGGAACGTCCCGACGTGGATAAGATAACAGGATTAAGTCCGGTTATCTCTATCGAACAAAAGACAACAAACAAAAATCCTCGCTCTACGGTAGGTACAACCACCGAAATTTACGATTATCTTCGTTTACTTTTCGCTAGAGCAGGCGAAGCTTATTCTTATCTTTCGGGCGAGAAGATGGTGAAGTACACCGAAGAACAAATTCTCAACCTAATTTTAAAAGACTATAAAGGGAAGAAAATTTTTATGCTCGCCCCCTTAGTTAAGAGCCGTAAAGGACACTATAAAGAACTCTTTGAGCAAATACGTAAAAAAGGATATTTGTATGTACGAGTAGATGGAGATATAAAGGAAATCGCTCACGGAATGAAGCTCGACCGTTACAAAAACCATGATATCGAAGTGGTGATAGATAAGATGGTGGTAGCAGAAAAAGATGATAAACGACTAAAGCAGAGCGTAGCAACTTCTATGCTTCAAGGCGATGGATTGCTCATGATATTGGATGCACAGACATTGAGCATTCGCCATTATAGTAAAAGATTAATGTGTCCCGTTACAGGACTTTCTTATCGAGAACCTGCTCCTCACAACTTCTCGTTCAATTCACCTCAAGGAGCTTGTCCTAAATGCAAAGGACTTGGTTTTGTTAATCAAATAGATATAGACAAAGTGATTCCCGACCGGGAACTTTCAATTTATGAAGGGGGAATAGCTCCACTGGGTAAGTATAAGAACGCAATGATATTTTGGCAAATAGCTGCCTTGTTGGAGAAGTATGAAACGGACTTAAAGATGCCGATAAAGACCTTGCCCGATGATGCCATTGAAGAAATCCTTTATGGTTCGGATGAACGCATCAAAATAAAGAGTACGTTGATACATACTTCTTCGGACTATTTTGTTACCTACGAAGGCATTGTGAAGTATATACAGATGATGCAGGAAAAAGATGTGTCGGCAACTGCTCAGAAGTGGGCAGATCAGTTTGCTAAGACGGCTGTTTGCCCCGAATGTAAGGGAGCTAGGCTCAATAAAGAAGCTCTTCATTTCCGCATCTACGACAAAAATATTCAAGAACTTGCTAATATGGATATTTCCGAATTGGCTGTTTGGTTAGAGAATGTGGATGCTCATCTATCGGACAAGCAAAATATGATTGCTACCGAAATACTCAAAGAAATACGCACACGGCTAAAATTCCTTTTAGATGTGGGCTTAGATTATCTTTCACTTAATCGTTCTTCGGTGTCTTTGTCAGGAGGAGAAAGTCAACGCATTCGATTGGCTACACAGATTGGCTCGCAATTGGTGAATGTGCTTTATATTTTAGATGAACCGAGTATTGGACTTCATCAGCGAGATAATATAAGGCTGATTAATTCGCTAAAGACGTTACGCGATTCCGGTAATTCGGTGATAGTGGTTGAACACGATAAAGACATGATGCTATCGGCAGACTATGTAGTTGATATGGGACCGAAAGCCGGACGATTGGGTGGGGAAGTAGTATTTGCAGGTACTCCACAAGAAATGATTGTTACCGATACGCTTACTTCGCAATACCTTAACGGAAAGAAAAAAATTGAGATACCAGAAAAGAGAAGAAAAGGAAATGGATTGTCGCTTTGGCTAAAAGGTGCAAAAGGTAATAATTTGAAGAATGTGGATGTAAAGTTTCCGTTAGGAAAACTTATCTGCGTTACGGGAGTATCGGGAAGTGGTAAATCTACGCTTGTCAACGATACCTTGCAACCTATTTTGTCGCAAAAGTTTTATCGCTCTTTGCAAGAACCATTAGAGTATGACGCTATCGAAGGTATTGATAACATAGATAAAGTAGTGAACGTAGACCAATCTCCATTAGGAAGAACTCCTCGTTCCAATCCGGCAACTTATACCGGTGTGTTCTCTGATATTCGCTCCTTGTTCGTTGGATTGCCGGAAGCTAAAATAAGAGGTTACAAACCGGGACGATTCTCTTTTAATGTGTCGGGAGGACGATGTGAAGCTTGTTCGGGAAATGGTTACAAAACGATAGAGATGAATTTCTTGCCCGATGTATATGTACCCTGTGAAGTATGTCATGGCAAACGATATAATCGGGAGACGTTGGAAGTGCGTTTTAAAGGAAAATCGATCGCCGATGTGCTGGATATGACAATAAATAGGGCAGTAGAGTTCTTTGAAAACGTGCCGCAGATACTCAATAAAATAAAAGTACTTCAAGAAGTTGGTTTAGGATATATCAAGCTTGGACAATCATCGACCACCCTTTCAGGAGGAGAAAGTCAGCGTGTGAAGTTGGCAACTGAGCTATCTAAACGAGATACGGGTAAAACTTTGTACATATTGGATGAGCCTACTACCGGACTTCATTTCGAGGATATTCGTGTGCTAATGGGTGTGCTCAATCGATTGGTGGATAAAGGGAATACGGTGATTGTGATAGAACATAACTTAGACGTTATCAAAATGGCGGATTATCTGATAGATATGGGACCGGAAGGCGGAAGAGGAGGGGGACAATTGCTTGCGTTCGGTACGCCGGAAGAAGTGGCAGAAAGTAAATTGGGATATACTCCTAAGTTCTTAAAAGAAGAATTATATAGCAATGAAAATAAATAAGACTAACGCAGCCCGATTATTAGATAAGGCAAAGATAAACTATGAACTTATCCCTTATGAAGTAGATGAAAAAGATTTGAGTGCTGTTCACGTTGCCGCTTCGTTGGGTGAGGATATAGAACAAGTATTTAAAACATTGGTACTTTATGGAGAAAAGTCGGGATATTTTGTTTGTGTTATTCCCGGAGAACATGAAGTAGACTTAAAGTTAGCAGCTAAAGTATCGGGGAATAAGAAATGCGATTTGTTGCCATTAAAAGAACTACTTCCCATTACCGGATATATTCGTGGTGGCTGTTCACCTTTAGGAATGAAAAAACATTTTCCAACATATATTCATCGCTCTTGCCTCGATTACTCATCTATCTATGTGAGTGCAGGAGTGAGAGGCTTGCAGATAAAGATTTCGCCATCCGACTTGATAGTAGAATCTAAAGCAGAAGCCTGTATCTTATTTAGTGAGTAAACATTTAGTCTTATAATTTGTTGTTTAATAATTAAAGAGTAAGGATATGGAATATACTGTTATACATGACAATAAAGTCAACCGATTCGAAATCTTTGAATCAGGACAAATAGCCTATCTTCAATACGAAGAGAAAGAAGACACAATAGATTTCGTACATACTTTTGTGCCAAAGCAATTAGAAGGTCAAGGCATTGCAAACGCATTGGCAGAAGCCGGTTTGAACTATGCCAAGCGAGAACAACTGAAAGTGATTCCTTCCTGCTCATTTATTAAAACTTATGTCGAAAGACATAAGTAAATCGTTTATTAACGTTACTTCCTATTTCTGTTTGAAAAAGCTTGAATTTGTTCCCTTTAGAATTTTTAGACATTGTAAGATGTTTGTCTTTATCTCTTTTTCCAAAAGTCGGGAGTGTAGAGAAGTAAGACAGTGAAAAGTTCTAATCGACCTATCAACATAAGAAACGACAAAAGCCATTTGCCCGCATCGGGTAAACAATTCCATGAGTATGCCGGTCCACACTGACCAAGACCCGGACCTACATTGCCAAGACTAGAAATAACCACACCGAAAGATTCAACAAAACCAACTCCAAGAGCCATCATTGCCAACCATCCTACTACTAGGATAGTGATGTACATAAACGAAAAGGCAAGAACGGTAGTCTTTACTTGAGAAGAAACTACCAGTTTGTTAACTCTTACCGGTAAAACAGCATTGGGATGGATGATATGTCGAAATTCATTCTTCGCAACCTTTGCTAAAATATCCATACGGACACATTTCATCGCACCGGTAGTTGAGCCACCACAAGCTCCAAAAAACATGATGATGCCCATTAGTGCCCAAAGGAATGGAACCCATGTCATATAATCGGCAGAGGCAAAGCCGGTAGTAGTATGTAACGATGAAACTTGAAAGAAAGCTTTTCTAAAAGATTCTTCTATGCCCATTGGGCTAGTGAATATAAGCGTAATGGTGGTGATGAGCGTGAAAAATACCATTGAAGCAGCATACCATCTAAACTCTGAATTGCCTAATAATCGTTTAACTTTTCCCTTGGTGAGAAATACAAATAAGAGAGTGAAATTGATGCCGGACAAGAACATAAAGATAGCTACCACATATTCGATGTAAGCAGAATTATAGAAAGCGATGCTACTCTGTTTGGTCGAATATCCTCCTGTGGCAGTAGTAGTGAACGAGTGACAGACACCATCGAATAGGCTCATTCCTCCACACATTAAAAGTACTGTTTCGGCAATTGTTAATCCTAAATATACGCTCCATATCCACTGAGCAGTGACTCCGATTCGTGGATGAAGTTTGTCGTGAGTAGGTCCTGTAGCTTCAGCAGCAAATAGTTGTACGCCTCCTACGCCAAAAATAGGTAGTACGGCAATGGTAAAAAAGACAATTCCTAAACCGCCTATCCACTGCGTCATGCTCCGCCAAAAGAGTAAGCCGTGAGGTAATGATTCTATATTGTCGAGTATGGTAGCTCCGGTAGTGGTAAAGCCGGACATTGTTTCAAAGAAAGCATTGGTGATGCTTGGCACGTAGCCACTAATGTAGAAAGGCAACATTCCAAATGCCGAAAAGAGCACCCATGCCATACTTACTACTACGTAACCATCTTTTCGACTAAGTCTTTTTTCCGCCCCTTTGCCAATGGCGAGAAAAATGAGCCCCACCGCAGAAGTGATGGCAGCAACGATTACGAAATCATCCAAATCATTTTCTTTGTAAATCATCGAAACTACTGCGCACAGCAACAGTAATGCTGCTTCTATGAAGAGCAGAGTCCCCATGATTTTAAATATCATTTTACCGTTAATCATAGTTTCTTTTAATTAAAGAACTTTTCTATTTTACTAATCATCATTCCCAAGCAAAAGACTACTACATGGTCATTCGCTTTGATTTGTGTGTCACCCATTACTACCACACCTTCTCCGTTACGTATTAGTCCGCCAATGGTAGTTCCTTTAGGTAGCCCTAAATCTTTTACTTGATGTTTGGTTATTTTAGAATCTTCTTTAACAGTAAATTCTGCTACATCCGCATTGGCAAAGGTCAAGCACTTTACGTTGGCTACGTCCGCGTCTAGCATCATTTGGTAAATGTGACTTGCTGCAATCATTTTTTTGTTGATGACAGTGCCGATGTCTAGGCTTTCCGCCATACCGATATAGTCAATGTTTTCCACCTCTGCTACAGTCTTACTCACTCCCATACGTTTGGCAGCTAAGCAAGCCAAAATGTTTGTTTCGGAATTGTCGGTTAGTGCCACGAAAGCTTCGGTATTCTTTAGTCCTTCTTCGATGAGTAAGTCCATGTCTCGTCCATCTCCATTAATAATCATTACTTTATCATCTAACAATTCTGTCAGACGGTTGCAGCGAGTAAGCTCATTCTCTATTATTTTTACTTGCATATAGTCCGGCACATATTGAGCCGTGCGGATAGCAATTCTGCTTCCTCCCATAATCATTACGTTGCGTACATCGGCATAGTCTTCTTTACCTGCTATTTTACGGATATATGGAACATATTTTTTGGTGGTGGTGAAGTAAACAATGTCGTGCAGTTTTATCACATCATCCCCTCGAGGAATAATGGTATCGTTTCCTCGCTTGATGGCAACAATGTGGAAGGGCGTGTTTGGTCCTCCTAATTCACTTAATGGAATATCTAATATTTCAGCAGTCTCTCTCATTTTAGTACCAATAAGAATAAGTGCTCCTCCGCAAAATTCCCACCATTGACGTATCCAACTCATTCGAATGGAAGATACTATTTCTTTAGCTGCTAGCATTTCCGGATAGATAAGAGAGTCTACTCCCAGCTTTTTGAAAAATTCTTTATTCTTAGGCAAAAGATATTCGTAGTTATCTATGCGCGCTACTGTCTTCTTTGCTCCTAAGTTGGTAGCGAGCATACAAGCGGTTATGTTTCTGCTCTCATCGGGAGTGACGGCAACAAACAAGTCCGCACTAGCAACACCCGCTCCTTTCAATCCATCGATGGAAGAGGGGGAAGCAATCACGGTCATTAAATCAAAATTAGAATCAAGTTTACTCAACTTTTCTTCGTCGTCGTCCATCAAGATAATATCTTGTTTTTCTCCTGACAACAATTTAGCTAAATGAGTGCCTACTGCGCCTGCGCCTGCAATGATAATCTTCATATTGTTTTAGTTCCTCTTATACAGCTCCAATCATTGAAGCAATAGTTTTATAAATACCTTCTTCGTCCATACCGCATAGATGATAAAGTTCACTTACTTGTCCGTGTTCTACAAATGAGTCGGGTAGGCCTATACGTTTAGTTTCCGGATAATAAGCATTGTCTGCCATAAATTCAAGTATACTGCTTCCCATGCCACCTTTCAATACTCCATCTTCGATGGTTAGTACTTTATGGAACATTGTTCCTACTTCATCTAATAAATTTTTATCTAATGGTTTCAAAAAACGAAGATCGTAGTGGGCAATGCTTATACCTTTCTCTTTCTCTATTTTATCTATCGCTTTGGCAGCTAAAGTGCCTATTGGACCGAGAGATATTACGGCTAGAGATTTTCCTCCTTTCAACTTTCTTCCTTTCCCTACTTCTATTTCCTCTAACGGACATTCCCAATCAACTAATGAACCTCTACCTCGCGGATAACGAATCACAAATGTTCCTTTGTTGGGCAATTGTGCCGTATACATCAATCGTCGTAATTCGTGTTCGTCCATAGGAGAAGAGATAATTACATTAGGAATAGGACGCAGATAAGCTAAGTCAAATGCTCCATGGTGTGTTGGTCCGTCTTCACCTACTAATCCCGCTCTATCTAAACAAAGAACCATATTAAGACTTTGGATAGCTACATCGTGAATAAGATTATCGTAAGCTCGCTGCATAAACGAAGAATAGATATTACAAAAAGGTAATAAACCATCTTTAGCCATACCACCGGAAAAAGTTACGGCATGTCCTTCGGCTATACCTACATCGAAAGCCCTATCCGGCATTTCGTTCATTAATATGTTCATTGAACAACCGGTGGGCATGGCAGGCGTAACGCCTACTATCTTTTCATTTTGTTCGGCTAGTTCTAGTAAAGTATGCCCAAATACTTCTTGAAAGAGAGGAGGCATCCCATGTGTGTCTTTTACGATACGTTTGCCGGTCTCTTTATCGAATCTACCGGGAGCGTGCCAAAGAGTAGCAGCCTTCTCTGCCGGTTCAAAACCTTTACCTTTGATAGTGTGTAGATGTAATATTTTAGGACCTTTCATGTCTTTAATATCATTCAATACTCGCGCCACATTCTTTACGTCGTGTCCGTTAATAGGACCAAAATAACGAATGTTTAATCCCTCAAAGATATTTTGCTGCTGAGCTAACATTGATTTAATGCTGTTGCTGAAGCGGATGAGGCTTTTGCGGCGCTGTTCGTTGAGAATACCCCAACGCATAAGTAATTGTGAAAGTTTGAAACGAATACGATTGTAACGGTTAGAGGTCGTAATCTTAAAGAGGTATTGCTTCATGCCTCCTACGCTTCGGTCAATAGCCATATTGTTATCGTTCAAAATAATGAGCATATCGTTTGGAGTAGATGAGGCATTATTTAATCCCTCAAAAGCTAGACCTCCACTCATAGAACCATCTCCAATAATTGCCACCACGTGCCGATTAGTCTCTCCCTTTTTGTTTGCAGCCACTGCCATACCTAATGCGGCAGAAATAGAATTAGATGCATGTCCGCAAGTGAAAGTGTCATATTCGCTTTCCTCGGGTGAGGGGAACGGACGAATGCCTCTAAATTTACGATTAGTTGAAAATGCTTCTCGGCGCCCCGTCAATATTTTATGTCCATAAGCTTGATGCCCTACATCCCATACAATGCGGTCGTAAGGAGTATTATACACATAATGTAGAGCAACAGTTAGTTCTACTACTCCTAAACTAGCGGCAAAGTGTCCCGGATTGCAAGAAAGCTCATCAATGATATCTTGTCTAAGTTCTCTACATACCTCCGGCAAGTCATTTACGCTTAATTTACGTAAATCAGTCGGGCTTTGTATTTTATTAAGCAAGTTATATGTTTGTTCGTTCTTCATTATCCGATAAATTTACGGCAAAATTAGCATAAATAAGTCTAAGATGCTACTTTTGCATTTAAATTTTAATGAGGAAACTAAAAGGAGGGAACTAAGTAATGAAAGAAGAGGCGATAGATTTTAGAACTTATGTAGAGTTACCTAAGAAAGAATTGGAAATAAAGCATACTAACGGCTTGTTGCTTTTGGGTTCTTGCTTTGCGGAGAATATAGGTAACTTGCTAATGGATAATAAATTTGATTGCGATGTGAATCCGTTTGGTGTCTTATATAATCCACTTTCTATTTTAGAGGGCTTACAAGAAATATATGATGGAAAGGTGTATGAGGAAGCAGATTTATTTTTTTATAAAGAAGCTTATCATAGTTATATGCATCATAGCTCTTTTTCCAATATATCTTCTAAGGTATGCTTAAATAATATTAATACTCGTTTGAATTCTGCTACAAATAAATTAATACAAACAAATTACTTATTGATAACATTTGGTACAGCTTTCGTTTATGAATTGAAAGATAGTGGTCAGATAGTGGCGAATTGTCATAAGCTACCGGACAAAAGTTTCACTCGTCGCCTGCTTAGCGTGAATGAAATAGTAGAAGCATATACTTCTTTTATAACCATTCATCCTGATAAAAAAATATTGTTCAGTGTAAGTCCTATTCGCCATGTGAAAGATGGGATGCACGGCAATCAGTTGAGTAAAGCTACCTTGTTGATGAGTATTCAACAATTGCAAGAAGCGTTCCCCAATTCTGTTTATTATTTTCCTTCTTACGAGCTAATGATGGATGAACTTAGAGATTATCGTTTTTATGCCGATGATATGTTGCATCCTTCTGCTTTGGCGATAAATTATTTATGGAACTGCTTTGTAAAATCATATTTCTCTCGAGAAACTCAACAGTTTATTAAAGAATGGACGGAGATAAAGAAAGCATTGAATCATAAGCCTTTTCAAGTTTCATCTCAACAATATAAGACTTTTTTAAGACAAATAGTGTTAAAGATAGAAGGTATTAAAGAAAAATGTCCTTACTTAGATGTGGAAAAAGAATTAAAATTATGTCGTATTCTATTGACTCAATAACTAAATTGATTGGTGCCAAGCGTGTTGGAACGAGAGAAGCACAAATTGATTGGCTTCTTACTGATAGCCGTTCGCTTTGCTTTCCGGAAGAAACGTTGTTCTTTGCCTTAAAAAGTAATCGCAATGACGGGCGTAAATATGTTGATGAATTATATGCGCGGGGAGTTCGAAATTTTGTGGTAAGTAACTTATCGGAAAATATTGAAAGGGAAGACGCGAACTATTTAATGGTGTCTAATCCATTGAAAGCTTTACAGAAGTTAGCTGAACAACACCGGAAACTTTTTCAAACACCGGTTATTGGAGTGACGGGAAGTAACGGCAAAACAGTGGTGAAAGAATGGCTTTATCAGTTGCTTAGTCCGGAGAAGGTAATTACTCGTTCGCCGCGTAGTTATAATTCGCAAATAGGAGTTCCGCTTTCGGTTTGGCTAATGAATGAACAAACGGAATTATCAATCTTCGAAGCCGGAATTTCAGAGATGGGAGAAATGAGAGTATTACAAAGCATCATTCAACCAACTATAGGCATTTTAACAAATATAGGTGGGGCACATCAAGAAAACTTTTTCTCTCTGCAAGAAAAATGTATGGAAAAGTTATCCCTATTTAAAGATTGCGAGGTAGTGATTTATAATGGGGATAATGAAATGATTTCCGATTGTGTGGCAAAGTCTTTGCTTACAGCTCGAGAAATTGCTTGGTCGAAGATAGATAGCGAAAAACCTTTATATATTAGTTCAATAATAAAAGATGAAACGGGAACAACCATTAGGTACCATTATTTGGGATTTGATAATAATTTCCGAATTCCTTTTATAGATGATGCTTCCATAGAGAACTCTCTTAACTGTTTGGCGGCAAGTCTTTATTTGATGTTACCCGGTGACTTGATAGCCGAACGGATGGCAAAGTTGGAACCTATTGCTATGCGTTTGGAAGTAAAGGAAGGAAAGAATAATTGTGTACTTATTAATGATAGTTATAATTCTGATTTATCCTCTTTAGATATTGCTCTTGACTTTCTTTCCCGCCGTTCGGAGGCAAAAGACTTGAAGCGTACGCTTATCTTTTCTGATATGTTGGAGACAGGACAAAGTGCTACCCTGCTGTATAAGAAAGTATCGCAATTGGTGCAAAGTAGAGGTATTGATAAGTTTATAGGAGTAGGCAATGACTTAGCTTCATGTGCAAAGAAGTTTGAGATGGAAAAATATTTTTTTTCTGATACTAAAGCTTTGTTAGACTCCGAAGTCTTTGCGTCACTAAGGAATGAAATTATCTTAATAAAAGGTTCGCGTAACTTCCACTTCGATGAAGTATCGGAGCAGTTGGAGCTAAAGGTGCATGAAACAATCTTAGAGATAAATCTTAATGCCTTGGTCGATAATTTGAACTATTATCGTAGCAAACTCAAACCGGAGACAAAGATGGTATGTATGGTAAAAGCTTCGGCTTATGGTGCCGGTTCTTATGAGATAGCAAAAACCTTGCAAGACCATCGGGTAGACTATCTTGCTGTGGCAGTTGCGGACGAAGGTTCTGATTTAAGGAAAGCCGGCATTACGAGTTCTATTATCATTATGAATCCGGAGCTTTCGGCATTCAAAACAATGTTTGACTATAAGCTTGAACCCGAAGTTTATAACTTCCATCTGTTAGATGCACTCATCAAAGAGGCTGAAAGAGAAGGTGTTGCTAACTTCCCCGTTCATATAAAACTAGATACAGGTATGCATCGTTTAGGCTTTGCTGCCGAAGAGATGCCGCAACTGATTCATCGCCTAAAGACACAAACAGCAGTAATACCTCGCTCGGTGTTTTCGCACTTCGTGGGTAGCGACGGAGATAACTTTGATGCATTTACCCGTAAGCAGATAGATGTTTATGAGAAAGCGTCCCTTGAACTGCAAGCTGCTTTCCCGCATAAAATTATTCGTCATATTTGTAATACGGCAGGGATAGAACGCTTTCCCGGTGCGCAATTCGATATGGTACGCTTAGGACTTGGACTTTATGGCATCAATCCGATTGATAATTCGGTGATTCACAATGTGAGTACCCTTAAAACGACCATTCTTCAGATTCGTGACGTACCGAAAGAAGATACAGTTGGGTATAGTCGTAAAGGTCATCTTACACGAGATTCGCGTATAGCCGCTATTCCTATTGGATATGCCGATGGATTGAATCGACATCTAGGTTGTGGGCATGCATATTGTTTAGTCAACGGACAGAGAGCAACTTATGTGGGTAATATATGTATGGATGTTTGCATGATAGACGTCACCGATATTGATTGCAAAGAAGGCGATAAGGTTATTATTTTTGGAGATGACTTGCCTATCACAAAGCTATCCGATGTACTCGATACTATTCCATACGAGATACTAACCGGTATCTCTACACGTGTAAAGAGGGTGTATTACCAAGACTAATTGTTGCAGGCAGTTATTTTACTTTGTTTATTCTACGAAATGAGTATTTTAATTATTCGACCAGAGAAAAAGATATGGAGTTGAAGGAATGAATAAAGAAGGATTGGGAAAAGAAGCTTTCGAGCAACTTTGGGATGTTTACTCATCTTCCGAAGAAACTTTGTTGAATAGATATAGACAAATGCGGGAAATCTTGGAACGCCTTTGTTGTACGCTGATGCAGAATGAATGTTTGCAGATGACCGACCTTGCCGCACGGATTAGCTTCTTGGCAGCGAAGTATAACTTAGACTTGAAGCAACAAAATCTATTGCATACTTTCCGTTTGACTTCCAATAGAGTGCTCAATCGTCAGGAACTACCAACTGAAGAACTGTATTTTAGGGATATGAGAATATTGGCGTTTACCATTCGTAAACTTTGCGGACAAGACATTCCTTTCGCACTTCTTCAAGTACTTCCTAAATCAATCGTTGCTATGCCAATAGCAAAACGAAAAGAAAAGGAGACAGTGAAGCGTTTACGCGTTTGCTTTCAGTGGGCAGACGATAATTTTTTATACGTTGTTCCTTTAGATGCTCTTTCGGATGAACTATTGAAGATTCGTTATCGGGTGAAGGGTATGAACGAAGAGTTCTCGGCAACCGTTGAACGACTATGGCAACATGCGCAACTAAATTTACTGGATGCTTCGGTAGATGAAGAAGGAATATATACTCCCGCTTTCATTGTATTGGAACCCGATTACTTGTTGGATATTAGTTCTCTTGCCGAATGTTTTAAAGATTATGGTAGTCACCCTGCGAACTATAATCTAAGCAAGTTAGTTCCTATATCCAATGCCCGTCCTCTCTTGTTAGGAAATATAGCTAATCTATTTCTTGATGAATGGATTCATGCAAATGGGGAAGTGGATTATAAAGCTTGTATGCAGAAAGCATTTAAGAACTACCCAATAGAAATAGCGGCTTGCGAAGATTTGAAAGATAAAGAGAAAGAACAGCAGTTCTTTGATGATTGTAAGATGCACTTTGAACATATTAGGGAAGTGGTGACTGAAACTTTTCATGCTTCTGGCTACGATTTGAACAAAGAAGATGCGGTGCTCGAACCTTCGTATATCTGTGAAGCATTGGGTATTCAAGGACGTTTGGACTATATGCAGCGAGATATGAGTAGCTTTATAGAGATGAAGTCCGGTAAAGCTGACGAGTTCGCTATTCGTGGAAAAGTAGAACCCAAAGAGAACAACAAGGTGCAAATGTTGCTTTATATGGCAGTGCTCGAATATAGCATGGGACAGAATCATAAGAAGATGCGTCCGTATTTGCTCTATACTCGTTACCCGCTTCTCTATCCGGCACGTCCTGTTTGGAACTTAGTGAAGAAAGCGATAAATGTGCGTAACCTTATTGTTGCTAATGAGTATGGGGTGCAACTGCACAATAATCAAGCCTACACTTCCGGCATTTTAGCCGAAATTCAGCCAAAGATGATGAATGAGAAATCTCTTCATGGCAAGTATTGGGAACAGTATCTCAAACCATCTATTGAGAATTACGGCAAGCATTATGCAGAGATGTCTACCCTAGAGCAATCGTACTACATAACCTTATTCAACTTTATCACGAAAGAGCAATATACTGCTAAGTCAGGAGATACCGAGCATGATGGTAGGGTAGGGACGGCTGCGTTATGGCTGTCTACTTTGCAAGAAAAGTGTGAGGCGGGGGAGATACTTTATGATTTGAAGATAATTGACAATCGTGCCTCCGATAAGCATAAAGCTTCCTTGACGCTCTCTATTCCTACTTATGGCGACGACTTCTTGCCTAACTTTCGAGCAGGAGATGTGGTAGTGCTTTACGAACGCAATTGCGACGAAGATAAAGTGACAAACAAACTTGTCTTCAAAGGAAGTATAGACTACATCACCACTAATGAACTGAAGATACGCATTCGTGCTACTCAACAAAATATATCGGTCTTTGCGCCCAATAGCCTTTATGCTGTTGAACACGATTCTATGGATACTACTTTTAGGACTATGTATCAGGGACTTCATTCATTTGCCGTAGCCAATAAAGACCGAAGAGACTTGCTCCTTTCTCAACGTTTGCCGGACTTTGACCCTTCTTTTGAACAAAGGATAAAGGAAGCGACCAATGACTTCGAACGGATTGCTTTGAAGGCGGAAGCTGCTAAGGATTACTTTCTGTTGATAGGACCTCCCGGTACCGGCAAAACCTCGCATGCGTTAAAGAGAATGGTAGAAACTTCCTATGCACAACCACAAACACAATTACTTTTGCTAGCCTATACCAATCGGGCTGTTGATGAAATATGCAAATCTCTTTCTACTATTTATCCTAAAGTAGATTATATTCGAGTGGGAAGCGAATTATCTTGCGATGAAGTTTTCCGTTCTCATTTGATAGAGAATGAGTTGTCTTCCTGTCTCAATCGTTCGCAAGTGTATGCACGCATCTCTAAGTGTCGAGTTTTTGTGGGCACGGTGGCTTCCATCTCTAATAAACCGGAATTGTTTAGACTAAAGTCATTTTCGATAGCTATCGTAGATGAGGCTACTCAGATTTTAGAACCTCAGCTCTTAGGTATTCTTTGCGCTAAAGATAATCGAGGTAATAATGCGGTAGGTAAGTTTATTCTCATTGGAGACCACAAACAATTGCCTGCGGTGGTTTTGCAAAGTAAAGAGCAGTCGTGTGTGCAAAATGAACTTCTTAATGAGGTGGGGTTATTCAACCTTAGAGATTCCTTATTTGAACGTCTTTATCGAACAAATACTTATACCGAACAATCGAAAGTGGTGGATATGCTTTGTAAACAGGGACGTATGAATCCCGAAGTGGCTTTGTTTCCCAACAATACATTTTATGGTGGCAAGCTCGAAATTGTTGGTCTTCCTCATCAATTGGAACTATGGGATGATGTTTCTCCCGAAGGGGATTCTTTGGATAGATTGATGAACAAGCGTATTGCGTTCATTCCATCGGAGGCGGAAAGAAAGGGAGGGTATGGTAAAACTAACTCTTACGAAGCAAAGATGGCGGCAAAATTA
>JAVVPX010000041.1:0-20110 GCA_036655555.1 Bacteroidaceae bacterium | reverse complement strand
TTTATCATGCCGAAATACCCGATTCGTTCGATGGCTTCCGTATTGCTTTTGCATCAGACTTCCATTATAAAAGTAAATATAAGGAAAAGGCTCTTAACAGTACCGTAGAGTTGCTTCATCGCTTACAGCCCGATGTTTTATTGATGGGAGGAGATTATCAAGAAGGTTGTGAATATGTAGAAGAGTTATTTGCTCGTTTGGGAGAAATTAAGCCACGCTTTGGCACTATTGGGGTAATGGGCAATAACGATTACGAACGTTGCCATGAGGAGATAGTAACTGCTATGAAGCGCAATGGGATGCGTGTGTTGGAACATGAGCTAGATACTCTTGCCACAAACGGTGAACAGATTATTGTTGCCGGTGTGCGCAATCCTTTCGACTTGACGGCAAACGGAGTTTCCCCCACTCTTTCGCTAAATCCTAAAGACTTTGTGATACTCCTTACTCACACGCCCGATTACGCAGAGGATGTGGATATAAAAAACACTGATTTAGTGTTAGCAGGACACACTCACGGCGGACAGATTACACTGTTTGGATTGTATGCTCCTGCTACCGGTTCGCATTACGGACAGCGTTTTGTAAAAGGGAAACAGATGACTTCCGAGGGAATACCTATTATCATCACCAACGGTTTGGGCACTTCGCGCAAAAACATCCGATTGTTTGCACCTTCAGAAATAGTGATGATTGTGCTGCATCAGCAGAAAGCGAAATAGGAATACTGTCGGCTCAAAAAGTCTTCTGTATTATTTTAAAAGTCTTCTGTATTATTTTAAAAACGAACAGTATTATTTAGGAAGAAAAGAATTATAGCCGTAAAGATTTTCTTCCCTTATTTTATCATAAACCTCGGGAGGTAAAAAACAGCGAATATCCTTGCCATGACCAATGGCGGAACGAACGAACGAAGAGCTGATTTCCATTTGCGGACTATGAACCAATCGTACGGTAGAAGGCAACGAGCATTCCTCCACTTCTATTCCCGGACGAGGATAAACTAGTATTTGGGTCGTATCAATGATACGCTCGTAATCTTTCCATTGAGAGAATATATTCCAATTATCGGCACCAATGATGAGCATAAACTCTTTTTCGGGATAAGTAGCACGTAGTTTTTCGAGCGTGTTAACGGTATAGGAAGGTCGAGGGAGACTAAATTCAAAATCGGAAGCTCGAAATTTGGTATAATCCTTTACCGCCAAACGAAGTAGCTCTAGCCTTTTTTCATCGGATAAGAGGCTCTTTATTTCCTTCAAAGGATTGTGCGGGCTTAACATAAACCAAAGTTCATCCAGACCCTCAAACTCGCACAAGTAGTTGGCAAGAGCTAGATGCCCAATGTGAATGGGATTAAAAGACCCCCCTAAGATTCCTATTCGTTGTTTCATCAACTTTTAGCGAGCTATAAATTCTTGAATAACTTTCAATGCTTGAGCTTGAGCGAGCTCTAAATTATCGTTTACGATAATCACATCGAACTTATTGGCATACGCAAGCTCTTTTTCGGCTTTAGCTAAACGGGCAGCGATAACCTCGGGTTCGTCCGTACCTCTGCTTTCTAAACGGCAACGGATTTCGTCTATCGAAGGAGCTTGAATAAATACGGATAAAGCTCGTTCGTTATATTGCTGTTTAATATTGCATCCACCTACTACATCTAAGTCTAACACTATATTTTGTCCCTGAGAGAGTTGTTTTTCTACTTGTGCCCTGAGCGTACCATAGAAACGACCGGGATAAACTTCTTCGTATTCGATAAATTCTCCACGAGTAATTCTTGTGCGGAATTCATCGGAAGAGAGAAAAAAGTACTCTACTCCGTGTTGTTCCTGTCCTCTAGGAGGACGGCTGGTAGCGGAAATAGAGAAAGAAAGATTAAGCGAAGATTGCTTCAATAAGTAGTTGATGATGGTTGACTTCCCCGAGCCGGACGGTGCGGAGAATATGATTAACTTTCCGTTCATGATAGCTTACATTACGTTGAGCACTTGTTCTTTTATTTGTTCCAACTCGTCTTTCATCTGCACCACAATTTTTTGCATCTCGGCATGATTCGATTTGCTACCCATTGTGTTCACTTCGCGTCCTATCTCTTGAGAAATGAAACCAAGCTTCTTGCCTTGTCCTTGTCCGCTTTCCATCGTGTTCTTGAAGTAAGTTAAATGGTTTGCCAAACGTTGTTTTTCTTCGTTGATGTCTAGCTTCTCGATGTAATAAATAAGTTCCTGTTCCAAGCGATTCTTGTCGTAATCCACACTGATAGTTTTTTCTAACGCGTCGGTGATACGTTCCTTTATCTTATCCACACGTTCCGTTTCGTAAGGCACGATAGAGGTCAACAAGCCGGCTATATTATTTATCTTTTCGGTAAACTTCTTTGCCAAAGCTTCGCCTTCTTGTTTGCGGAAATCTACCAAATGAGCAATAGCTTCTTCCACAGCTTTATGAGCAACAATCCATTCTTCGTCCGACAATTCTTGTGAATCCGACTTGCTCATGACTTCGGGCATACGCAATAGTATCTGAAACCAATCTGCCGGCATAGGAATATTCATCGTTTCCGAGAGTTGACTTATCTGTTTATAATAACTTTCGACCACAGAAGAATTGATGGAAGATACTGTTTCAACTGTATCTTTCTCTATCCACATACTGAAGTCCACTTTCCCTCGCTCTAAAATCTTAGCTATCTCGTTACGTATCTCCATCTCTTTTTCGCGATAGAGCGGAGCGATGCGTGTGGACAAATCCAACGCTTTACTATTCAGGGACTTTATTTCAACACAAATCTTCTTATCTTCAAATACGGCGGTTGCCTTACCGAATCCGGTCATTGATTGTATCATAATGGTATATTTATTTTGTGGACAAAGGTAATCTTTTTATCTCAAAGCAACGCAAATAAAGTAATCAAAGAGAAACATCTTTCTCTTCTAAACATTTTTCATTCTCCGCTGTTGTTATTTGTATGTAGATTTCAAGAATAACCTATAAAAGAACAACTTGATTATGAAAAAAGTATGGTTACTAACAGTAGTGCTATTGATTAGTTTCTGCGGAACTATCCAAGCACAGAACACCCAAAGGGCTAAAGATTTATTAAAGAAGCAGGAGCGCAAAGAAAAACGGGAAGAGAGAAAAACACAAGATTCTATCTTGAACATTATTACTTTCGATCAAGCTTATCAAGCATTGAGAAATCAAAATTTCGTATTGGAAGCGGACAACATTATCTTTTGGAACGGAGTAACAAGGTACGTTACTTCAAACACTAACTTCATCTCTCTTTATAATGGGAAAGCAATTGTGCAAACAGCCTTTGAAAATGGATATTCCGGACCGAACGGTTTGGGAGGAATCACCTTGGAAGGCAGTGCTTCGGGCATTCGGATGAATACGGACAAGGAAGGCAATGTTTTCTTTGACATGAACGTGCAAGGTGTCAACATCTCTGCTACCGTCACCATCATCTTAACTAGAGATACCAACCGAGCTAGTGCTAACGTTAATCCAAACTTTAGTGGGAACGACATTACATTTACAGGCAATCTCTATCCTTCGGCTCTGTCGAACGTATTTAAGGCAATGCCTAATCTATTCCCCAATATGCTTAATCCAATCTATTAAGAATTAACTAATCAGTGCCGGAACAATTTTACTTGTTCCGGCACTGATTCATTAATAGATAAATAGTTGTGGGTAAATACCGAAAATGCAAACCAATATGTATAACACAAAGCTTATTTCATTGAACCACCAATAATGTCTAGTAGCTCATTAGTTATGGCTTGTTGACGAGATTTATTATATAATACAGTCAAATCTTGTATCAAGTCATTTGCATTGTCAGTAGCTGTCTGCATAGCCATCGTACGCGCGGCATGTTCCGAGGCATTAGAATCCAGAAGCACTGTATATAGTTTCATTCTTAGCACTTTAGGTATTAAGCTCATTATTACTTCTTCTTGAGAGGGCTCTACTATATAATCCGATTGCTCTCCGTCATTTCTCATCTCTCCTCGTCTCTTTAGCGTAATAGGAAGATAAGTTTCGTGCGTAAGCACTTGCACAGCCGTCGATTTAAAATGATTATATATTAGTTCCACTTTATCTATTTTTTTTGCTTGATAAAGCTCCATCAACTCAAAAGCTAAATCGGCAGCTTGCTGAAAAGAAGGTTTATCTGCCATATAAGATAATTCTTTTTCTATCTTAAAGCCTTCCTTTTTTAAAGCATCCGTAATCTTCTTTCCAACAGGATAGAGTTGAATATCCGTTACTGTTCCACTCTTCTTATATCCCTTTATCGCAGAAATCGTATTCTTTATAATGTTGGAATTAAATCCCCCACAAAGGCTGGTATTAGAAGAAAAGACGACGATAGCTACACGAGAGGGCGTGCGTTGATTAATAAAAGGCGAATTAATCTCTACATCGGAGCTCAAGAAATTTGTTAGAATATGATTTAATCTCCTCTCGTATGGAAGCATATTCTCTATGGCTATTTGAGCTTTATGCAACTTAGAGGAAGCCACCATCTTCATTGCCGACGTAATCTTACGAGTACTCTCGACCGAAGCTATTCTCCCTTTTACCTCTTTAAGCGATGCCATTTTTTATTCTTTAATTTTATATTGCTCAGAAATTCCTGCAGCCACCGATTCTATGATAGCGGCAACTTCGTCGTTTATTATTCCACTTTGCAAAATGTTTAATACATCCGCCTCGTGGTTCAATTGTAAATTTTCTAAGAAATTATGTTCAAACTCCATGACCTTATCCAAAGGAATATTCTTCATTAGTCCGTGCGTGCCACAATAAAGAATAGCTATTTGTTGACCTACAGCCAAAGGTGAATATTGTCGTTGAATAAGTAATTTCGTGTTCTTTCTACCTTTATCAATCGTCATTGCGGTTACCGGATCCATATCGCTGCTAAACTTAGAGAACGATTCCAATTCACGATATTGTGCTTGGTCAATTTTTAATGTCCCCGCCACTTTCTTCATTGACTTTATTTGTGCATTACCACCTACACGAGAAACAGATATTCCCACATTAATAGCCGGTCGATTACCTTGATTGAATAAATCGGTATCCAAGAATATTTGTCCATCGGTAATAGAGATAACATTCGTAGGGATATAAGCCGACACGTCTCCGGCTTGAGTTTCAATAATAGGAAGTGCAGTTAACGAACCTCCACCTTTCACTTTATCTTTCAAGCTGTCAGGAAGGTCGTTCATTTGAGCAGCTACTTCCTGCTGATTAATAATTTTTGCGGCACGTTCCAATAAGCGGGAATGTAAATAGAAAATATCTCCCGGATAAGCTTCACGCCCCGAAGGACGACGAAGAATCAAAGAAACTTCACGATAAGCAACTGCTTGTTTAGAAAGGTCATCATACACAACTAGAGCATGTCTGCCGGTATCTCGGAAAAACTCTCCGATAGCTGCGCCTGCAAAAGGAGCAAAATACTGTAGAGCAGCAGGGTCAGCAGCTGTAGCAGCTACTACGATAGTATAATCCATCGCGCCCTTTTCACGCAATATATTAACAATGTTAGCAACCGTAGAACCTTTCTGTCCAATAGCTACATAAATGCAATAGACAGGTTCGCCCGCATCATAGTTAGAACGTTGGTTGATAATAGTATCTATGGCAATAGAAGTCTTTCCGGTCTGTCGGTCACCGATAATCAGTTCTCGCTGTCCTCTACCAATAGGAATCATTGCATCCACAGCTTTTAGCCCTGTTTGCAAAGGTTGGTTTACCGGTTGTCTAAAAATAACTCCCGGAGCTTTACGTTCCAAAGGCATTTCACAGAGTTCTCCTCCTATCATTCCTTTACCGTCTAAAGGTTCGCCAAGAGGATCTATTACTCGTCCGAGCATACTCTCTCCTACTTTAATAGAAGCAATTCGTCCCGTACGTTTTACTATCTGTCCTTCTTTTATTTTATCTGTGGGTCCTAGCAATACGGCTCCTACATTGTCTTCTTCTAGATTCATAACAATAGCCATGATGCCATTATCAAATTCGAGAAGTTCGTTTGCTTCTGCATTTCGCAGGCCATAGATACGCGCAACTCCATCGCTTACTTGCAATACTGTGCCAACTTCATCTAGCTTGATACTAGTATCAATACCCTTAAGTTGTTCAAGTAATACTTTAGAGACTTCACTTGGTTTTATATTTTCAGACATACTCTTTCTTTAATTAAACGATTCTTCTATTCTTCTCTATGAATTGTTGCTTCACTCTTCTAAACTGTGTAGCAATACTTGCATCCAAACGATACGTGCCTATTTCAAAGATGAACCCTCCTTCAATGCTTGGGTCTACTCTCCTGCTAAATTCTACCGTTCCGTGCGTCTTGTCTACTACCATGTGCTTCATGCGGTCTTCCGTTTCCTTGTTTACCGGATAAGCGGTAATCAACCGACCGATGCTGATATTCTTCAGTTTCCGATACAAGTCGATGTACAAGAGTGAGATTGTTTGCAAAAATTTTTCTCGATGTTGCTCTAATACTAATTGGATAAAGCGCATAAGTTCTTTGCTCACCTCTCCTCCCGCTGCGTTACACGCCAGAGAAAGTTTCTCTTTGCACGAAAGAACCGGATTGTCTAAAGTGGAACGCAATGTGGAAATAGACGCAAAGTTTTGGGAAAGCGTTCGCATCTCCTTATATACCTTATCTTCCATCCCTTGCTCCTTTGCGTATTCTATTAGAGCTTTGGCATATCTCATCGAAATAATTCCTGCATCCATAGTTGTTTATGATTTAGAGACGTTCACCTCATCTAATAATCGGTCTATCATCTCCATCTGTTCATGTTCTTCATCCAAATTCTTACGAAGTACTTTTTCTGCAATGTCTACTGACAATACCGCCACTTGGCGACGAATATCTCTAATCGCCTCTTCTTTTTCTGCCTTGATTAATCGTTTTACTTCATCCAATTCTTTCAAACCGGCTTCCGAAGCTTGTTCTTTTGCTTCTTTGATAATTCGATTACGTGTGACTACTGCTTCGTTCAATATGCGAGTTTGTTCCTCGTAGGCTTTTGCCATAATTGTTTCACTATCGACTTTTATATTTGCCAATTGTTCATTAGCTTGCTTAGCTACTTCCAGCGAATGGTCGATGTATTCCTTGCGTTCGTCTACCATCTTGGTAATAATCGGGAAACCAAACTTTGCAAGAATAAAGAATACTATTCCAAACGACAAAAGCATCCAAAACAATAAACCGCTATCAGGTACTAATAATGACATACCTTACTTATAGAGCTAAGAAGCAAACTACAATAGCAAACAAAGCAACACCTTCGACCAAAGCGGCTACAATAATCATCGACATACGAATGTCGCCTGCTGCTTCCGGTTGACGAGCGATAGCTTCCATTGCAGAGCCACCAATCTTACCAATACCAAAACCTGCGCCTAAAACGGCTATACCTGCTCCAATTGCTGCACCTAATTTACTTATTCCAGCTCCTGCAGCTGCTGCTTGTAACAATACTGATAGTAACATATTCTTTTGTTTTAAAATTTATATTCGTGTTTCTATTTCTATGCTGTTTTTTCTATCTTTTCTTTACGCGCTTCCGGTCTAGATAATCCTATGAACACTGCCGAAAGCATCGTGAATACATAAGCTTGAATAAATGCGACCAGTAGCTCCAGACAATTCATAAAGATGCCGAAAAGTACTGATACGACTGTCATCGAACCATTTATTGCCGAGCCCATACTTGCCGTAACAAATACGAGCGAAGTCAATCCGAGAATCACCGAGTGACCTGCCATGATGTTAGCAAACAAACGAATCATCAAAGCAAACGGTTTGGTAAAAATACCAAAAAGTTCTATCACCGGCATCATTGGTATGGGAGCTTTTAGCCAAACAGGCACATCCGGCCAAAGTATTTCCTTCCAATATTCTTTGCTGCCAAAAAGATTTACGGCAAAGAACGTACAGAGAGCCAATACTAAAGTAATGGCTATATTGCCCGTTACATTTGCTCCTCCGGGGAAAACGGGAATTAATCCCATTATATTATTAATGAAGATAAAGAAGAAGACAGTTAACAGATAAGGTGCATAACGCTTATAATCTTTTCCTACACAACTCTTTATCACGTCGTCGTAAATCATAGTAATAAACATCTCCATTGCGCCAACAAAACCTTTGGGGGCAGCAGAAGATGGTGTTTTGTCTTTATACCAATGAGCAACACCCAAAATAACACAAAGCACCAACAAACTATTTATCATTAGCGACAAGGCTGTCTTGGTAATGGAAATATCAAAAGGTCTTACTTCCTCACCCGTTGCCGCTTTTCTCTCCACTATCTTATCCTTATGTTTTCCTTCGCCCGCAATATAAAATCCTTCGCTCGTGCCTTCTCTAAAGGCAGAAGAGAGAAAAAAATGCCATCCTGTTTCGTTACTTCTAACAATGATTGGAAGCGGAACAATAAACTCTGTATCGCCCCATGTAGTGACGTGCCATTCATAAGCATCGCCAATATGTCCGAACACAATCTCCTTCACATCTATTTTAGGCGAAACGGTATCTTGCGCTTGCAAAGTGCCTGCTCCTACAAAACAGAAGATAAGAACACATCCTATTATATATTGTAATCTATTCATTTCTTTCCTTTTTTCTCTTTTTATTAAGTTCAAAGACATAAAAGAAGTAACTTCCATAGAGCATGGTACACAGATAAAAGAAGAAGAACGTTAATACAAAATCTTCACGTTGTACCTTTACCAACACGCTATAAAAGAGAATAACAAAGATGGATAGCAGCAACTTAATTACCTTCGTACCCATATATACCATCAACATTTTATTAGGCGCATGCTGCCTGCACTCATCGAACATAATAATAAAAAAACAGTTAAACACATAGAAATATACGGGAATAGAAGGATACCACGAAAAATAATGCGTGGGGAAGTAACACTTGAGTAAATAGCCAACAAGCAAGCCTAATCCTGCGATTAAGATTGTTGTCCACGTTAAATACCTCCTTTTTGTTAAACTAATTCCCATACACTTTTTACTGTTTTTCTATTATTGCTCTACACAAACAGAGATGATATTTTGATTCACTTCTACAAATCCGCTTTGAATAGCTAACGAACTTATCACTCCTCCTTCGGAATAAGTTATCAGTCCTTTCCCCAGCGAAGAAATAATAGGTGCGTGCTCAGGTAATACCATGAACGAACCCATTGTTCCCGGAAAGTTTACGCTTTCTACTTGTCCATCGTAGAGAACTCGCTCGGGAGACACAATTATCAGTTGTAGAATTTGTAGTTTCATCTTTTATCTCTTATAAGGCTTGCTCCATTAATTTTTTGCCCTTAGCTATTGCGTCATCTATCGTACCTACATTCAAGAATGCAGATTCGGGAAGATAATCTACCTCTCCATTAAGTATCATCTTAAAGCCTCGGATAGTTTCTTCAATAGGAACTATTGCTCCGGGAACTCCTGTAAACTGTTCGGCTACCGTAAATGGTTGCGACAAGAATCGTTGTACTCTACGAGCGCGATTAACTGTTTGGCGATCTTCATCCGAAAGTTCTTCCATTCCTAAGATGGAGATAATATCTTGAAGCTCTTTGTTTCGTTGAAGTATTTGCTTCACTTGTTGAGCTACATCGTAATGTTCTTGTCCCACTATCAATGGGTCTAATATTCGAGAAGTGGATTCCAAAGGATCTACTGCGGGATAGATTCCCAATTCAGTAATCTTACGGCTCAACACCGTAGTGGCATCCAAGTGAGTAAAGGTTGTTGCCGGAGCAGGGTCGGTTAAGTCATCGGCAGGCACGTATACTGCTTGCACGGAAGTGATAGAACCTGCTTTGGTAGAGGTGATACGTTCTTGCATAGCTCCCATTTCGGTAGCAAGCGTTGGTTGATAACCTACAGCCGAAGGCATACGTCCCAACAAGGCAGATACTTCGGAGCCTGCTTGAGTAAAACGGAATATATTATCTATAAAGAACAAAATATCTTTTGAGCCTGTGCCCGAACCTAAATCACGGAACGATTCCGCTACTGTCAAGCCCGAAAGAGCTACAGACGAACGTGCGCCGGGAGGTTCGTTCATTTGTCCAAAAACCAAGGTCGCTTGTGACTTTGCCACTTCGTCGTAATCAACTTTCGACAAGTCCCAATTTCCGGCTTCCATGTCTTTTTTAAATTCCTCTCCGTAATGGATAACTCCCGAACCAATCATTTCTCGCAGCAAATCATTACCCTCACGGGTACGTTCTCCTACTCCTGCAAAGACAGAGAAACCATTATGCTTCTTTGCAATATTATTGATAAGTTCCATGATAAGTACTGTTTTTCCAACACCGGCTCCCCCAAAGAGTCCGATTTTACCTCCTTTGGAATAAGGTTCCAAAAGGTCAATGACCTTGATGCCGGTAAAAAGAACTTCTTGTACTGTGGTTAAGTCCTCGAACTTAGGCGGATCTCTATGGATAGGATAAGCACCTTGTTTATTCAATGGATTCATTCCGTCTATTGAATCACCAATAACGTTCATCAATCGTCCTTTTATCTGTGTTCCAACGGGCATTCTTATAGGACTATTTGTTGAAACAACTTCCATTCCTCGACGTAAACCATCGGTACTATCCATAGCAACGGTACGAACTGTATCTTCTCCAATATGCTGTTGCACTTCTACAATTAAAATCTTTCCGTTTGGACGTTTGATTTCTAAAGCATCATGAATACTAGGTAATTTCAAGTCTACATCTATATCTTTTCCTTCAAAATAAACGTCCACTACGGGACCGATTATCTGTGATATATGTCCAACAATTTGTGGCATAAGCTTTTCTTTAAATAATAGTTAGATAAACAACTGTGCAAAGATAAAGACTTAATGCCTTATTTCGAGCTTATTTTATATTCTTTTATCTTTCAACACAATACATTAAATAGCGTTTTGTCAATATACTCTTACTTTAGATGCTGCTTTTTTAGCTTTTGTACGCAACTCGTCCATATTACCGGATAAAGGTGCATAACAAACAACAACCCCCATTCTTCTGTTAAGTTTTGTAAACGGTTTCCCAAATATACGCAAATAAGTATTATCCTCCATTAAAGCCTCTTCCATTCCTGAGTAATGAGGAGTTTCTTTGCTGGCTATCGGCGAAAGGATGACGGCACTTGCTCCCATTCTTTCTTGTGTGATAGACGGAATAGGCAGTCCAAGAACTGCTCTCAAATGGAGTTCAAATTCATTTAAATTCTGTGTACCCGCCAAGGTGACCATTCCTGTATCGTGAGGACGAGGAGATAATTCGGAGAAATAGACTCCTTTGTCGTGGCTTAAAAAGAACTCTACGCCCCATAAGCCTGCTCCGGTCAGAGCTGCTGTTACTTTGTCCGCCATCATTTGAGCTTCTTTTAAATGTTCGGGAGCGATGTGTGCCGGTTGAAAGCTTTCGCGATAATCTCCCCCTTTTTGCACGTGTCCAATAGGTGCGCAAAATAAGGTTGGTCCATTCTTTTGCGTAACGGTCAATAAGGTTATTTCGCTGTCGAACTTCACAAATTCCTCGATGATAAGTTCTTTAATATCTCCACGGCTACCGTTGCATCCATATTCCCAAGCTTGTTGCAATTCCTCGCTACTCTTAACTAAACTTTGTCCTTTGCCCGAAGAAGACATCAGCGGTTTTACTACACAAGGGAAGCCAATTTTTTCGGAAGCTGCTTTAAGCTCTTCAAACGAAGTAGCATAAAAATATTTTGCAGTCTTTAGCCCTAATTCTTTAGCTGCTAAATCGCGGATAGCTTTACGGTTCATCGTAAAATTCACCGCCCTAGCACTAGGAACCACTTGTATTCCTTGCTTCTCGAATTCGTATAAACGTTCGGTGCGGATAGCTTCTATTTCCGGAACTATCAAGTCGGGATGATGCTTAGCTACTACTTGCGCGAGCATATCTCCGTTAAGCATATCTATTACTTCGCATTCGTCTGCCACTTGCATAGCAGGAGCTCCTGCATAAGAATCGCAAGCTATTATGTATTGCCCCTTGCGTTGAGCTGCAATTACAAATTCTTTGCCTAGTTCACCCGAGCCTAGCAATAATATTTTCTTTGTCATGAGTCTTATTATGTTTAAGTCGCAACAAAGATATAAATTATTATTAAACAACGGCTCATCGGATTAGCAAAATATAGAGCGAAAACAGGCATTATACTGAAGACTTTTAAAATGAGCGGTATTATTTAAAAATAAGGCAGAAGACTTCTGAAAGTAAAAGTTCGACTAAACTTAAATAACGAATAACCGCCTTAGATTTGGGCTAGGTTAAAATTACGTAAAACTACATTTTGTTTTCGCTTACCATACACCTAGATGATTACATTTGTGCACAGATAGACTAAGAATGTGAATTATCACTATGAAAATAGAAGAAAGTTTTGTTGCTTTAATAGAGCAAAGTATCATACAGAATTGGGATTTAGATGCCCTAACCGATTATCAGGGAATTACATTACAGTACAAAGATGTCGCCCGTAAGATTGAGAAGTTTCATATTATGCTCGAGAGTGCAGGCATCAAGAAAGGTGATAAAATAGCCGTTTGTGGTAGAAACAGTGCTCATTGGGCAGTTACTTTTTTAGCAACTATCACGTACGGAGCAGTTATTGTACCCATTCTCCATGAATTTAAGGCAGACAACATACACAACATCGTTAATCATTCCGAAGCCCGATTACTTTTTGTAGGTGACCAAATATGGGAAAACCTAAACGAAGAGGCTATGCCCTTGTTAGAGGGAATCATTTTTATGAAAGACTTTTCTATTCTTATTTCCCGCTCCGAAAAACTTAGTTATGCCTACAACAATTTGAACTTGATGTATGGACACAAATATCCTCGAAACTTCAGAGCTAACGATATTTCGTACAGCAAAGACCGTCCGGAAGAATTAGCTATCATCAACTATACATCGGGCACAACGGGTTATTCCAAAGGAGTAATGCTCCCCTATCGCAGCATTTACTCTAACGTCATTTATTGTCAAAAGATGCTTTCCGTTAAAGCAGGTGAGCCGATGGTTTCCATGCTTCCGATGGGGCACGTGTTCGGGATGGTCTACGATTTCCTTTACGGCATTTCGGTGGGCGCACGTATTTATTTTCTTACCCGTATGCCTTCGCCTAAAGTGATTACTCACTCTTTTTCCAAGATACGCCCAAGAGTTATTTCCAGCGTACCACTCATCGTAGAAAAGATTATAAAGAAAGATATACTTCCCAAGCTAGATAGCCGAATAGGCAAGCTATTGCTAAAAGTTCCTATCGTAAACGATAAGATGAAAGCAGCAGCCCGTCAACACGCAATGGATGCTTTCGGCGGACAGTTCGAAGAAATTATTATCGGAGGCGCACCTTTTAATGCGGAGGTAGAAGCCTTTTTGCGGATGATTGAATTCCCTTATACCATTGCTTATGGTATGACAGAATGTGGTCCTATCATTTGCTCCAGCTATTGGAAAGACTTAAAAAAAGCATCGTGCGGTAAGGCGGCCGATGGTATGGAAGTGCGCATAGATTCAACTAACGCCCAAGAGATAGCGGGCGAAATAATTTGCAAAGGTCCAAACTTAATGTTGGGATACTATAAGAACGAGGAAGCCACTGCGCAAGTCATCGACAAAGATGGTTGGTTGCATACCGGCGACTTAGCTATAATGGATGAGGATGGGGCTGTCTTTGTGAAAGGAAGAAGCAAGAATCTATTACTTACCTCATCGGGACAAAATATCTATCCCGAAGAGATAGAGTCGATACTAAACAACATGGTTTATGTATCGGAATCTTTGATTGTACTTCAAAGGGGAAAATTAGTGGCTCTTATCTATCCCGATATTGACGATGCCCTTGCCCACGGACTTAAAGCACAAGATATAGAGAAAATAATGGAAACGAATAGAATAGAGCTAAACGCTCAATTGCCTGCTTATTCACAAATTGCAAAAATAAAGATATATCCCGAAGAATTTGAAAAGACCGCAAAGAAAAGTATTAAAAGATTCCTCTACCAAGAGGCGAAAGGATAAAATATGGAAAGCTCATCTCCCGAGCTGTTAGTATATAAAGCCTCAGCAGGATCGGGAAAAACATTTACCTTAACAGTGGAGTATATCAAGTTATTGATACGCAATCCACGGGCTTATCGGCAAATACTTGCCGTGACCTTTACCAACAAAGCTACTTCGGAGATGAAAAAACGCATACTCGGACAACTTTATGGTATTTGGACTGAAGACAAAGATTCCGAACCTTATCTAAAGGAAATAGTCAAGGGACTGCAAATAGAAGAAAAGGAAGTCCGAACAACAGCAGGCGTTGCCTTAAGCTATATGATTCATGATTATAGCCAATTTAGGGTAGAGACCATCGACTCGTTCTTTCAGTCCGTCATGCGCAACCTAGCCAAAGAGTTGGAGTTAAGCCCCAATTTAAACATAGAGCTGAACAACACGGAAGTTCTTGGCAACGCCGTAGACAGCATGATAGAAAAGCTCAACCGACAATCGCCTGTGATGACGTGGCTTATGGAATTTATTGACGAGCGCATCCAAAGCGATAAACGTTGGAACGTATCGAACGAGATAAAGAACTTCGGAAAAAACATACTTGACGAAAAGTATATAGAAAGAGGCGAAGGGCTGAGAAAAGAACTCAGGGAGAAAGATTGCATCAAGAATTATCGTACGGAACTGCAACTGCTGAAACAAGAAGCCTTAGAGCAACAAAAAGGATTCTATGACCAATTCATCGGAATAATAGAAGATGTGGGTTTGTCCCCTACCGACTTTAAAGGAGTCGCAAACAGTATAGGAAGCTACTTCAACAAACAAAAAAACGGAGTACTATCAGATAAAGTACGCAACAAGACTGTTGAGAATTGTTTAGAAAGCGAAGACAATTGGGCTAGTAAAGACTCGCCCAACAGAGATACTATTCTCGCGATAGCTGTTTCAGAGTTAATTCCACTTTTGCAAGATTCGGAAACCTACAGAAAGAGCAACAATAGAATAGTTAATTCGTGTAAGCTCTCGTTGCAACATATCAATACAGTACGCTTGCTCACTAACATCGATGAGGAAATTAGGGAACTAAACCGAGAGACCAACACTTTCTTACTTTCGGATACCAACACGCTATTGCATAACTTAGTGCGAGAAGGCGATTCCTCTTTTGTCTTCGAAAAGATTGGCGCAAACATCCGCAACGTAATGATAGATGAGTTTCAAGATACCTCACACTTACAATGGAGTAACTTCAAACTTCTATTATTGGAAGGCTTGGCACAAGGAGCCAATAGCTTGATTGTGGGAGATGTTAAGCAATCAATTTACCGTTGGCGAAGTGGAGATTGGAGCATATTGGACGGACTAAAGGAACATATAGAAGCTTTCCCTATCAACGTAAAGACATTAACAATTAACCGACGAAGCGAGTCGAACATCATTCGCTTCAACAATGAAGTGTTTACCGCTGCCTGTGCTTGCCTTTGCGATATCCATCGCGAAGAGTTGGGCGAGGAATGCAAAGAGCTGGTGAATGCTTATAGCGATGTATGCCAACAATCTCCTAAAGAGACAGCAGAAGGATACGTAAAAGTATCGTTCTTAGGCACAGATGAAGAAAAGCCCTATGTAGATTATACCATAGACACTATGGGGGAAGAGATAAAAAATTTAATCGAAAACGGAATCAGCCAAAAAGACATCACCATCTTAGTA
The DNA here is from genome assembly GCA_036655555.1 of Bacteroidaceae bacterium. Lineage (GTDB taxonomy): Bacteria > Bacteroidota > Bacteroidia > Bacteroidales > Bacteroidaceae > Bacteroides. The sequence continues at coordinate 4,282 of JAVVPX010000041.1, read as the reverse complement.
CGCAAGAACAAGAGTATTCCGCTAATTGCCGATTACTTCGACAAGCATTTCCCTTTCAAGATTGTTTCCGACGATGCTTTCCAACTAGATGCTTCGCTTGCTGTGTGCATGATAATAAACGGTCTAAGATATTTGTCTAATCCCGCCGACAAAATTGCTAAAGCACAATTAGCAATCGATTATCAAACAAAAGTGCTTTGCAATGAAATTGAACTAAACACGATATTACTTGGCGATACAAACCAATATCTCCCGCTCGCATTCACCCCGGAAGTAGAAAACTTACGTCTAATGCCTCTCTACGACCTTACAGAAAAGCTGTTTGTACTCTTCGAAATGGATAAAATAAAAGAGCAAGATGCGTATCTTTTTGCTTTCTTCGATGCCACATTGGAATATTTGCAAACAAACTCCTCGGAAATAGATTCTTTTATCGCTCATTGGGAAAACAAACTTCACGAAAAGACCATTCCTTCGGGAGAAATAGAAGGTATCAGAATACTTTCGATACATAAAGCCAAAGGATTGGAATTTCATACCGTACTATTCCCTTTCTGTGATTGGAAATTAGAAAACGAAAAGAATAATCAGTTAGTTTGGTGTGCTCCTACCGAACTTCCCTTTAGTGAGCTAGATCTTGTTCCTATTAATTATTCTTCCACAATGGCAGAGTCTATTTATCGAGCAGATTACTTAGAGGAACGTTTACAACTTTGGATCGATAGTTTGAACTTACTTTATGTAGCCTTTACCCGTGCCACAAAAAACTTAATTATCTACGGAAAGAAAAACACAAAGAATACGGTATCCGAACTTCTTTTCAATTCGCTCACTAAGGTATCGCAAGAAAAAGGAATGGATTGGGACAACGAAGAAACTTACGAGCTGGGAGAAATCTATCTCTCTAAAGATGAGAAAGAACATCTCTTTACCAATAAACTAACTATCCCCCCCACTAAGCAATCTATCAATATGCTATCGCTTAGTCATCAAATAGAGTTTAAACAATCAAATCAATCAGCAGACTTTATTAGCGGTGATAATCAAGAAGATAATACTTATAAATACATTAATAAAGGGCAGCTTTTACATACTCTCTTTTCTAATATAAAAACGTTGGAAGATATTCCTAATGCCATAGAGCAATTGGTATTTCAAGGAATAATCAATTCGCAAGCCGAGAGACAAAAGATAGAAGAACTTACTCAAAAAGTATTCTCAAACCCAACAATATCGGAATGGTATACGGGAAATTATCAACTGTTCAATGAGTGCGCTATCATCTACAAAGAGAACGGAAAGCTAGAAACTCGTCGTCCCGACCGTGTGATGATGAACGAAAAAGAAGTGATAGTGGTAGACTTTAAGTTTGGTAAAGAAAACGACAAATACAAAAAGCAAGTACAAGGTTATATAGACTTACTCTCAAGCATGGGATATAAGAATATTAAAGGATATCTATGGTATGTTTACGAAAATAAAATATCTCTTTGTTAATTCTCTATATCAAAAAACAATAAGGTCATGGAATATTTCTTAAAGACAGTAGCTAAAGATTTATATAAGCAATTCGGTAACGACTTATCGCATATAGCAGTAGTGTTCCCTAATAAACGGGCAAGCTTGTTCTTTAACGAATATTTAGCTGACGAAGCTAAAAAAGCTATTTGGTCGCCTGCTTATTTGAGCATCAGCGAACTATTCTGCCAATCAGCAAACACAAAATTAGGGGATTCTGTTAAGTTAGTATGCGAACTCTACAAAATATTTTGCAAAGAGACTAAGAGCAAAGAGACTTTAGATGACTTTTACTTCTGGGGTGAGTTACTTATCAGCGACTTCGACGATATAGATAAAAATTTAGTGGATGCCAATCGATTATTTTCCAATTTACAGGATTTAAAGGGCATCATGGACGATTACCAATTTCTTGATAAAGAACAGGAAGAAGCAATCCAACAGTTTTTTCAGAACTTCTCCATTGAGCATCGCACTGAACTAAAAGAACGGTTTATCTCTCTTTGGAATGTGCTGGGAAATATCTATACGAATTATAAAGAGACGCTTTCGCAACAAGGAATTGCTTACGAAGGTATGCTCTATCGCTCTATGATAGAGCAAATACAAATCGATAAGTTACCTTACAATAAATACGTATTTGTTGGCTTCAATGTACTTAATAAGGTAGAAAACAAACTGTTCCAAGTTCTTCGCGACGCCAATAAGGCCTTGTTCTATTGGGATTACGACACTTTTTATCTTAACAACGCCAACCACGAAGCCGGTGAGTTTATCAAACGCAACTTACACGAATTTCCATCTTCGCTATCGGCTGAACTATTCAACACTCTTTCAAAGCCCAAAAATATTCGATATATTGCTGCCTCTACCGAAAATGCACAAGCTCGTTTCCTTCCCACTTGGATTAAGGAAACTCACATGGAACATGAATCGGAATCGGCAGTAGTGTTATGCAACGAAGCTTTACTACTACCGGTACTCCATTGCATACCATCCTCAATAGAGAACGTTAATATCACAATGGGATTTCCTTTATCACAAACTCCTATTTGCAGTTTTATCAACGCTTTGCTCGATATGCAAACTATCGGATACAATCTGACGAGTGGTAGATATACCTATACTACAGTGATTGCGGCGTTAAAGCATCCATATACTCGACAATTATCTAAAGAATCCGAACTTTTGGAACGAGGTTTAACTCAAAGTAACCGATTCTATCCGCTACCCTCTGAGCTTAAAAAAGATGACTTCCTTTCTTTTCTTTTTACCCCTCAACTAAGTAATCTCAATCTATGCGAATATCTTATAGAAGTGGTAAAAACCGTAGCGCAAGTTTACCAAAAGGAAACTAGTTCCGCCAATGATGTCTTAAACCAACTATATCGAGAATCCTTGTTTAAGGTTTACACTACTATTTCTCGGTTCAAGACACTGATAGAAGCAGGCGACCTCATCGTGGAAGTAGATACTTTTAGGAAACTTCTCGATAAAGTACTTACTTCCTCTAATATTCCTTTCCATGGAGAACCGGCTATCGGTATGCAAATCATGGGAGTCTTAGAGACTCGTAACCTCGACTTTAAGAACCTGCTTCTTCTCTCGCTCAACGAAGGGCAACTGCCCAAAGTAGGAAGCGATTCCTCTTTCATTCCTTACAATTTGCGCAAAGCATTCGGCATGACTACCATCGAACATAAGAATGCGGTTTATGCTTACTATTTCTATCGGTTGATGCAAAGAGCCGAAAACATCACTTTGCTCTATAATACTTCTACCGATGGTTTAAATCGAGGAGAATGGTCGCGCTTTATGCTTCAATTCTTAATAGAATATCCTCACGCCATCTCACGGGAATATCTTGATTCGGGACAATCGCCTCAAAAAAATCATGAAATCGTTGTGAGCAAGACAGCGGAAATTATGAGACGACTACAAAACCGTTTTGATATACGAGTAAATTCCAAAGCAAAGTTCACGCCTTCGGCACTCAACACTTATATAGATTGTCAACTGAAATTCTATTTCCGCTATGTAGCAGGCTTGAAGCCGGAAGAAGAAGTCAGTTCCGAAATAGATTCCGCAGCTTTTGGAAGCATCTTTCATCGCTCTGCCGAATTAGTATATAGCGAACTGTCCGCTATAAGCAAGCTTATAAAAAAGGAAGATATAGAACAGTTGTTACACAACGAGGCTAGACTTCAGTCTTTTGTAGATGCCGCATTCAAAGAATTATTCTTTAAGGTTGCGAAAGATGAAAAGCCCGAATACAACGGAATACAGCTCATCAACTCTAACGTGATAACTTCCTATCTTAAGCAATTGCTGACCAAAGATTTACTCTATACTCCTTTTTCTATGGAAGCAATGGAAAAGGAAGTGACCGAAGATATAGAAATTCAGACACCTAAAGGTATCATTAAATCGCGCATCGGGGGGATTATCGATAGAATGGATAGTAAAGGGGACATTTTACGTATTGTTGATTATAAGACAGGAGGCACTCCCAAAAGTTTATCAACTATTGATTCGCTCTTAGAACCGTCCGAAAACCGTCCCAATTACATCTTTCAAACATTTGTGTACGCTGCCATCATGTCGAGGAAACAATCACTCAAAGTATCTCCTGCCCTACTTTATATTCACCGCGCAACTGCCGACAATTATTCTCCCGTAATAGAAATAGGAGAACCCCGTCAACCTAAATTGCCGATAGATGACTTTTCTCAATACGAAGAAGAGTTCAGAGAATTATTGAATA
>JAVVPX010000040.1:0-20467 GCA_036655555.1 Bacteroidaceae bacterium | reverse complement strand
CCGACCCCAACACCGACGCCGGTTCCCACTCCCGCAACCACCCCAAAGCCCGATCCCCCTACCACTCCCAAACCCCCCCCCCCCCCCCCCCCACCCCCCCCCCCCCCCCCCCCCCCCCCCCCCCCCCCCCCCCCCCCCCCCCCCCCCCCCCCCCCCCCGGTTTATAAGAAGTAACAAAGTCGGTAGTATCTTTAATATAATTCCGATTAGTGGAATCAATCATCGGGAACGCAACTTTGGTAACAAACTCATCAATCTCCATTTCCCCTGCGAAAGGGAGTAGTGGTTCTACTGATTCTTTAATAGTTCTGTCAGATATCTTTAGGGATGTTTTCCCCTCTTGATTTGTGAATTTAGTCTTGGTGGCTCCAAGAACTTGTTCAATTGTAAATTTAGCCATAGTGGTTCTATGTGTGTTAAAATTATAAATAAAAAAGCCGTAACAGCAGGTGCTTCCTGTTATTACGGCTCAAAGGCTCTTATGTTTAGCTCTAGGCTCTAGTGTAAAAAATTACGTAGTCATTACTGAAATCTGTTTACAATGCTTACAGAATACAGTAAACGCTACCTTTCCCTCTATCTTTATAACTGTAATGGGAAGAACTTTCCCGCAATTGGGGCATTTCTCCTGTTCTATTTTATGTAATTTTTCCATGTGCCAAAAGTAATAAATTTTTATTATATTTGCAAAAATATTTTTAATATGCTAAAATTAAAAAATAAAAATGCTATTTTCCCAGATAAATATCCAAAGGTAGAAAGGAGATTACCTACTATCACCGACCCCGGATATACAAGAGTTGGGGGATACGAACTAAAAAATAAAATAGACTTTATGCCACAGCCGGGGATGCAGGAATTTATGCACACGGTAGATGCTGATATTATGTTTTTTGGTGGTAATCCCGGAGGAGGAAAAAGCATTCTAATAAGCGAGTTAGTTCTCTATAATGACGAAACTTTTAGAGAAATAGGGCAATGTAAAGTAGGAGACGAAATTAAAAACTCATCCGGGGGCAAGCAAGAAATAACAGGCGTATATCCGCAGGGTATGCTAGATATATTTTGCATAACTACAGAAATAGGCTCTGTAAGAGTTAGCGCAGACCATTTATGGACATTTAAAGTTAATGAGATACGGATTATAGGTACTACTATCCAAATGCTAGAACTACTGAAACACGGGAACGTATATCTTCCATCATATAAACATAAGAAACCTAATAGGGTAATATCTATTGAGGATATGGGATACAAAGATGAATGCGTATGTATAAAAGTAAGTGCAAAGAATCATCTATTTGTTACATCACATTACATATTAACCCATAATACCTTTGGAGAACTTCTTTTTGCCCTAGTTGGGATAGATAAGCCCGGTTATGGGGCACTTATCATTAAGAAAGAGCTAACATCCACTAAAGATGTGGCCGGAGGTATTATTAAAGATGCTCATCTTATATATGACGGTTTCGGGGAAAGCGAATTTACATCTTCTGATAGCCCATCGTTTAATTTTAAACAATGGGGAACAACTATTTCTTTTACTCACTCAAACTTTGATGCCAATACGCAGCATTCCGAATTAAAATCCCAAGAGAGGGCGAAGAACTTTCAGTGTTCCGTAATTATATTTGATGAGTTGACAGGATTTGATTATAAGATTTGGAAGTATTGGATGGCACGTAATAGAGATTCATCCGGGATAAAACCTAAGATGATATGTACATTTAATACAAACTCTCATCATTTTTCTAGGATAATGATAGATTGGTATATAGGCGAAGATGGCAAGGTGAGAGAGGATAGAATAGGGAAAGTTAGGTACGCATGGTTTAAAGGAGATTCTGCGAGAGATATAATTTGGGGAAATACTAGAGAAGAAATACTTTCCAAATATAATATAGAAGTCCCATCCGACCTAGTAGCTATCGGAATGAAGCCGGCAGACATGATAAAATCTTTCGTTTTTCTACCTTGTAAAATGAGCGAGAATAGAATTCTTATGAATGCTACTGGAGGTGGGCATGCCACAAACCTATTTAACATGGGGGGAATTGAAACACAGAAGCTATTCTATGAGAATTGGAATGCAGAGGCCGGGGGAGAAACAACCGTATCTAGGCAGATGATTAGAAATATGTTCTCTAACCCAACTGACCCAGATGTAGAAATGTTTGCTAGTTGCGATGTATCTGGAGGAGGAGATGAGAACCCTATGTTTATATGGAGAGGTGATACAATAATAGGTATTGAGGTAATAAAAAGAAGAGAAGGACAATCAGCTAAAGAATGGTATCAAGAACTAGCCCCTTGGATAAATGATACTCTAACTAGATACAGAGTTCCTATACGAAATTTCTCATTTGACGCTACAGGTATGGGCAGCTATTTACAAGGATACACGGATGGAAGACCAGTTACAGCTAATCTTAAAACTATACAAGAAGTGGATTCGTTCGGGAATCCAATTACTACCGAGATATACTATAATATGAGGTCACAATTACTTGGAAAATTACAATTCATGTTTGAAACTGGGCAGATATCATGTTTGCTATCTCCTTCTGTCGTTCTTCCTCATGGTAAGGGACAAAAAGAATTTTTAGATATTCTATACGAAGAGATGGATGTCTTCAGAAGAATAACTAGGAACAATAAATTCTATTATAAGTCTAAGGATGAGTTCAAAGATAATTATCATTATAGCCCTAACTACATAGATGCTATGTCGTATAAAATGATATTTAATTTAGACGGTAAGGCTAGGAAGGCGGCTGAACCTGAATTTTCAGAAGCAGATTATTATCAGGCATTTAATTAAAAAACTCCCACCTACTGAAGATGGGAGTACCAAATAATAAAAACAAAGCAATGGCAAACAAAAAAATAGTTGCGAGAGGAGGATTTGAACCACCGACTTTTGATTATGAGCCAAACGAGCTGCCAACTGCTCTATCTCGCAATACTAATTAATAAGAATAAACATGCCCAAAACATCACAAAGATATACATATTTTCTTAATCTGCAAAAAAATAACTTTATAAAAAATAGTACAATGAAATTATCTGATTATCTTATCAAAAAAGACTGGGTTAGGAGAAGGTATTCTTCATCTAACTCAAAACCAGTACCCGGAGGATGTGGAACAATAAAACGACAAATGAGGAAACCATCTTGTATGAATTATACCCTTGACCAAGATGTATTTATGAGCGAGCTACATTCTAGTTCTCACATAGTGTATGATTGTAATTATAGGTCTATGCGAAGAAAATTCAAATGGGACGAAACCAAACTTAAGAACGTAGAGGATGGATTTGAAGATGTAACACGTACATCCGTTTCATGGCAAGAAGCTATTAGAGGGAATAAAACGGCCATATGTGGAGGTAATACTATATGGATAGGAAATGAGGGAAGCGACCCAAATAAAGTGGCTAAGGTTAAGTCTTACTGCAATACTCTTAACCTTCAATCTGCTCTTCTTTCTCATTTTTATTCTATATTCGGGGTAGCAGATGGTGCATTATACTTTTATAAGGACGGAAAAGATATTTATTGGGAATGCTTTTCTTACGAGAATGGTGATAACTGTTCCGAAGTGAGAGATTATGAGTACCCAGATAGGAAAATGGGAGTTAGATATTTTGAATATGAGGGGAAAGATGCTGTTGAATTATATAGAGACGAATCTGTTGAGTTCTATATAAACGTAGCAGGAGATGCCCTAGAGTTCTATAAAATATTTGGTAGACCAATAAATGGAAGTACTACTGAAGATGGCTACACGCTTGTGAGTTCCGTTAAACACAATCTTGGTATTAATCCATTCATATACTTTAGAGCAAATGATGTCCCTTGGGGAGGTGTTCAATTTAATATACAAGACTTTGAAAAACTCTTATCTGACTGCGGTGAGAATATTAAATATTATGCTTATCAAATCTTATTCCTTAGTGGAGGGGCAGTAGGACTTCCAAATTCTAACTTCGGAGGAAAAGTTATTGGTAGTAAAACTAAAGACGGAGATGCTAAAATTCTTGAACCAGCCGATGCTTCAAATACCTTAACTATAGGTCTAAAGGAAACGTTTAATGCTATATGTGACGGATCTAAATCAGTGTTTATCAAACCAGAAAATCTGAAAGGGCAGAATGATTCAGGAGCATATATAGCTAATCTATATTGGCCAGAAATACAATGGGCTACTATTTTTTACTCTCAATATCATAAATGTATGATAAAGATATTAGATGTAATAAAAGCATTGGTCGGGAGCATAGAGGGAGAAAGAAATGAGTATAAATCCCTTAAATTAAGCTATATGTTTGAACCTTTTATCCCTAAAAATAAGTTAGAACAATCACAAATCCTTCAAAACGGGGTACAAGCAAAGTTTATTTCGATAGAAACAGCAGCAGAGGAAAGTGATATAGCAAATCCTATGGAGTTTAATAGATTAAAAGCGCAAAGGGAAGAAGAGATAAAGCAAGAAACAAAACTATCAAAACAAACTAAGCCAAAAGAAATCATTCAAACTGAAAAATAAATTTGTTTAATAAAAAATATTTTCTTATCTTTGTATTATGTTACAAAAAGGAGATATAGTAGTTTCTACTGAAAATGTAGACAAAGAAGTAGTTGAAATAATTACCTCTTTAAATGCAGTCAACCTAGACGACGGAACATTAGTTGATATAGATACTGGTATAGAGATAGGAACTAGTAAAATATATACCCTAAGTATAAACGATAAGGTTAAAATAGGCCGGAGGAAAGAGATGCTTAGAGTTATATCAGAAATAATAAAAAATCCTGTACCAGAAATTCTAGATAAATTATATGAATCTTATTTTAATAAAGAGCCACATAAACAGTATTTCCATAAAATAAGTAAATCCGGGATAGCTAAATTAATGACATCTAAAACATCTTATGCCGATATAGCATATAGATTTAAGCAGCCGGCATGGTGCGGTATGGTAGGAGCATTAGATGGATTTACAGGATGTTGGTCATTATTAGACGTGAATGGAAGAAGGGAAATAATATCAGCTAATTATTGCTCTCAATGCGAATCCTTTATATGTATGAAAAATAACGAATATCTTAGAAGAACAAGGCTTATGTGCCGTCTAGGTGTATATCATTTGAATAAATATTTAGGTATAAAGGATTACGATAAGATAGAATCAGGGGATAGAAAGATAACTTTAGAAGAGATAGAAAAACTTTCTAATCTCTATGGACTAAATAAAATAGATATAATACGAGGTAGTAAAATTATTAGCAAATATATCAACATGGGAACCCTAGATATAGGAGATATAGAAGCTATTGCCGAATTTAGAGAAATAGTAAGAGAAACCTTAAAAATAAATAGTTATAATGGGGGAAAAAGTAAAGAAGAGGGAGATTGAATTTGGAGAGTTACTCATAAGGGTAACCCCTGATTTAATCGACATCGAAACAAAAAATAAGGATTGGAAAATCCAAGTATCTAATAGGACAAAGGAATATGGGTTCATTAGCTATCTAATTAATAAAAATGATATGCACGCTCTTGAAACGCAGATAGTAGCTATGTACTATACAAGAATGGTCGCTACGGATGGTGAGTTTTTAAAAATATTCATGAACCTATGTCATGAATATATTAAAACCAAAAATCCATCGGAAATTTCTGAAAAAGAGGATGCTGTCATCCTTGCTGAAGAGAAAGTAATGGCTTTAAAAACTCCAGAAGCTATTGAAGAATTAGAGAAACTTAAAAAGGGGACTAATGAATAATATTGAATTTAAAGAAAAATTTATTGAGTACATAAATAGTGGATTCATTATAAGATCTGGTAAAAAAGTCCCTGATAATTCCATAAAATGCAAGGTAGGGAAGAAAGTATTTTATCTTAAATATGAGAGGCTAGACTTTCTGAATGATATTAACGAAAAAATACTTAATAAAGTATTTATGTCTCGAACAATGATTCAGGCGGAATATAATCTGTCAATATCAACTATTAAAAAAAGACTTTTAGATACCAAAGAGTGGTCAGAATACCACTTTGCAGGTATATATTATTTATATTTTAAAAACAATTAAATTATGCCACAAATTGAAAACAAAACAATCAGAATACCTTCAATAGAGGTAATGACTAAAAGACCCGACGAAATGAGCTATCAGGAATATAGGGAAAAGAGGAAAGATTTAGATAGAAAACTAAAAGAAAGACTTAAAGGAGTTTTGTTTCATCTTTCCCATGAAATGATCCAAGACCCTTTTATCAAAGGTAAGCATTTTAGTAAAAAGTATCCACCATTTGTAGGAAGTTCCCCACTATGTAAAATCGTATAATATGGAAAAGGAAGGTGTTTATTGGAGAACGGGTGGCAAAATCACAAACTGTGGAGTAGAAATATTACCATCTGGGAAAGATATAGAATATATAATTATTTCTACTATTGACTATAAGGATGAGCACATAATTAATGGCAGAAAAGAAAAAAATGTATGGGTAGCTACGTTTGCTACAAATCCATACACTAAACTACCTATGATACTCAATTCTACTAATAGAAAAAGACTAACTAAATTATACCCTACATGTAACGGAATGATTAATCTACTTGAAAATATCCCTATTAGACTTTGTAAAGAGAAATGTAAAGATGCGCAAGACGGAGGACAAACGTGGGGATTAAGAATATCTAATATTCCAGCTAGAATCCCAAATCAAACTAAACCCATCCTTGCATTAGGCACACCCGATTTTGACAAAGCCAAAGCATATATAATAAGTGGAGGGATAATTGATAATGTGAAGCAGAAATTTGATATACCTCAAGAAGTTGAACAAAAATTATATGAGAAATGAGCGAATGGTTACAAAATAGGTCCGGATACATAACAGCATCCAATCTACATCTACTTATGACAAAAGGTAGAGGGAAAGAACAGGCATGGGGAGATTCAGCTATATCTTATCTTTACAAGGTGGAATATGAAAGATTTATGGGATGCCCCGGTATAGAAACAGATGCTGCTCCGTTGCGTTTCGGTAGAGAGAATGAACCTTATGCAATTGAATGGTTAAGAAGGAATTTTAATCCATACGTCAGGTATTATGAGGTAGATTTCCCCGAAAAACCATTTATTAAAGTAGACTTTGCTAAATTTGGGTCAACACCGGATGCTGATATTGTCGGATTCAATGGAACAGTTGAGGAACTAATAGAAATAAAAACTACTTTTTCAGAAAAAGCTACCTATACATACTTTTCTCCATCTAAACCATACGATAAGAAAAGAGCAATGGCATTAGAAGAGCATATTGACCAACTAATAGGCCAACTCCTTTGCTTCCCAAATGTAAATGTTATACATTTATTAAAGTACAATCCTCAAAGAGATTCTGAATATGATATAAAGCCAATAGATGACCCATCAAGAGGAATCATGTTTACATTCACTAGAGAGGAACTTGGATTAGCTATAGATATCCGTAGGGAAAGAATTATTATGGCTGATGAATATTTAGAAACAGGATTTGAATTAGAGGGGATTAACGATTATTATAGAATAAGAAATGAAAAAAAATACAATTAAAAAAGTAATAGCTAGTAAGCTAGAGGAATGGTTAGACACTATAACAGATTTAGAACTAAGAAATGATTTAAGGAACAAGATACTCGTTTCAGGAGGATGTATATCGTCTATGTTTATGAATGAGCCAGTTAATGACTACGATGTGTATCTGTCTGATATTGATATAGTAAAAAGAGTTGCTAAGTATTATACAAGAGGTGTAAATAGTATCGAAATATTAGATGGGAGGGAAAAGGATAAAATAATTGAGAAATTTATGCTTTCATATCAAAATGAAAGTATTTACCAAATAGATAATCAAGCAGCTACATCTATTAGAAACTTAAAGGAAGACCAAATAAAATTAAAAATAGATGGAGGAGGTGGATATAGGGTTAAAGATAATAATCCGGAACTGAAATATCAACCTGCCTATTTCTCACCAAATGCTATATCTTTAACGGATAATTTACAGATCGTACTTCGCTTTTACGGAGACCATACGCAAGTCCATAAAACATTCGATTTTGTGCACGCTACCAACTATTTCACATTTTCGGATGGGCTAGTAACAAATATAAATGCTGTGGAAAGTATCCTTACAAAAACACTAATATATCAAGGGAGCCTGTATCCTCTCACATCTATTATACGATCTAAAAAATTTATAAAAAGAGGATTTAGTATATCCGCAGGAGAGTATCTAAAAATTATGTATCAGATATCTAAGTTGGATTTAGATAATATGGATATACTAGAAGAGCAATTAATTGGGGTAGATGTAGCTTATTTTGATATTCTTATTACGTCTTTAAGAAGTCACCTAAGCAAACATCCTAAATTTGAAATGACTGCTGAATATCTTAATAATATAATTGAAAAAGTATTTAATGGAGCCAGCGAAGATGAATAATCCTCTTAATACACAGATTGGAGGCGATCACTATAAGAATGATAAGATGCAACCAATTGAGTTGATATGCTTATTTAGGATGAACTTTATACAGGGATGTATTGTGAAATACGTAACAAGATATAAGAACAAGAAAGGACTAGAGGATTTAGAAAAAATAATTCATTATGCACAATTAGGAGAATATCTTACCCCTAAAAATTACTTTCATGATGCTGATTTAGATTATAAATTTATAGATAGGACAATGTGTGTCTACATAGAGGCAAATAATATTGATACTATTGAGGGGTCTATTATATTTGCTTCATTCTATCAAGATTGGGGGAAAATAATCAATTATACAAAAATATTAATAGAAAGATGGAACAACAAAAACAAGTAAAACTTATTGGCTTAAGAGTTAAGAATAATGGTATTATTCAAGCTGCAACACTTACTCCAGATGTGCTAAATCGAAGATTAGTGGTAATAACTGGAGAAACAGGGAATGGAAAATCTACCTTGCTTAATGCAGCCAAGATAGCTACGTGCGGAACAGCTTTTGTGAAAAAGAAAGACGCTCTTCCGATCGGATTTGAAGATGAAGCATTGTTACTAGATGGAGATGTAAAAATCTACGTTGGCTTAAAAGTTTCAGAATACCAAATGGGAGAGAAAACCGGTGAACCAAAGGTAGAAACGTACCTCTATACTAAAGACAATAACGGAAGAGCAGTACAACCTATTATAGACGGGGTTGCGTGGTCTGCTTCGGAATATTGGGGAGCCATTACAACGGAACTCACTCATTCATTATCAGACCTTTTCTCCGAGAATCAGACCGTACACCGAAAACTTATTGAGAAACTCTTCAAACCGGAATTGCAAAGAATGGGAGTTGAAGAAGTTGCTGAAAGAATCTTAAAAGCTAAGAAAGAAAGAGATAATGCTAGAACTTTCTGTCAAGCTCATGGCGCTTTTATGGAAAGATTTGAAGATGAAGGGTATAACGAGAACTCTCTTTCTGTTATTAAACGTATTGATATTCAAGATATTGGTAAAAAATTAACCCAAGCTATTATTGAAAGAGATAGAATGTTGAACTCTCCAGATGCTGAATATCGCTTAGCCTGTAATAAAATTGAGCAAGACAGAGCCGAAAAGCTAAGGAAAATCAAGGAGGAAGGCGATGCAATCAGAGCTAATATAAATATCGCAAAACAAACTATTGAAACAGAATATAATGAAAAAATAATAGAATATAATGAGAATATATTATCTCGTGATACGATAGAGAGTAATTACGCAACTCTAAGAGATAATGTAATGAAATTCTTGGACTGTAAAGAAGTGCATTATATCCACAATGAACAAGGGGATATTATAACATCCACTGGAAATGATATTATTATTGCTCTCGATAAACATTACCAATCATTGATTCTTAAGTTTAAAGATATTCAACCTCCGGTTAAGGGATTAGTGGCAGAGGAATTAATAGACCAAATTAATAAAAAAGGTATTGAATATAATACATTAAACGATACGCCACTTGAATATCCTTCTAAAGAAGATATTGATACCACTGATATAGACAAAAGAATAAACTTATTAGAATCAGAAAAAGAAGTGGCCAACAGCGTAAATAAAATTTATGACCGATATCAATTATGGCTTAAATGGATTGAAGCAAAAGGTATGTATGAAAAGGAAATTGATACATTAAGAAGACTTTATGCTTCTATAAATACGGGAATACCGGGGATTACTATAGTACCACAAGATACTGATTCGGGAAGAGTTGAAGTATGGATTAAGTACAATGGAGAATACGATATAGACTATTTCTCAAATAAGGAAAAAGAAAGCCGATTTATGTTTGATTATAGCTCATTTCAGCGTACTATAATCGGGCTAATGTTACAATCTGCTAGGTTGAATACTAAACCAAAAGCATTGAGATTAGCATATGTAGATGATGTAGCATTTACATCTAGAGATTTAGATATACTAGGATCAGTAGCTGAAGAACTAGATCTTATGCTCATAATTGCTTGGACACAAGAAACCGATAAAGACAAATTATTTGAAGGGCAAATACTTGTTGAGGGAGGAGAAACTTTTTTCAATGGAAAATAGCAACAATAAAATTATGATTGATATTCTGCTAGACCTTTATAAACTAGCAGAATATTTTTACAGAAAGGGATTCTTAGATGCAGCCTCTCTCTGTGACCCTGTTTTTTGTGAAAAGTTCTCAAAAAGAGAGGATAACTATGCCGAAATAAAGATGATAAATGATTTTGATAGAGAAAGTATAGAACCTTTAATATACGCCGATCTTATGACCATGTATTCGTCTATAATCAGAGCTGGGCACATTAATATCTACTTGAAATTTAGAGCCACAGATTGTATGAAGATAAGAATTGCATATTTGATGGATTATGTATATAGAGAGGGAATATTTGATGGAAGGGCTAGCAGTATATTAAATGCTAAACTCCAAATGAGTAAAGATATACAAGATATTAGTAGGAATAGCGTGCGTATATCATTATCACAATGGCATGACTATCTTAAATTCTATATAAATATAATTGGTATTCATCACAGGAAGATAAAAATAGATACAGGAATGGATTCTTTGTCTAATTTTATAACCGTTGCATTAAAACTATACAATATAGAAGATGAAAAAAATAGAGAATATAAAAGAAGAAGAAAAGAAATTATTGGAGGCTAAATACACCGTTCGCCATGGTATTGCTCCAGTAAAAATGAATGCTATGATATTACCTGTAGGATTTCCTCTAAATTATAGTTTGGCATATGATTCTAAAATAGGGGATACTATTAAGATGTATGATGATGTAATAGTTTCAATAGTTGATAAACTTATAATCCCTGCTAAATGTGACTATGCAGATATCCTATGTAAACTCGTATATGGATATTCTGCTAATGTAGTAGTTAATATAATGAAAAAAATAGAAATAGAAGAAGAAAATCATTTCAGCGAATTAGTATTAATAATTTACAAACATGAAGACAATTCAGCAAATAGATGCCTTGATACAGAAAAGTGTAATAGAGCTGAACTCGCTATCAAATAAAAATATAAATAGAAAAGATAAATCAAGAACTGCTAAAGCTATTAAAAAGAAAATGGAAATATACAAGATTTGTAGAAACTATTTAGATTCTAATCCGAATGAAACTACAATAATAAAACAAATGATGGATATTCTCAATAAGATAAATATTCATACAAAGAGACTAGAAGGATATGCGTTGGATAATGGACTAGTACATTTAGATATGAAACATCTTGAATATCAAAAAAAAGTAATGGAATTTTTACTGTCTGATATTATAATAGAATTGTAATGAGAAGAGTATATAAATCAAAACAGTACTTTACTCCCATTAATAAGCAAGATGTCAAAACTGAAAAATATTGTTCAAATTGCAAGTATGCGGTTGATTATAAAGATAATCTATCCATTAATGGAGACGTTATCCTTATAATGTGCCCGTTTGATGACGATATACATAGTCAAAACATCCATATATTACCAATAGGTAAGTTCTTAAAACTTAAAAATAGTCATATATGCAGTCATTGGAAATTACGCTAAGACCATATCAAATAAAAGCTATAGACGAAATAAAGGAAGCTCTTGCTGCGTATAAAAGAGTAATCCTCCAATCTCCCACAGGGAGTGGTAAGGGACTTTTAATAAGTGAATTAGCTTATAAAACATCGCTTAAAGGGAACATATGCCTGATTGTTTCTCACCGGATAGAAGTAGTAAACCAGAACATGAAACATGTTATGAATAAGGGCACGAATGCAAGCGTTATAAGTGCGTCCGGAAGAAAGATACCGACTACTAATGTAGCCGTAGCTATGGCTCAAACGCTTCAAAGGAGAAAAGACAAGGATGAATGGATGGATTATCTTAAATCTATAAAACTTCTTATTTTAGACGAAGCTCATACATCCGAAATGAACTTTTTATTTCAAATAATTAGCCCTAACTGTTTCGTAGTTGGATTTACAGCTACTCCAGTTAGATACGGAAACCAGAGACAGTTAGGATTAGATTATAATGCAATCGTAACCACCGTGCAGGTAAGAGAACTCATTGATATGGGTTTTCTTTGTAAATGTCGTCTTTTCGGTCTTGATGCTCCGGATTTAAGTGATGTAGACTTCGATTATAGTAGAGGAGATTATTCTCTAGGACAAATGGCTAAAAAATTTCAATCAAAAGTGAAATATATTGGAATAGTAGATAATTGGGAAAATATCTGTAAAGGTACAAAAACTATTATATTTTGCTCTTCTTCCGAACAAACGATAGAGATTACAAAAGAGTTTATTTCGAGGGGATATAGGGCAAAATATGTGCTTTCTGGGAGCTTTGATGAAGATGATGAGTATAGCGGGCAAAGAAAGATAGTGATGGATGAGTTCTCAAAAGGGGACTTTGATATTTTAGTTAATCTTGGCATTGGAACTACAGGATTAGACGTACCATCTATAAAAACGGTAATACTTGGATTCTCAACAGTGTCACTTACTAAATACCTACAGTGTTTAGGAAGAGGGTCTAGAATGCACCCATCTAAAAATGGAGAATTTATATGCCTTGATTTTGGAGGCAACTTTGATAAGTTAGGACTTTACGGTCAGGATAGAGTTTGGCATCTATGGCATAATAAAAATCCTTCCGGACCACCATTGGTAAAAGAATGCCCAATAGATAAAAAAGGATGTGGGCGCTTAATTCATATATCCTATACCGACTGCCCCTTTTGTGGATACCATTTCCCTACCTCACAGGAGATATATAAAATAGAGCTACAAGAGATTGTGATAGAAAGGACGGAGGAAGAGACTATTGGACAGTATGTGGCAAGAAAGAAACTAGACGGATGGGGGAACGATTGGATTCTTAGAGATATATGCCATAAGAATGGGGAAAATCCAAAAGAAGCGTTCATGGGAGCGATAAAGATATTGAATACTTGTCATGGGAGCAAGATAAAACCATCATACTGGTATTTTTTTAAGGTACATAAACTCAGTAAAAAAGGCTAGAAGGAGTAGGATATCTTCTAGCCAAGCAAAAACAAAAAGGTGTAAAAATCTGTTATTAAATTAGTTATTAAAAGGGGAGGTCTCCGTTTTTCGTTTCAAGCTCAGTAGCACTAAGAGTTACGTACGTATCGGTAGTGGGGAATTGTGGGCTTGGAGCATAAGCTTGAGTCTGTGCCGGAGACGGAACCGGAACCGGAGAATGACACGGAGCTTGTGGTTGTTGCGGTTGTTGCGGATATGGATAAGCTTGATAAGGTGGAGCGGGAGGATATGCCCCGGCAGGGTAAGAATAAGGTTGTGCTTGAGGGCGGCTTATCTTCCAACCGCTAATAGATGTGTACCATTTTTCTTTATATTCTCTCGATTCAATGTTAATTGAGATATCAAGCGTCTCACCGACCACTATGGTTCCAATCAAATCTTTTCCGAGTATGATTGCTACGTTTTTTGGATATTGACCTTCAGTAGCCAATATTACAGTTTGTCTTTTCCATTCATTACCTGTATTCTGTGATATTCCAGATTCTACCGGAAGAACAGTTACGATTGTTCCTTTAATTTCCATAATATAATAGTTATAAATTATTTATTTAACCAAGAATAAATTGTCTTTCATATCAAAAAGTTAATCTGTTTGCATAAGATTTTCACATTCATTGAATGTCCCAATTCGCTTAAAATGTGATAATTCTTTTTGTGTCAGATTATGTAAATAGCCATAGGTTGGACTTATTGCCTCAATCTGTGGCTGATTTTCATTCCAATATATGCGGAAATAATGTTCGCCATTATAAATGACATCATCTTCATTGATTTTAGCTCCATCTCTGTCAATAAGAGTTTGAGGGATTTTTTCGTTCTCCATAATTCTACTTTTAACAGCTGTAAACTGTACAACTTCGGATGGATTTTCAATATCTCTAATTGCCCAACCGTCTTCTTGTACTGCTGCTAGTTGTTCTTGTTCTGTTTTCATGATATTTGTTTTAATAATAATACAAAGGTAAATATTTTTTTCTTATCTAGCAAGTTTATTTTCATCTAACATGTCCTTATAATCCCAACTCACACCGTTATCTTCCCCAAACTTCTTGTAGTTACACCTAGTACATTCATCTTCGCATTCTTTTCCGACAAATACCTTGTACCTACAATTAGTACATGATTCAGCGAGATACATCCTCGGAGATTCTGGCTTGCTAGTTGTCTCTATTTTAGACATAACGTATGACATAATCTTAGCCAAAACCTCTTTATTCATAGAATCTGCACTACCTAACTTAAGCTCCCTTTTAATAATTTTCATAGCGTTTATCATATCATCTTCCCCAAAATCAAGAGTATCTTTAGTATTCTCAATCGCAGTATCCACCGGTATAACTGAAGGTTCTCCTATAAAATGCTTTATTAACTGTTTTTTCCTTTCTTTCAAATATTTAGCTCCTTCTTGTCCAGAAAGTAGAGCTGACATACGCTGACGCTGCCTTTCTTTAGTTACTCCGAGCGGGAACATAAGTCTATGAAGATCAAAATGCGGCATAACAGAAAATAGAGTATAATCTAAAAAAGATAATTCCGTTTCTGTTAATGAATTTAATGATAATTTATCTCTATTTGGTAATGTTAAATCTTGAAGTCCCATCGTATACTCTTACTTTTATTTTTATTAAAAATTTGTAGAGCATCTTCGGCTAGAATGCCAGCCTTACCTCCGCTTATGGCTATTTTGAAATCTTCTAAAGAATCTATAAATCTTCCTCTTCCGGGTCCGAGAACTTTTAGCATCCAATTAGCTTGACGCACAAGGTGAGTGAGTGAGTGAGTTTTTCCCTTGAATTTTATCTCAAAGCCGTATAACCCGCCTCTAATTCGATCGTAATACAAAAGATCACTTACACCCGGGGTCATGCCCATCGCTATCTTAGAAGCAGCAGCTATCCCCTCATTAGAAACAGAGAATAGACAATCAGCTATATCCGGATACGTATTCTTAAACCATAAGACCATCTGCGACTGTAATACAGCTTCTTCTTTTCTTGGGTTTTGTCTTGGTTTTTTTTCTCGTGCTATTATCATGTAAATATTTAATTAATTGTTCCTTATCCATTAGCCACATATTAGGGGAATCGTATTCACTGTCTCTCCTTTCGTTATTTTTCATACAACAAAAATAATTATTTATTTTTATTTAGCAAAATCCAATCGGCTATATCCCATTTCCTTCCAATCCCCTCACATTTTTTCCACCATTCCCATATTTGGCCACTCTCCCTCCATAAATCAATAGCATCTATATCAGGAACTAAATATACCCTTTTATCTTTAATCTTATCTAACAATGCAAGACCATTCATTCCCCCCGTGGCAACCCAACATCCTCCATATTCAAGATAACATATCATTGCACTTTTTTCAGACTCAACAACTTTAACGCATTCAGTTTTCCCTATTGTCATATGTTCCCCAAAAAGGCATTTGTCTGTATATCCATATTTGCTTTTAAACCTGTTCTTTGGAGATTTATCCCTATCCCTATGCCCATCCGATTTATAAAACATAATTTTATCCGAACATATCTCTCTACGAGCGTTAATATACCAAAACTGCGTCCCTATACTCCCATCTCGGCATACAACAGGGGTAACATGATACTTTCGATAAGCATTCAAAGTTTCCTTATGTCCATAAAACTTAACAAGAAATTTAAACATCGGGTCTTCAATTTGCCCAATTAATTTGGATTGTTCTTGGTAGACACTCCATGAGATATGACGCTTTGCTTTCCAATGGCTATCTATTTCATCATCAAACATCAATTGAGACGGGGACAAATTTAAAAAACTATTCCTAACCTCTAAAGAAGAACCACATCCGCCGTATCTAATCATCCAATTCCATAACGTCATACTTTCTCCACCTTGCTCTAAAATCTGTATACCATCATCAAGTAATCTAGCCATGGTTTTATCCCATCTATTATGTTTACGACCATCTATATAACAAGCACCATAAAATTTATTACCAATAAGCTTTAGAGGAAGGCCGGTTATCTTCGGTAAATTACCAAAAACTACTCCCCATTCTATTTTATCCTGAATCATTATTATAGTTTAAATTTTAGCAGTTTGTATCAAATCTATTCTGTAGTATTATGCCTTTTATAAATTATAGCTATTAAATCTATATACATCTTATATTCATCCGTTTCTGCGTCTGAATAAGCATACTTTATTGATTCCTTTATATAGCGAGACATCCATTGTATAATAGAGTAATTTTTACATCCAATACTAATCATATCTTGTCCCCAATAGGATATTATATGTCTAGAACCATGTATAGTTATAGAACATGTAACTATAGAATTATCAGCTATACTAGAACCACTTTTTATACGCACACCATTGAGGACTTGTGAGTTACTTCCTATCATGGTTCTTGCCTCAATAAAACATCTACTTTCCAAAAATACGTTATCAAAGATAATAGAACTATTATCAATAATTACGCCTTCCTCTACGATAGAACTATCAAATATCTTAACATTATCCCCGATAACTACATTATCCCCGATATAAACACAATCCATTATTGCTACATTTTTGCCAATCTTTATATTCCTGCGCTTAAATAATTTATTAAGTTGTGAAATATTATTATAACTAATCCCTAGCTCTACACAACACCGGTCACTAATTAAATCAGGATTAGATAAAAAGATTGTCTTTTTAATTTTAGGAGTTTCCAATCCATCTCTTCCTAAGAGTATATTTAACTTCTTTTTTAATTTTACGCTTATTTTACACATCTTTCATTAGTTTTAATACTTGTATGCCATTTTATGATTATCTTTCAAATTTAGCCCGTTTACGTGAGATTACATAGGTAAATCATCCATAGCTTCCAACTCTTCTTGCGTAAATATTTCTTTTTTTTCTTTTTCTGTCTCTTTTGTATATATTTCATCCTGTATTATCTTCCCACTATCAACAAGGACTTTCCCATTCGGGTCTAGAATCATATCATATTCCACATCATATGCGTAATCTGGTGCTAAAGTATAAACAATCTTCCCTCTTTCTGTATTTTGCCTATATATTTCATATTCACCTACTCTTGATACTAATTCTAAGAACCTCCTAGCTTCAAATACCCCCCCACGAGGATTATTTTCTTTCATATATAGTTTATAAGAAGAGTATAACTCTGTATTAGATATTCTCTTTATATCCATCCATGGACCATACTTTTTAGGGAAAAATCTATTTGTATACATAAACTTAATAGGAGAAAGAGCGTTCATTATATTCATTCTCTTTGCTCTATTAGTATCCTCTGACTCCGTAAATTTACATCCTTGCTTAACGAATCTCATCCTACCTTGTATAATCCAGTTAAGTATACCCATCTTCTCTAATTTAAGCTTATCAAGAAGTTGGGGGTCTGCCTCTTTATCGGATATTGTAACATCAAACGGAATAATCAACAAACGTCTTAAATATCCATTACTCCAATCTCTAGTTGCTGGCATTTCGTTCAACCCACCCATGAATAGTGGAATATCAGTTACTGTAAATTGGTCATGCCTCATAAACCTACCTATCATAGGTTCTCCAGCTACAAACTTGTTAAAATCTCCTCCAAAAATATTATTATTACTAATATCATGGCATATATTTAACATCTTACCGTTTATATTAGCTATTGCATTCTGCTTTTTTTCATGTATAAATAAATCATCTGTAGAATAATTACTACAATTATCCTTCCCAAATACATATTCAATTGCATCCATAAATACACTCTTGCCGTTAGACCCTCCGCCTAACATAAAACACATTTTGTGTATCTGATACTTATTCCTGTTAAGAAAAGCTGCCCCAACAAATTCCTGCAAAGCATATCTTACTTCTAACCTAGGTAAAACTCTATCCAAAAATGCGTCAAATCTAGGGCATTTAATATTTGGATCGAATTTTTCCTTAAAATAAAATCTTGTTTGGTCAGCCGGAGTAATTACATCTCTAAACCCCATCCTACCATCATCCATACTTTCCAAATCTAATATTCCGTTTGCAAAAGCAATCAACCCTCTTTGTGCTTTGAATGGGTTCTTAGAGATAGCCATACTAACACATTCAGATGCTATTCGTGCCGGAACTCTTAACATATATGCGCCCCCTGTCCCTTTTTCTAAAAGTATTTCCCTGACGACCTCTTTAACTTGTTCGGTAGAAACTTGTTCATATTTTAGCCCATTGAAGAACATAATATCATATAAACCTCCCTTTATAAAACCTTTAGAGAATTGTTCTAAGAACGAAGCTGTTAATGACCATGTCTTACTCTCCTTCGGATTTGCATCATCCAATCCAAACCCAGATGGTAACTCCAACCCATCACTTAGGTATTGTTTTAACTTCGATTGGATATTCATTCATTAATAATTAACCCGATATAATCTTAACCCTTTAATACTTAACATTGAAATCCTTCCTGTCTTTACCTTTTCGTATATGTATTTACGTGTAAGCCTAAGTCTAATACTTAACTGCTCCCATGTATAATATCTTTTTCCATTAACCGTGATAACAGGATTATTTATCTCATCTTCGGTTTTAATAACACCCTCTAATCCTTGTTCCTCAAGGGTTGCTGTAAATTCTTTTATTCGCTCTCTCATATTATATAATTTATTTAACATTACAAATGTATGAACATTTTTGTTTCAAACAAAAAAAAACATAATTTATTTGGTATTGTTATTTTTTTTTAAGTCCTTTGTAACTCAAACATAGTTCTTTACATCATTCATAAGTTCGGTTGCACAAGGTAAAAGAAAAGGACGTTTTCTACCATCGTCACCTATATTTATCTAAGTGCCTTAAAATCAGTAGGAATTTTTTTATTTCTACCATTGTCACCTTTGACCGACTTAACAAATTGATTATCAGCACTAATTTTTTTTAGTGACGATGGTAGATAATATTCTTTTCTACCATCGTCACCCCCATCGTCACCCCCTAACTATCAATAAATATTAAAGTTATAGCGTTTTACTTAAAAAGGTGACGTTCGATTTCTCTAGTTAGCCCTTCATGGCGCGTATACATACATGCGCCATGAGAGAAACAAAATTCACCGTCACCACCGTCACCTTGTGTTAAAAATTGTTATAAAATGTTTAATATCAATAAATTACTAGGTGACAATATAGGTGACGATGGTAGATAATATTCTTTTCTACCATCGTCACTACGTCACTATTATTTTAACCCTTAATGATTATCAGATAGTTATAATGACTTAATTTATTTTCTTTTAATAAATTGTTACGTTTTTGTTAATATTTTTAAAAAAAATAAAAAAAATTGGATAGTGAGACTTATGTTTTCATACGAAAAATGTAGTACCCCTCCCCCCCTTATAATCTATTGATTATCAACTAATTAACTAGGGTAAAAATAGGGGTGTAATATCGTATAATTTGCATTATTGAAACGGTCATTACAGACTAGGAAATTTATATTTTAAAAGGAAAAATTTATTTTCGTAAGTCTATTTAACATAATTAAAATTGTCATAATAGCAACCTGATAATCAATAATTTACAAAGTTAGAAACAATATTGTTACATGACTTAATAAATTGATTATCAACACATTTGCTTTATTAATTATTATTATTATGTAAAGCGACAAAAACTTTTCGTAACAAAATATATTATTGTTACGTTTTTGTTAAGAAAATGTTAAGTTTTAAAACTAACTCATTAATAATCAATAACATACAAAAAACATTGCAAAGTTTATGAAAATATTTTTTGCGTTTAAGAAAAAAATAGTATCTTTGTCAAACAAATAGATAGAGGGG
>JAVVPX010000039.1:0-20922 GCA_036655555.1 Bacteroidaceae bacterium | reverse complement strand
GGATATTTATCATATCCTCTAAACTCAATAAGTTTAAGTCGTCGTCTTCATCAACCTTAACTAGCTTTTTTAGATAACTTCTCACGCCATCTTTATAAACTAGTGTGTCGGCTAAACCACATTTTACAGATTCTTCTGCCGGATAAAAAAATAACTTTTTATCGGCATAGCTATTTAATGAATCAATGGTTATTTTGCGCGACGCAGATACGTCATTCAATAATTTGTTCCATATAGAACCCATGAAAGCCGTCACTTGTTCGCGATTGGCAGGGCTCATTTCTGTTGCTATAAACGGTTCTACCGCCGACTTGTAAGTCCCGACTTTAAAAACCTGCATCTCCACGCCTAGCTTATTTAATATATCTTTATAGAAAATAGGTTGAGAAGCCAAACCTTTCCAATCAACAGATCCTTGTGGATTGAGCATTATTTTGTCCGCTACGCTTGCCAAATAATAAAGTTCTTGCGAATAAACGTCGCCATAGGCAACAATAAACTTACCGCTCTTTTTAAAATCGAGAAGTGCATTCCTTATTTCTTCTATCGAAGCAAAGGAACTTCCCAAAGAGGTTGTTTGAATATAGATACCTTTTATTTTGTCATTGTTCTTTGCTTTCTCTATGGATGCTAATACGTCGTCTAATCCATAACTAGCGAAACTTTCTCCCACGAATTGTTTCAATGGATTATCTTCCGTACGCTCTAGTAATTCTCCGTTGAGGTCAAGAAATAGAATAGAATTATCTTTCACTTGTGTTTCGGATTCCGAAGCAGAAACTACTCCAACGATAATCATTATTCCAACCAAAAGCATTACAACAGAGGAAAGTATAATGCCAACGATAGTTGCTAAGGTGAATTTAAAAAACTCTTTCATTGATACTGTGTTTTATTAATATTTCAACGTATTGAAAGGAACAAAGATAAGTTATTGTATTGACAAGTCCAAGGTTTAAGCTTACAATATCATTTAATAGGTACAGACGGCAACAAATCTCAATTCTAAATGTTATCTTCACGAATTACTAATGAGAACAAAGAAAGAAATTACAACATGAAAAGAGATTTTAAAGAAGCGTTAGCACATCGGAGATCCCATTATGGTATTTCTGATAAATCTTCAATTTCCGATAGTGAGATTGAGAATATGATAGAATTTGCTCTTGTCAATGTGCCCTCGGCATTCAATTCACAATCTACTAGAATAGTACTTTTGATTGGGAAAGAACATCATAAATTATGGAGCATCACCAAAGAAACTCTCAAAGCAATGCTTCCTTCCAAGGTCTTCGGTAAGACAGAAGAAAAGATAGATGGTTCTTTTGCCTGCGGACATGGGACAGTACTTTTTTTTGAAGACCAATCGGTAGTAAAAGGATTAGAAGAATCATTTCCTATCTATAAAGATAATTTTCAGCCTTGGTCGTGGCAAACATCTGCTATGCATCAATTAGCGGTATGGACAATGCTCGAAGACGCAGGGCTTGGAGCTTCTCTACAACATTATAATCCTATAATTGATAAAGCAGTGCACGAAGCATGGAATATACCTGAAAATTGGAAACTAATAGCAGAAATGCCTTTCGGAGCTCCTACCGATAAAATGGAAGATAAAGAAATAAAGCCTTTAAAAGACCGCTTAAAAGTATATAAATCTTAATAGAAACAAGGCAGGTATTAATGTATGTTATAAAACATCTGTTTTCGTACACGATGCTTGCAGATTACGCAAAAACCCGTATCTTTGCACTGTGTTTTTCATAGTATTAGATTTAAGGTTAACAAAGGTTGGAGCAAAGCGTTGCTCCTTTTTTTTGCCCTATTGTGAGACTTTCCTAAAATCATCATTAGTTAAAGCACTCATTTACAATAAAAATAGATTATACTCTCTAAATTCTATTTCCGTTATCACAATCGTAAAAAATAATACTGTTCATTTTTAAAATAATACAGAAGACTTTTAAAATAATACGGAAGACTTTGTAGGTCTTCCTAAATAAAAAAGCAAAGGGTTGCAATCTGTGCAGATTGCAACCCTTTGCTTTGTGCCGGTACTCCTTATTGTTTAAAAGAAGAACCTAAGTATATCGTTGAAGTTTGCCCATATCAAAAGAACGAAGAGTAATCCCATTCCCATCATTTGAGCATATTCCATAAACTTATCGCTAGGTTTGCGACGAGCAATAATTTCGTAGAAAAGGAAGAGGACGTGTCCGCCATCTAATGCCGGTATAGGTAAGATGTTCATGAACGCAAGAATGATAGAAAGGAAAGCAGTCATCTCCCAAAAGCGTTGCCAATCCCATTGTGCGGGGAAGATGCTTCCGATAGTGCCAAAGCCTCCGAGGCTATTAGCTCCTTCTTTGGTGAACACGTATTTCATATCGTTTACATAGCCCTTTAATGTATTTACTCCTAGCATGATTCCTGCCGGGAAAGACTCGAAGAAACCGTATTTTATATTTAAAGGTTGATAGTAATGAGAGAGGTTGAAAGGAGAGATACCTATCATAAAAGCAGTATCTGCTTCAACAGTCAAAGAGTCTACCACACCACCACGAGCAAACGTGATTGCTACAAGGCGCGAGTTGATGCTGTCGGGTACGGATGCTACGTTTTCCTTGAGCGATTGCAAACCTTCGGTAAAATCGTTCCATGTAGATGCCGGAGCACCATTTAAAGCGATGATGCTATCTCCTTTTTGCAAACCGGCAATAGCTGCCGGTTTACCCGGAAGAACACTATCCACCACTGCGGGAAAGCTATAAGTGATAAAAGGCTTTTTGTCTTTTGTTATTTCCAAGAGACTTAAATCTTCGGGGATATACACAGATTTTTCTTTTCCACCTCGTAACACGATTACTTCTCGGGCATCCACGATATTACGAAGCATATCCATGTTGAAGCGTTCAATCGTCTTTCCATCGGCTGACAGAAGAATATCTCCGTCCACAAAGCCTAACTTTTCGGCTCTTTCGTTAAATTGCATTCCGTAATTCATATCCTTCAAGGGCACATAACTATCTCCCCAAGTGAAAAGAATCATTGAATAGATGAAAAGTGCTAAGATAAAATTGAATAATACTCCGCCCACCATAATTAATAAGCGTTGTCCTGCCGATTTTGAACGAAACTCCCAAGGTTGAGCAGGTTGTTTCATTTGCTCTGTATCCATCGATTCGTCTATCATTCCCGATATTTTGACGTATCCACCTAGTGGTACCCAACCTATGCCGTATTCTGTATCGCTGTTCTTTGGTTTAAATTTAAAAAGAGAGAACCAAGGGTCAAAGAATAAGCAGAACTTCTCTACTCTCACCTTAAATAGGCGAGCAAAGAGGAAGTGCCCTCCCTCGTGGATAATGACAAGTAAAGACAAACTCATTATCAGTTGTAGGGCACGAATTAAAAATGTTTCCATCAAGTTAATTTATTATTTATTGTTTCTATTTTATTATTTATTTAGTCAGCATACTTTGTGCTATTCTTCTTGCTTCGGCATCGGTAGCCACATAATCGTCGTATATAGGTGCCTTTATGTACGATACTTTAGCCATTGTTCGTTCTATCACGTCGCTCATTTGCAGAAAGCCTATCTTATCGTGTAAGAAAGCTGCAACAACAACTTCATTGGCTGCATTAACCATACAGGGCACATTACCGCCTTGATGTAAAGCTTCGTAAGCAAGAGCCAAATTGCGGAAACGTTTTGTGTCGGGTTGCTCAAAAGTTAAGTTAGAACACCGAGAGAAGTCCAAACGTTCGAACGAAGATTTCACTCGTTCGGGATAAGAGAACGCATATTGAATAGGCAAGCGCATATCTTGCATACCTAACTGAGCTTTCACTGCTCCATCTTCGAACTGAACCATTGAATGCACAATAGATTGAGGATGCACCGTCACCTCTATTTGTTTTGGCGTAACTCCAAACAGCCATTTAGCTTCTATCACCTCAAAGCCTTTATTCATCATCGAGGCAGAATCTATAGTAATCTTTGCGCCCATTTCCCATTTGGGATGTTTAAGCGCTTGTTGCTTAGTAACGCTAGCTAATTGCTCTAAACTAAATGTACGAAAAGGACCACCTGAAGCAGTGAGTATCAACTTTTCTATAGGATTCATTTCTCCTGCTAAACATTGAAAGATGGCGGAATGTTCGGAATCGACCGGAAGAATGGGCGTACGAAATTGTTGTGCCAAGTCGTTAATTAATTCGCCTGCCACTACCAATGTTTCTTTGTTGGCTAGGGCTATTGCTTTTTTTGCGCGTATAGCACTAATCGTAGGCTTTAGTCCGGCATAGCCAACCATGGCAGTAAGTACTATATCAATAGGCTGAGATTCCACTATTTGACAGAGCGATTCTGCACCGGCATATATTTTTATCGGAAGGTCTGCTAACGCTTCTTTGAGTTGAGCATATTTCTCTTCATTTACTATAACCACTGCCTCAGGCTGAAACCTCCGGGCTTGCTGTATTAGTAATTCTACATTATTATTTGCCGTTAAGGCATAAGCTTCGTATAAATCAGTATGCTCTGCAATGACTTCCAATGCTTGAGTGCCGATAGAACCGGTAGAGCCTAATATCGCTATTTGTTTCTTCATCGTTTAGTTTCTTAAAAGACGATATATTTATCGGGAGTTACCGCCTCTCCTTTGTGCCACAATTCAAAATGCAGATGAGGACCTGTTGTTTGCTTTCCGGTATTGCCTACTAAAGCAATTGCTTCTCCGCCTTTCACTTTGTCGCCTTCATGTTTCAAGAGTGAACCACAGTGTTTGTACACCGATATAAAGTTTTGATTGTGCTGTACTTGTATAACATATCCTGTTTCTGCCGTATAAGTACTTAACAATACGGTTCCATCTAAAACAGACAATACACTTTCGTTTGGATTGGCTGCTATATCCACTCCATAATGCTTTATTTGAGGCTCAAAATTAGAAGAAATCATTCCTCGGGTAGGACGATGAAAAATAAGACCATCTACATTTGTTTCGTCTGTTATGGTGGTTAAGTTATATTTTTCCTTTTCCTCATATTGTTGACGAAATTCATCTTCTTGCTTAGTACGTTTCATCAACGAGTCGGAACGCATGGTTGCCAACGAATCAAGAGAACGCACTGTATCTATTCGTACTGTACCTTTAAATATATCTTGAATATTCATGATATATAAGTTCTGCTTCTCCACTATTTGTTGTAACGAGTCGGTACGAAGAGCATTGTTGACCACTTGAGCACGTACTTCGCTGTTCATATATCCCGGAAGATAATTGCGCAAAGGAGTGAAAGCAATAATGGTGGCGGCAATCATAAAAATAATAATCACAGCAGACAAAAGCACCGAAAGACTATTGAGTTTAGATACGTGCAGACCGGCTACCTCCTCGAGCGTATTCTCGTTGATGATAGTAAGTTTATATTTAAACTTTATGTTATTCCAAAACGCCTTGTTCCGCTTCTTTTTTGCCATAGTTATTTGTTAGAGAGCACAAATGTAACAAAGATAGTTTACGTAAACTATCTTTGTTGATTGATTTTAACGAAATTAGCGTAATTCATTGTTCCGGTCAATAATAATTCTTATCTTGCGGACGATATAAAAACATATATATTATGAAAGGTAAAGTAGTTAAAAAAGAGAAGAAGAAAGAAAAGGCAGAACCAACTGCTGCCAAAGCTTTGAGTGAATATCAGTTGGAAAAAGGTAGTAAACAAAGCAAAAGCGTGAATCCAAGTGCTAAATAAAGCAGCATGTAAGAGATAACGCAGATAAAACAAACGACCGTAGATGTTCTTTGAAAGAATGAATCTACGGTCGTTTCTTATTTGTTTATTTATTTAAGGCCTGTTCAATATCAGCGATAATATCGCCGGCATTTTCGATACCTACCGATAGGCGAATTAAATCGGGAGCTACTCCGGCTTCTATTAATTGTTCATCGCTCAACTGACGATGAGTATGACTTGCAGGATGAAGCACACAAGTGCGAGCATCTGCTACATGAGTAACAATAGCCGCAAGTTTTAAATTATCCATAAAGCGAACAGCAACTTCGCGTCCACCTTTTAATCCGAAAGCAATTACTCCACATGAACCGTTAGGCATGTATTTCTGACCAAGCTCATAGTATTTATTCCCTTTCAGTCCGCAATAGTTTACCCATGCCACACGTTCATCCGCTTGTAGAAACTCAGCAACTTTTTGTGCGTTGCCACAATGTTGAGGAACACGTAAGTGAAGAGTCTCCAATCCTAGATTAAGCAAAAAAGAATTGAAAGGGGAGGGGATAGAACCCAAATCGCGCATTAACTGCGAAGTTGCTTTCATTATATAAGCCATCTTTCCGAAACTTTTGGTGTAAGTCAATCCGTGATAAGAGTCGTCCGGTTCTGTCAATCCGGGATACTTATCTGCATATTGTCCCCAATCAAAATTTCCACTATCGACCACCGCTCCACCTACGCTGGTAGCGTGTCCGTCCATATACTTAGTTGTAGAATGAGTTACTATATCTGCTCCCCACTCAAACGGGCGACAATTAATAGGAGTGGCAAAAGTATTATCCACAATCAAAGGTACTCCATGATTATGGGCAATGCGAGCAAATTTTTCGATGTCTAGCACCGTTAGTCCCGGATTAGAAATTGTTTCTCCAAACAATGCTTTGGTATTTGCACGAAAAGCCTTAGCGATCTCTTCTTCCGAAGTATCCGGATCAACAAACGTAACTTCTATACCTAGCTTCTTCATGGTAACACCAAATAAATTGAATGTGCCGCCGTAGATAGTAGACGAACTAACAACATGGTCTCCTGCCGAACAAATATTAAAGATTGCATAGAAATTGGCAGCTTGTCCCGATGAAGTTAAGATGGTTCCTACACCACCTTCGAGAGCCGCAATCTTCTTTGCTACCGCTTCGTTCGTTGGGTTCTGAAGACGAGTGTAGAAGAACCCGCTTTCTTCCAAGTCGAATAGACGAGCCATTTGTTCACTTGATTCATATTTAAAGGTAGTGCTCTGATAAATAGGTAACACTCTCGGTTCTCCATTCTTTGGTTCCCATCCCGTTTGTACGCAGATAGTTTCGGACTTTAATTTCTTATCCATAGTTTTTGTCTAATTGTGATTATATTAAATCAATTGGCTGCAAAAATAAAGAATAATAAGATAGATTGTTGTTATTAACTCTTAAAAGAGTACTTTTGCTGCGAATATAAAAGTATATAGACAATGGAAGAAGAAATGCAATTTAGACATGCGCTCCCCGTGCAGCTACGTTTTAGTGATGTCGACCAATTTGGACACGTGAATAATTCTGTTTACTTTTCGTTATACGATTTAGCTAAAACCACTTACTTTACCGATATTATGAATGGTAAAGTTGATTGGCATACAATGGGAATTGTAGTGGCAAACGTGCAAGCGAACTTTCTTGCTCCTATTTTCTTTTCTGAGAATATTGCTATCCAAACAGCAACAACTAGAATTGGCAACAAAAGTTTTACTCTTTGTCAACAAGTAATAAACGTGGATACTAAAGAAATAAAATGTATTTGCCAGACGGTAATGGTTGGCTACGATATCAAGTCGAAAGAGTCTCAACCCATCCCCGAGGAATGTAAGAAAGCTATTTGTGAATTTGAAGGTAACGAATCTTTGGCAAAGATACATTAAAAGGTATTTATAAATGAAAAAGTTCAGTTCATATTTATTTATTGCTCTGCTCTTTATAATATTGTCCGTACCAACAAACGCAGCAATAAAACTTCCATCTATCTTTTCCGATAACATGGTGCTTCAGCAAAACACAAAAGTAAATATGTGGGGAAAAGCAAATGTAGGAGAAAAAATAACAGTAAAGTGCTCTTGGAGCAAAAAAAACTATTCAGCAATAACCGCAGCTAACGGAACTTGGAAACTACAAATAAGTACCCCTAAAGCAAGTCGCAATCAAACGCTTACCATAAAAGGAGAAAATAGTCTTACCATCCGCAATATATTGATAGGTGAAGTTTGGCTTTGTACCGGACAAAGCAATATGGAATTTTCCGTTGCTAAAGATTCTATCAGCAGATGGAAAACGGGAATGTTCAATTACGATAAGGAACTCGAAAATGCTAATTACGGAGATATCCGCTTGTTTCAAGTAGAACATCAACTAGCTCCTGATGGTGAGAAAGACGATTGCGTAGGACAATGGTTAGTGTGCAATAGAGAAAATGTAAGAAAATTTTCTGCTATAGGCTTCGTTTTTGGACGGAAACTATATAAAGAATTGAACCAACCTATAGGATTAATTCAATCTACTTGGGGAGGCACTCATGCGGAATCGTGGACAAAAATGGAAGTAATGAGAGATAATCCACTCTATCAATCGGTAATAGAAAAATATCGGGCGGATAAGATAAAAAACAATGATGGCTCTAATATACCCTCTACGCTTTGGAACGGAATGATTGCTCCCATCCTGCCTTATACCCTAAAAGGAAATATATGGTATCAAGGAGAGTCGAACGCTTATTTCTATCAAAACTATCAAGAACTGTTTACTAATATGATAAATAGTTGGCGTAAGGAATGGAAACAAGCGGATATGCCTTTTTACTTTGTACAAATTGCTCCATACTATGATCAGCCTGCAGGTATTCGTGAGGCTCAACTCAATACTTGGCAGAGCGTAAAACATACCGGTATGGTTGTAATTACTGATGTGGGCGATTCTGCAGATATTCATCCACGGAATAAAATAGTACCGGGTGAACGATTGGCAGCATGGGCTTTGGCAAATCAATACGGAAAGAAGATTACTTATGCTTCTCCCGTTTACAAGAAATTAAAGATAAAGGGAAATAAAGCTATCGTAAGTTTTACCCAAAAAGAGTTGAAGATATCCGAGAATGAAGGCTCGTCTCTTACGGGTTTCTTTATTGCGGGTTCAGACCGTTGCTTCTATCCTGCTGTGGCACAGATAACGGATGACGGTAGAGTAGAAGTTTTGGCTCCCGAAGTGAATAATCCCGTAGCAGTGCGTTATGGCTACAATAATTTTTTCCGTGTAAATCTAAGTAATCAAGCCGGATTGCCTGCTTCTCCCTTTCGTACCGATAATTGGGACAAAGACACAAAAACGATGGATACTTCATCTTTTTAACGTAAGTAATTATTGTTGTCCGGTAAGAACGATGCATAAAGTTTCATTCAGTCTTATTCTTCCAATGACTGATAGATAATTTCTTGAATTCTAGGACGTATATTCATTTGCAGTAGTTTATTGTTTGAAGGTTGCGGATAAGTGCGATTACTCAAGAAGACATAAACTAAATTATGCTCAGGGTCTGCCCACGCACACGTTCCGGTAAATCCTGTATGCCCATATACAGACGAAGGAGTAGACACGGAGCAAGGGCTCTTCTTCTCGTCTTTTGCATCCGGCTTGTCGAAGCCTAATCCTCTACGGCTGATCTTAGAAATCATGGTGGTGAACAGCCGGCAAGTTTCTTTACTCAGATAGACTTTCCCTTCATATTCTCCCTCATTGAGCAGTAGTTGATATACTTCTGCTACATTACGTGCCGAGGAAAACAGTCCGGCATTGCCCGATACGCCTCCTAAAAATGCAGCCGACTCATCGTGTACATAACCTTTCAATACTCCTCCACGCAAACAATCGTCTTTTACTGATGGTGCAATATCTTCTTTTTTGTATCTTCTCAAAGGAAGGTACAGCGTACGGTTTATTCCCATTGGAGCATAGAACTCATTATCTAAGAAAACATCCATTTGTCGATGGCTTATTTGCTCTACTAATTCTTTTAAGAGTATGAAATTGACACAACTATACACATATTTTTTAGCTTTCACCGGTGCTTTAGCTATCAAGGCGTATGCTAACTGCCGGAACGATTTGTTTACATACAAACTATCCGCCACATGAAGAGTATAAACGGAAGAAGGCGAATCGGAGGTCATCCCATCTTTATATTTCAGGGAGGAACAAGTAAGCTTCTTTCCTTTGTAACTTGTTGGGTCTAGTGTCTCTCGATAAAAAGGCAGCGATGGAGGCAAACCTGACTGATGAAATAAGAGTTCGCTTATTGTTATATTTTCTTTATTGGTACCTCTTAAAAAAGGTAAGTATTGCGATACTTTATCTGTGAGGCTGAACCGCCCTTGGTCGTAAAGTTTCATCACCGCAAGTAGGGTTCCCGTTGTTTTAGACAGCGAAGCTAGGTCGTATAAATCGGTAGATTTTACTTTTCTGTTTTTATCTTCATAGGTGAGTGTGCCAAAACATCTGTCATAGACAGGCTTTCCGTCTTTCAATATTACTACTTGACATCCGGGGAAAGCACCTTTAGCTATACCTTCGTACACAATAGAATCTATTCTACTCAATACTTCGGCGTGCATTCCATACTCTTCCGGATCGTAATAGTGAGGAGTATTGGGCGTAATAGTTACTCCATCGTTTTCTTTATAAAGACCTTGTACGCTGACAGATAAACGTCCGTCCACCGATACCTTGCCAAATAGTGCATTTGCCGTGTGTGCCAAAACCTCCGTTTCACCGGAATGTGACAATACTACTGCCGAAGCAAGAGACAAAGGCATTTTTAGCTTATCCATCACCGCAACAGGTGTGAAGAAGGTATAAATAGTGGAAACGGCGGTCGATAATTCTGCTAAAAAGGAGTCAAAAGCTCTAACGTTGGTGGTGGTTATCGACACCACAACTCTTTTGTGCATTGCCAATGTTTGTTTCAAAACTTGACGTGCCGAATCGCTCAATTCTTCCGTTAAGTGATAATGGTCTATCACTGCATATTTTTCGAGCCCTCTAATAAAAGCTGAATCTGCCTTAGTGTCACCTATACTTACCACAGCCAAAGCTGATTTATCTTGATGTAAAGGAAGCACTTTCTTTTTGTTTTCTACTACCGTCACAGCTGCTAGTCGAAGTTCCCTAATCAATTTTTCAGCTTCCGGGGTGTTGATGCGCCTTTCTAAGCCCGACATTCGTATTGTTCTCTTGCGTTGAATGCCTAAAGCATATTTGTACATCAATACTTTTCGACACTTATTTTCAATGCTTTCTTGAGTGAGCGTACCCGATTTCAATGCTTCCATCACGCTGTTCATCTCTTCTTTAATATTGCGTGGAGTGAGCACCATATCATTGCCGGCTTTCAGTGCTCTCACACATACATTCTCGGTTTTCGATACTCCTTTCATAGCTAAAGCATCGGTAAAAACAAGACCTTTGAATCTCAATTCTTCGCGCAGCAATCCGTAGACTATATTACGCGATAGAGAAGAAGGAAATTCGTTGTCGTGGTCGAGTACCGGTACTTGTAGATGTCCTACCATAATTCCGCTTACTCCCGCACGAATAGCTTGCTTAAATGGATAAAGTTCCACACTGTCTAATCGTTCGCGAGTAAAGGGTAAAACGGGTAAAGCCAAATGAGAATCAGTATCCGTATCTCCATGACCGGGGAAATGTTTAGCCACGGAAAGCACGCCTTCGCTTTCCAAACCGGATGCGTAAGCTATTACTTTGTTGGCTACATTATTTGGATTCTCGCCAAAAGAGCGCACATTGATTACCGGATTGTTGGGGTTTATATTTACGTCCGCCACAGGCGCAAAGTTTACGTC
Organism: Bacteroidaceae bacterium; assembly: GCA_036655555.1. Lineage (GTDB taxonomy): Bacteria > Bacteroidota > Bacteroidia > Bacteroidales > Bacteroidaceae > Bacteroides. The sequence continues at coordinate 9,245 of JAVVPX010000039.1, read as the reverse complement.
CACACCTAACTCTTTACATTCTCGTGCCACTTCTTGTCCATATCGATAGATGAGTCTGTCGTCTTGAATGCAACCCAATACCATATTCTTAGGAAAGTCCGGAGTATTTTTTAAACGCATAGCAAGTCCCCACTCACCATCGAACGTAATCATTAATGGAATTTTTGCCTGCTTTTGTGCATAGTTAGTGAGCAATGCCTGATTCTCCAAAGCTCCTCCGGCAAACAATAGCGCACCTACCTTATAAGTATGCGTAACCTCTCGAAGTAGTGCAAGATTCTTTCTGTTATTGACAGGCGCGATAGTATAAATAAATAATTGACCTACTTTCTCTTTCAAACTCATTCGAGAAAGAGTAGCTTCCACCCAATTTTCGCAAGCTTTGTCTTGCTGAGATTTATACAACAAAAGAGGTGTAACTTCTGCCTTTAGCAAAGTTATTAAAAAGAAGGATAAGAATAGGGCAACAATGGTTTTTTTCATTTCATCAACTTAATATTCATCTTACCTACATAGACACCATTTTTCCCCATCTGCTGCAAGGGAATTTCTTTGCCGTCAGCATTCTTATAATAGATAGGTTTCTCGAAAAAAGAATGTGAATGTCCCCCCAAAACAATGTCTATATTTCGAGTGGAAGGTATTAACGTTTCATCACAAATAGGGTCGTTGGCGCTACTCTTCCAACCTAAATGCGACAAACATATTACTAAATCGCAACTTTTCTCGTTCTTGAGTAGGGAAGCAATCTTGTTGGCTTCTTCGTAAGGGTTAAGATATTCTACGCCTTCGCAATTTTTTGCTTGCACCAGCCCGTCTAACTTCGGACCTAATCCGAATACTCCTATCTTGAGTCCGTTACGTTTAATAATCGTATAGGGTTTGACAATATTTTCTAGTACAGTACCTTTGAAATTATAATTAGCTGATACAATCGGAAACTTTGCCATTTTAAATATACGTAGCATATTGTCCAAACCAAAGTCAAATTCATGATTCCCAATCGTTCCGGCATTATACCCCATCTCGTTCATCAAACCAATCTCTACTTCTCCACGAAACATATTATAATAAGGTGAGCCTTGCGAAAAGTCGCCACTGTCAAAAAGCAAGATGTCTTTATTTTCTTTCCGTGCTTCTTGAATAAAAGTAGCCCGTCTCACATATCCTGCCTTGTCTGCCTGTTTTGCTGCACTTTTTTCTATAGGTTCTATCCTGCTGTGTGTATCGTTTGTATGCAAAATAGTTAGTTCTTTCACTTCTTGCGCAGAAAGCAACAAACAAACGCAAAAAGTTCCCAACCATGTGGCGATGCGTTTACTATCTTGTCTATTTATATTTTTCATCTCTTGTCCTTATTTAACTGTTATTCTTCCATCTAAAGCAGAAGTAACCGATTTTCCTAGTTGAGTTTGTTGCTTTACGTAATCTAAAAAGAGTTGACGAATAGTCATTCCTTCCGGACAGACTTTATCTTTTGCTTTCAAGAAAGCGATCATTCCATCGTTTCCTTCCGAGAGATAGTCCAACGTGGCCACTGTGTAAATTTTCTCCTTATCTATTGCTTGATCTCCAACGGTAGCTTTTAGTAGTTCCCTTTCTTTAGATATCTCCAAGCGAGCCCCACTAATACCTTCACCATTCGCTTTAGCGATGTTCTCAAATAATAGGCTCAACGATGCCCCTGTCAACGATACAATGCAAAGAGAGTTTTCGAAAGGAAGGATTTCGTAGATGTTGCCATACGTAATATTGCCTTTAGACAATCCACTTCTTAAGCCTCCTACATTTACCATTCCTACATCTATCGGCTTATTTAATAGAGTTCCCGCCGACTCTCTCAACATATCTGCCATTAAATTAGAAAGCAAACTTTCGGGACGTGAAGCACTCATGTTTATTGCATTTATTCCTATCACGGGAGACATGACGCTATCTACCTTTTCTTTATAAGGAGCTAAAAAGGAGACCGCTGCTTCATCTTGATTTTTATCGTAAGCCGATGTTATTTCTACTCTACTTCCTTCTATACTCTTTACTTCATAAGGTATACGGCAGCCGGACAATAGTAAAATTCCGGAGAGTAACATAACCCGATAGCCCCTTCTAACTAATTTATTTCCCATCTTCTCTCTTTTTGTAGCTTCAAAAATAAGTAAAAAAAGAGAAGTAAACAACTGATTAACGAAATAATCTATATACATTTGGCTATCTGATAAATAATTTGTTACTTTGCACCGCTTTCGCGCAATCGCTGTCAAAGAAGAGTTACTTGATATGTTGCGTTGTAACGATAACAATTTAAAAACAAAAGAATGGATTTCATTAAAATTGCAGAAGAAGCATTTGCTACAGGAAAACAACACCCGAAATTTAAAGCAGGTGATACAGTGACAGTAGCATATCGTATTACTGAGGGTACCAAAGAACGCGTACAGTTGTATCGTGGTGTTGTTATCAAACTTTCAGGTCACGGCGACAAAAGACGTTTTACTGTTCGTAAAATGTCAGGTACAATTGGTGTAGAAAGAATCTTCCCTCTTGAATCTCCGGCTATCGATAGTATCGTAGTTAACAAGGTAGGTAAAGTTCGTAGAGCTAAACTATACTATCTACGCGCACTTACCGGTAAGAAAGCTAGAATTCAGGAAAAGAGAACTAACTAATAAGTTCCTTATCCGAGATAAGAAAAGGGTGAATCTGCAAAGACTCACCCTTTTTTAATACCGGACAATTTACGACTCATTTCTCAATCATTACTTTACTATAATAAACATCTTTCCGTGCACCTGCTTTTACCAAATACATACCCGGAGTCAGTGAAGAAATGTTCACCTCATTCGTTTGAGCAGTTAAGACTAACTGACCGTTGGAGGAGAATATTTCTACCTTTTCGGGTATCATTCCTTCTACTATAACTTTCTGATCGGCAGAACTAGAATAAATTTTCACCTGAGTGAGTTTCTCACTTTTCACTGCACTCGTTTTATTTTCCTTAATCACTTTAAAACTATCGAAAAGAGTCTCTTTTCCATTACCATCTACCGTGTAAGTAGAAATAGCGATAGTGTCTGTAGATAGTGTTATCTTGCTAAAAGTAGCTTCGCCCGTTTGTCCGAATTTACCGGAGAACAATCCCCAATAATTCTCCACTCCGTGATTGGGATAAGCTTTCACCATAGCTGCTTCGTCGCGAGGCTCGTATTTCTTTTTACCGGCAGAATTGTTTAGGAAATAAAGCGTGCCTTCATTCACATTGAATACCCCACCTTGCTTTCCGGTCATATTTTCGCGTGCTCCACTTTCTCCCACAATTTCTATATGTTCTACTGCGTCCGTTAATAGTGTCTGAGTTGTGTTTTTTACCGGACCTATCACTTCGTAAACATGATCATGACCTTGAAGAGCTAAATCTATTTTTAGTTCATCAAAAACAGGAAGCATAGCTGCCCTTACTGCTTTTGCGTCTGCGTCACTTTGATGAGACCCACTACCTGTGAACATGTTTTTATGATACGTCGCGATTCTCCATTTCACTTCCGGATGAGCAGCTACTTGTTCTCGCATCCAAGCCTTTAGTGAAGCGAAATAATCGGTTGCTTTCCAATCCTCATAATTAATTGACATGAAAAGGGCGTCGCCATACACAAAAGAATAAACCGTTCCGTCCATCGCTGTCTTAGCCCCGGTAGTTCTTTGGTTATAAGTATTATCAGTATTAAAATGCTTGGAAAAATTGTTGTTTGCGCTAGTGTCGTGATTACCTTGAATAGCCACAATAGGATATTTCATCCATATATCTTGCATTGTACCAAACCACTGTTCCCATTCCCATTCGGAATTAGAAGACCCGGAAGATTCTACAAAGTCGCCGTTGCAAAGAACAAAACGAGCATCGGGAACTAACTTTTTGGCTGCATGAACGGTCTTTTGGGATATATCGAACATATCTGCTGTATTTGCCTGTGTATCGGTGATATAAATAAACGAAAAAGCATCCTTCGTTGTTTTTGCTGTGGTAAAAGTTCCAATTTCGCTCCAAGCATTTTCATTCCCCAAGCGATAAGAATAGGTAGTATTGGGAAGTAAGCCGGAAGCTAATACCTTATGACTAGTGTAAGAACGGGTTTCTCCCACTTTGATTCCGGTTGAAGCCGTTACCTCTTTGTTGTTGGAACTTACATAATTGGTGGTTACGTTCTGAATATTTGCTTCCAAATTGAGAGTAGTAGAACCGGTAAAATCAGCCTCCATCGCCGATACTTTAGCTATCAATTGAACTTTTCCTTTTACATCGGTTGTGTTGGTGTACCAACTAAAGCCAATCTGAGTTTTGGGATCGCCATTGAGAGTCATGTTAATACTATAGGGTTGAGTAGAAGGAGTTAACTGTGATAAAGCAGCCTTCAATTTTGTCCATGATGGAACCGTATAATCCTTTTCTAATCCTACGTCCACGCGTTGCGCAGAAACTGTTTGTCCTTCCATTAAGAAAGAAACTAAAGTAATCGCCGCTAGCGATTTTACGAATGACAAATAATTTTTTTTCATTTTTCTTTTAAATAGTTGTTTTTTAATTCGACGCAAAGATCGAACTATCGTATTTCATTTGGATGGGGAAATGATTACATAGCCGGAAATAGATATAAAGATTTGATGACGAAATAAAGAAGGTCGATATATTACTATTTACGACTTCTTTAAGTTCTTCATTAATCCCTCATATTTGGCGCGTTTCACGGCAGAGCCTTTGAATAAGGTACGGTATTGTTCTAGGGTAAGTGTGCACCAATCTTTTTCTTCCATTGACATCAAAGTTTCCGATGGTTGAAGTTCGGGCGTAGTGTTTGCACTTGCGAAACGATTCCATGGACAACATTTTTGGCAATCGTCACAGCCGTAAAGATGGTTACCTATGAGTGATAAGTAACGAGCAGGAATAGCAGAACGATGTTCAATGGTTAGATATGACAAACAAGCGGATGAATCAAGAAGATGAGGATGGGAGAGTGCTTTGGTTGGACAAGCATCTAGGCAACGGGTACACTTTCCGCAACGATTGGGTGCTGGAATATCGTAAGCTAGTTCTGTATTAATGACTAATTCGCCTAAAAAAAAGTATGAACCTGCATGCGGTATAATAAGTTGTGTGTTCTTGCCTATCCAACCTATTCCTGCTTGTTGTGCCCAATATCGTTCGAGTAGGGGAGCAGTATCGCAAAAGATTCTTCCTTGACAATTTGGCAACAACTCTTGTACGAAGACAAGCAACTCTCGAAGCTTTTTTTTCATCACATCGTGATAATCTTTGCCATACGCATAATACGCTATTTGCAGTTGGTCTTCGCGCATAGTAGTCTGAGGATAATAGTTGAGTGCAAGACAGATGATGCTGCGAGCACTCTCTACTAATTTATCAGGATTGCATCGCTCCTCAAAGTGTGCCTCCATATATCCCATACCGGCATGATGATGCTGGCTTAACCACTCTTTTAATCTTGATTTTTCTTCTTCTCCCAAAGGATGAGCGGGCGCAATACCACAGGCATCAAATCCCAATTCGCGAGCTTTCTCTTTGATGAGTTGAGAAACAATCATTAGAGCAACTTAAAGGTATAGCCTTGCGCAAGCATCCATTCGATAGCTTTTGGCAATGCGTATTTCATGTTTTCTTCTGCTCTAATTGAATCGTGAAAAGTAATGATAGAACCGTTGCGAACGTAATGTTTTACTTTTGCGAGCACTTGCGTACCGTTCAACTTATTACTATAATCGCGAGTTACTAAGTCCCACATCACAATTTTGTACTTCTTGCTAAGCACAAAATATTGTTTAAACCTCATGTGCCCGTGAGGGGGACGAAAGAGATCGGAATGTATCAAGTCGTTTGCTTTATCAGTGTTTGCTAAATAGTTGCAAGTATGATATTCGAACCCTCGGATATGATTAAAAGTGTGATTGCCTACTCGGTGTCCTCTTTCTAGTATCATTTTATATTCTTGAGGATGTTTTCGTACATTATCTCCTACTAAAAAGAAAGTCGCTTTCACGTTGAAACGATCAAGCACATCGAGCACCCAAGGAGTAATCTCCGGAATTGGTCCATCGTCGAAGGTAAGATAAACCGACTTCTCATTTGGATTCATCCGCCATAAAGCATTAGGATAGAGCCAACGAGCAATACGGGGAGGTTGTTCTATAAACATAAGCTAAAGATTAGCGTTAAAAATAAGGGGCTGACGATTTACCATAGTCAACCCCTCTTTATTTTATTGTCTGATAGCTCCGCTTTTTGCAGAATAAATGCTATAAAGTTCATTGAACTTTTTAGCATAGTTAGCCGTCAACTTAGATTTATTTCTTTCCAATGTCTTACATTCCTCATCCAATAGATAGAAATGATAGAGGCAATTTTCGGATGAAGTAGTCAATTGACGTGTATTAAGACTAAGATACCAAATGATGTATTCCAACGACTTATTTGCCATTACGTCCATGATAGCTTCTGCTTTTGCTTTCTGTCCCAAAGCAAAGTAAGCGTCGGCAAGATCTTTTGAACCGCTTTGATAATCATGAGGAACCGTTGCAGCAGGAATTACTTTTTCGGCATATTCCAATGCTTTGAGTGCTTTATCTTTCTTGCCTTCACGTAGCAGTTGAGTAATTAATTGCGCAAATAGGCGGCGATGAGTATAACACATTCGCGTCAGTTGTTCATCAATATAAACGTTTGGATTTTCGATGCCTCCGAACTTAAATTTGTTCATCAAGTTATCGTACGTCTTCTCACTGTCTAGTCGTGCATTTAGTTCTGTTGTGTTGAATGGAGTGATACGGTAAGCCAAACCTTCTTGCATAAAGTTATTGCCTAGTCCTAAATGATTTTCCGAACCAACGGTTATTGCCATATAGAGTGGGCGTTCCCAATTACAGTTAGCCAACATTTCGAGCATCATCAATTCCGATTTAGATAAACCTCTTTTGCCTGCAAGTGAGATTACCATAGAATCAGGAATCTGTCCGTGCAACGAATCGGGAATCATCATGCCCGAACGGCGGATTGCTTCTTTGTCTAAAGTAACCACGATGCTGTCGGTAGGGATAACCTTTAATTCGCTATTGGAATTGCGCACCCAATTTTTAAGAATACTCTTTAATTCAAAAGGGTTCTCACCAAATCGTTGTTTGCTGCCTTCTGGATCTTGTTTGTAAAGCTCTAGTATTTGAGATTTGAACTCGGCACGAACAGGAATATATTCGTTTGTTCCTTGTACATACTCCAATCTGCTCCAATTGATAGGGATAGCAGGCGAATCGTATGATTGACGTTTCATTTGGTCGATATACCAATCTGTTTGCAAATAGCTAAGATTACAAACCTTCATATCAGTACGGAAACCTTCTGTCTCTTGGTTATACCAAAGAGGGAAAGTATCGTTATCGCCATTTGTATAGATAATAGGATTTCCCTTCTCTTGGCAAGACATCAAATAGTTCTGCCCAAAATCTCTACAGGTATAACGTCCCGAACGATCGTGGTCGTCCCATGTTTGTCCAGCCATTTGGATAGGAACAAACAGACAAGCTACCGCAGCAATAATAGCCGATGGCAATTCTCCTAGTTTCTTTCTCAACAAACTTGCAAGTCCGGCAACTCCCATACCTACCCAAATGGCAAAAGCATAGAAAGAACCCGCATAAGCATAGTCTCGTTCACGAGGTTGACTAGGTGTTTGATTGAGGTAGATAACAATGGCGATGCCCGTCATAAAGAACAAAAAGAAGACTACCCAGAATCCTTGTATTCCCTTCTCGCCTCGGTAAGCTTGATACAGTAATCCGATGATGCCTAATAGTAATGGTAGCATATAAAAGACATTATGCCCTTTATTGTTAGCTAGTTCGGATGGCAATAACGTTTGGTCTCCTACCAATAAATTATCAATAAAAGAGATACCGGTAATCCAATTTCCATGTTCTATTTCCCCATTGCCTTGCATATCGTTTTGTCGTCCGGCAAAGTTCCACATAAAATATCGCCAATACATGAAGTTCATCTGGTAAGAGAAGAAGAACTTTATATTTTCCCATTGTGTAGGGATGGTTACGTCTATCATTTCTCCACATTGGTCATAAGGTACGGTAGTGCCGGTAATGTCTAGCCATTGCTGATATTGCTTAGCGTGGTCGCTGCTATACATACGGGGGAAAATCATGTTTTGAGCATATTTATAATCCGACTTATTGCGGATTACCACATAGCTGTCTTTTTCGTCGGGAGTAGCTTTCTCTTTCTGACCATATACAGGAGCACCTTCCACACTTACAGGAACGCAGTAGCCGTCTTCCTTTTCTAAAGCTACTTTAGAAGAGTAAGCTTGACCATAAAATAAGGGACGCGTGCCATATTGTTCACGTCCTAAATATTCGCCTAGGGTAAAGATATCTTCGGGAGAGTTTTGATCCATCGGAGCATTGGCGCACGAACGAATAACGATGAGCGCATACGAAGAGTATCCTACCATAATCATCATGATGCAAAGCAGAGAAGTGTTGAGCGTGCGTGCGCTAATTTGATATTTCTTGCTCACGCCTTTAGCAAACAGATAAATGCCCAAAATACCCAATACCACTATACCGATAAAGACACTGCTAGTGCCGTGTCCGTAAAAAGGAATGCCCAACAAGGCGATAGTCAGCAAAAAAGCAATCTTCATGCGAGTGTCGCTCTTTTGCACGTACGATTCGTACACGCCCCAAATGATGGTGGCAGCCAATACGAAGATAAATACAATTAGTCCGCTATTGAATGAGAACCCTAAGGTATTCACAAATAATAATTCAAACCATCCGCCAACTTTTACTACTCCCGGTACGATACCATAAAGCACGGCTGCAATCAATACCATAGATCCGGCAAGAGCCAAAAGGGAACCTTTGACTTGCGCATTTGGATTCTTTTTGTAGTAATAAACCAATACGATGGCCGGAATACAAAGCAAGTTGAGCAAATGCACACCGATAGAGAGTCCGGTGAGGTAAGCGATAAGAATCAACCAACGATCGGAATGCGCATCATCGGCTACATCTTCCCATTTAAGTATTAACCAAAATACCACAGCTGTAAACAACGAAGAGTAAGCATATACTTCTCCTTCGACTGCCGAGAACCAAAAGGTATCACTAAAGGTATAAACTAAGGCACCTACAAGACCTGACCCCATGATGGTAATCAGTTTTCCGGT
>JAVVPX010000038.1:4860-21542 GCA_036655555.1 Bacteroidaceae bacterium | reverse complement strand
TTGCTTTCAAAGATCGTTGTCTACGTTTGATGGAGGGAGATACAATACTCACTTTAAAGTCAGTGTCGCCCACTCGCATTGTAAAGAATGGTTTCTATCAACTTATAGAGGAAGCCGAACAAATGGGAGCTAACCCCGATGAACTTCGTGCACTTTTAGGTAAAGGTAGGTCTAAAAAAGGAATCTTTGAGGGCGACCTTATCGAAGGCGAATTGGAAATTGGTCAAATAGCTTCATCGCTTCATCGGTTACAAACGGTTGCTGAGGTGATGGACGAACTTATTCTCGGTTATCAAGAAGCAAAGCTTAATATAACTTATTAATTAAGTCTGTTCTTCCCATTTTACGTAATTCATTAATTATTTGATTTTTGTATTCCCGCTCATACCAGAAGAAGAATTGTCGTTGAGCCAATTTGTCTTTTGGCGTTTTGGCTGTGTAGACAGGCTCTAACGTATAGGGATGGAAACCTGTGTAGTAAGCTTCGGTAGCCACTGTCATAGGAGTGGGAGTGAAGTCTTGTACTTGTTCCAACTTAAAATTTAAATTCTTGGTGATGACGGCAAGTTCTGCCATATCTTCTTCTTTACAGCCGGGATGCGAAGAAATGAAGTAAGGTATAAGTTGTTGATTGAGGTTTAACTCTTTATTCAGACGGTCGAATGTGCGTTTAAAGTCCATAAATTGGGAGAACGAAGGCTTGCGCATGAGATTAAGTACTGAATCGGAAGTATGTTCGGGAGCTACTTTTAATCGTCCACTTACGTGTTTGGCTATTAGTTCACGAGTATAATCAGAAGCAGCACGATTGATAGCGGCATCTTTGCTGTCGTATTGAAGCAAATCGTAGCGTACTCCACTACCTATAAATGATTTTTTAATTCCCGGCATAGCATCGACTGAACGATAAATATCGAGCAAAGGACGATGGTCGGTATTTAAATTGGGACAAACTCGAGGATGAATGCACGAAGGACGTTTACACTTTCGGCATATTGTTTCGTCCTTACCACGCATTTGATACATATTTGCCGATGGTCCGCCTAAATCGCTCAAGTAACCTTTAAAGTCCGGTTGCGAAGTAATTTCTTCTACTTCTTTTAATATAGAGGCTTTGCTACGACTAACGATAAACTTGCCTTGGTGTGCCGAGATGGTGCAGAAGGCACACCCTCCAAAGCAACCGCGATGAATATTGACTGAAAACTTAATCATATCGAATGCCGGAATGCGCTTACCTTTATATTTGGGATGAGGTTGACGAGTATAAGGTAGGTCAAAAGAAGCATCAAGTTCTTCTTGTGTCATGGGTGGATAAGGTGGATTGACAATAATCAATTGCTTATCTATCGCTTGTACCATCCGTGATGCCTCGTATTTATTAGATTCCTCTTCGATATGGCGGAAGTTCATTGCTTGCTTCTTTTTATCGCGCAAGCATTCTTCGTGCGAGAAGAGTTGCAAAGTTCCTTCTTCGTGTATATTCAAACCCGAAGCTTCTGTTTCGCTCCTATTGAAAGCTGTTTGTGGAATGTTGGTAATCGCATTAAAAGGGATGCCGGCTAGCAATTGACGAGTAAGTTCTGTAATCGGTTTCTCTCCCATACCGTAGATAAGCATATCTGCTCCTGAATCAGTGAGAATGCTCGGACGAAGTTTGTCTTGCCAATAGTCATAGTGAGTAAGTCGACGCATAGAAGCTTCGATGCCTCCTAAAACTACCGGAACATCGGGATAAAGTTTCTTTAATATTTGTGTGTAAACTATGCTTGGATAATCTGGACGCATATCGGGACGGGCGTCGGGCGTGTAAGCATCATCAGAACGTAGGCGTTTGTTAGCAGTATAACGATTAACCATTGAATCCATACATCCTGCAGATATACCAAAGAATAAGCGAGGACTACCTAACTTCTTGAAGTCACGCAAATCATCTCTCCAATTAGGCTGTGGAATGATAGCAACTTTTAATCCTTGCGCTTCGAGTGTACGTCCAATCACCGCCGCTCCAAAAGAAGGATGGTCAACGTATGCATCTCCCGAAAAGAGAATTATATCCGGTTGTTCCCATCCACGCATCTCTACTTCCTTTTTTGTAGTAGGCAACCAATCACTTAATCTGTATTCTTTCATGAGGTAAAGATAATTTAATAGGGCAGGTGACCATCTCTCATATAAACCAGATAGAGGACATCTATGAATTTAATTGCGAGACACAAATATAATAATAATTTATGCGTTTGCAGCTTATGCGAATAGAATTATAACTCACACAAGAATAAAGCTTGTAAATCGAAAGGTATGTCTTCTATTTTAGTCAATTCAGAGTTGTTGAATTCAGACTTTGGATTTATAACAAACACTTGTTTTAAGTATTTGTTTAGTTGTAAGATAATATCTCCTTTATCTTTTAATAAACCGGTGAAGTGTAGTTCGTCTCTCTCTTGACTGAAGTTTAGTTGTTCCCATATATAGAGTATGTAGTACATTCTGTCTTCTGTCTTATTGCAATTAAAAGAGTTTGCGAGCATTAGCTTTCCTCTATCGAAGCAATATATTTCGAGACTATTGTCTCTAAGATAGGCATACATCTTTTTACTATTTCCTATTCGACTTTTGCCTGCAAAGTATTCGATGAGTGGGCTTGCTTGCGAATAAAAATAAACGGTATTGAATTGTTCTTCCAATAGTTGATGTACACTCTTATCCATAGAAAAAGTGGTAACGGTATTGGCTCTTTTAAGAATATTATAAAGCACAATTTCATTCTCTTGTTTGGGATGATTTTGATACAGAATATCTTCTGTTTGTTCTTCATCGAAAACTTCAAAAGGGATGAGGGTAAAACGATGGTTTACCGATAAAACATTTATTCGTTTATAGGGGTGTTGCAAAAAGTCTAATCGTTGAAAGATGTCTTTAACATTTACAGCCATAGGTAACTCTGACTTTATTCCAAGCGGAATATAGCAAAAGGAACTATCTGAAATCGGATTGTAGATAGAAAAAGAAAATCCATCCGTGCTTAGACGGATGGATAATGTATATTGTTCCGATTTACTAAAATCAATTTTGTCTGTAATTGTTTTATCGGGCATATTTATTGTTTGAGATTTATTCCCAGTTACCGGCGTTGTTGTTAGGAGTCTCGATGGAGCCTACTTGCAAACCGGGGAATCTAGAAAGTTTCTTTGCGTAATCTTTTATGTTTACTACTTCTTGATGATCAAGATCCTTTAGATAAGTGTCGTAAGTAGTTTTTGCTTCGAATAAATAGATAGGAGCACCTGATTTTGTGGTGTCGTTCTTTGTAGCCATCTCGAACATTGCTCCGTTGCCGAATGGGACAAATCTTAAAGAGTCGGCATTGAATCCCTTAGGATAAATAGTATCCATTACGTTTACCCAAAGAGTATCTCGTTTAAAACCTTGTAATCCTTCTTTTTCTACTTCGCTCCAATTGCCGGACTTCTTAGCTTTGTTGATTATAGACATTGCTTTTCTTTCTGTTAAGCCATTACTTAATTGGTCATCGCTTAATACTCCTTCTTTAGCAACGAAAGGAATTTTTTGTGTCTTAACAAAAGTTATCAATGTATCGAAGCTGGCAGTATATCTACCATCATGCAGATTTCTATATTCTAACTGTGCTTTACGGATGTCTATTAAGCGAGCGATAACTTGCTTTTCTCTAGCTTTTTTGGTGTCATCAAATTCAATAGGACCCATAATACTTGCATAGCAAATGTAGGCCAAGACGCACACACAAGCAGCTAATACGATATTAATTACTGTTTTCATGATAATATGTTTTTTTTAGTTTATATTCGTAGCGCAAAAATAAAATAAATTACTCTAATTAACGATAGTTCTGTGAACTTTTATTCCATAAAAATGATAAATAACTATTTAAGCCAACAAATTAAAGAATTTTTCCCTTACGAACCAACTTTTGAGCAAGATTTAGTTGTAAAAGCTTTTGCGGATTTTTTATTGTCTGTTACAAATGATACTATATTTGTGTTGAGAGGTTATGCAGGAACAGGCAAAACTTCTTTGGTGGGAGCTTTGGTTAAGTTGATGGATAGTCTTCAACAGAAATCTATTCTTTTGGCTCCTACCGGAAGAGCTGCTAAAGTTTTTTCGTTGTATGCCGAACATCCTGCTTTCACAATACATAAAAAAATTTATCGTCAACGATCATTTTCCAACGAGACGACCAACTTTGCGTTGAACGATAATCTAAATACGCATACTTTGTTTATTGTGGATGAGGCTTCGATGATATCCAACGATGGACTGTCCGGCTCGATGTTTGGTACGGGCAGGTTGTTGGACGATTTAATTCAGTTTGTATATTCCGGCACGGGCTGTAGATTGTTATTGATGGGCGATATTGCTCAATTACCTCCCGTTGGACAAGATGAAAGTCCGGCTTTGTGTACCGATGTACTTAAAGGTTATGGATTGGAAGTACAGGAAATGAATTTAACGCAGGTGATGAGGCAGCTAAACGATTCGGGTATTCTTTGGAACGCAACAGCAATTCGTGGTTATATTGCCGAAGAAGATTGTTCGCATTTACCTAAAATTAAGTTGAAAGGCTTTTCTGATATTAAAATGCTCCCGGGTGATGAATTGATAGAAACGCTAAGTAGCTCTTATAATAGGGTAGGGATGGACGAAACTATCGTAGTGTGTCGCTCCAACAAGCGGGCAAATGTTTATAACAACGGTATTCGCAATATGATTCTTTGTAGAGAAGAGGAGTTAAGCACGGGCGATTTATTGATGGTAGCTAAAAATAATTATTTTTGGACGGAGCAGTGTAAAGAAATAGAGTTTATAGCTAATGGAGATGTGGCAGAAGTAAAAAGAGTAAGAAGAGTGTACGAACTTTATGGCTGTCGGTTTGCCGAAGTGGTGCTGTCGTTTCCCGATTACGACAATTATGAGCTTGAAGTCAACCTTTTGCTCGATACACTGCACACCGATTCGCCCGCACTGCCTAAAGAACAAAATGATAAGTTGTTTTATGCTATTTTAGAAGATTACGCAGATATTCCCACTAAACGTGAACGAATGAAAAAGATGAAAGCAAATCCGTACTATAATGCTTTGCAGGTGAAATATGCGTATGCTGTCACTTGCCATAAAGCGCAAGGCGGTCAGTGGAAGAACGTATTTTTAGATCAAGGTTACTTGACGGACGAAAGTCTTACCCCCGACTATTTTCGTTGGCTCTATACGGCATTTACCAGAGCCACCGAAAACTTGTATTTAGTCAACTATCCCAAAAATCAAATTCAAGAAGATTAGCCGAAAATAGAAGACAATAAAAAGCCTCTCTCTTTGATGTTAGAGGAGGCTTTTTGTTGCTTCTGAAAATCTTCAGTATTATTTTAAAAGTCTTCAGTATTATTTTAAAAACGAACTGTATTCTTTTAAAAGTGAACTGTACTTTATTTTAGTCCGCTCAATTCAATTACTTTGTCGATGGCAGCACTTAGTCCGTCGATGCTCTTTCCTCCGGCTGTGGCAAAGTGAGGTTGACCGCCTCCTCCGCCTTGAATTAATTTGGCTGCTTCTCTGATTATTTGCCCGGCGTTTAAACCTCCGGCAACTAAGTTGTCGGCAATCATAACGGTAAGCATTGGTTTGTCGTTGTCTACTGTTCCTGCAACGAACAGTAAGTTCTCCGATATTTCTCCACGCAATTGGAATGCAATGTCTTTCACTGCTTCGGCAGGCATTGGGAGGTTCATGCTGATAACTTTTACACCATTAATTTCTTTGGCATTTTTTAGAAGATGAGCTTTGAGAGCAACTATTTTTTCTTTCATGTAGTCTTCCAATTGCTTCTTTAATCCTGCGTTTTCTTCGATATATTTGCGAATAGCACCGGTGAGGTCGGGAGTGTTGTTGAACAATGCTTTCAAATCCGATAAGGAATCTTGTACGGTGTCTAGCAGTTCTTCTACTTTGGCTCCGGTAATAGCTTCGATACGACGTACACCTGCTGCAACAGAACTCTCGGACACAATCTTTATCATTCCAATCTTTCCGGTAGCCGATACGTGCGTTCCTCCACAAAATTCGATGGATGAACCAAAACATACTACGCGCACTTCTTCTCCGTACTTTTCGCCGAAGAGAGCCATTGCACCCAATTTTTTAGCTTCTTCAATAGGCATATTACGATATTCGGTAAGTGCAATGTCTGCACGTACTTTTGCGTTGGCTATGTGCTCCACTTGACGCAACTGTTCGTCGGTTACCTTTTGGAAATGAGAGAAGTCGAAACGTAATGAGTCGGGAGTTACCAACGAACCTTTTTGTTCTACATGGTCGCCCAATACTTCGCGCAAAGCTTCGTCTAAGAGGTGAGTGGCAGAGTGATTGGCTGCGGAAGCGGCACGCTTGTCGGTATCTACGCATGCCATCATTGGCGCGTCTAAATGCGTAGGGAGTTGCTTAATAATATGAATAGGGAGATTATTCTCCTTTTTGGTATCTATAACTTCAATAGTTTCGAACTCACTTACTATTACGCCTATATCTCCTACCTGCCCACCACTTTCTGCGTAGAAAGGAGTATTGTCTAGAACAAGCTGATAGAGTGTCTGATTTTTTTGTTTAATCTGACGATAGCGCAATATGGATACCTCAAATTCGGTGTAATCGTAGCCAACAAATGAGGTTGTTCCTTCTTTTAGTACTATCCAATCACCGGTTTCAATAGAAGCAGCGTTGCGTGCACGAGCTTTTTGCTTTTGCATCTCCACGTTAAATTCATCTATATTGACCTCCATGTTGTTTTCCCTCAAAATAAGTTCTGTCAAGTCGAGTGGAAATCCAAAAGTATCGTAAAGCGTAAAGGCATCTTTACCTGCGATTCTGTTTTTCCCTTCAGCTTTTACGTCAGCCATTGCCTTGTCGAGCAAACGAATACCGGTTTCCAAAGTACGTAAAAAGGATTCTTCTTCTTCTTTAATTACTTTGCCTATCAATTCTTTTTGCGCGTTAAGTTCGGGATAAGCCTCGCCCATATTTTCAATTAAGACAGGAAGCAGCTTATACATGAATGCCGATTTTTGTCCCAAGAAAGTGTAACCATAACGTACGGCACGGCGCAAAATTCTACGAATTACGTAACCGGCTTTTGCGTTTGAAGGTAGTTGACCATCGGTAATAGAAAATGCAATAGTACGGATGTGATCGGCAATTACCCTCATGGCGATGTCGTTTTGCTGATTAAGTCCGTATTTAGTCTTTGCCATTTCTGCAATCACCTTGATGATAGGTTGGAATACATCGGTGTCGTAGTTCGATGTTTTGCCTTGAATAGCCATGCACAAACGCTCAAATCCCATACCGGTATCAATAACTTTTGCAGGAAGCGGTTCGAGAGAACTATCTGCCTTACGATTGAACTGCATAAACACAAGGTTCCATATTTCAATTACCTGTGGATGGTCGTGGTTCACCAAGTCGCGTCCGCTGGTCTTAGCTCTTTCGTCGTCAGGACGCAAGTCTATATGAATTTCAGAGCAAGGTCCGCAAGGTCCTGTATCTCCCATTTCCCAAAAGTTATCGTGCTTGTTGCCATTGATAATATGATCTTTTGGAAGATATTGTTCCCAATATCCGGCAGCTTCATTGTCTCGTTCCAATCCTTCTTCGGGACTTCCCTCAAAAACGGTAGCGTAAAGAAATTCCGGGTTGAGTTTCAATACAGTCACCAAGTATTCCCAAGCCCAATCAATCGCTTCTTTTTTAAAGTAATCGCCGAACGACCAATTGCCCAACATCTCGAACATAGTATGGTGATAGGTATCGTGTCCTACTTCTTCCAAATCATTGTGTTTACCACTTACGCGCAAACATTTCTGTGAGTCGGACACTCTTTTGTACTTTGCCGGATGATTGCCTAAAATAATATCTTTAAACTGATTCATGCCTGCATTGGTAAACATCAATGTAGGGTCATCTTTAATAACCATAGGAGCGGAAGGCACTATTTGATGCCCTTTTGATTCAAAGAAAGTCTTGAATGAATCTCTAATTTCTTTAGCAGTCAACATATCTTATAAAAGTGTTCAAGTTAATATTCTGAAAAAGGATTTGCAAAGATAGCTTGTTTTCTTATTTTTGTAGTAATTATAATGTAAATAATTCCATCTTTGCAGTTTAAAAACAATAAAAGCGAGCTATATGCGTAAGGTTTACTACATTTATAACGCTAAGACACAGACCTACGACAGAATATATCCTACTGTTCGACAGCGAGCACTGAGTATTTTGCGACGGCTCTTTGTAGGTATGGGACTGGGTGCAGGTTGCTTTATTGTGTTGCTTTTAATATTCGGTTCACCTTCCGAGAAGGAACTTCGTATAGAGAACTCTCGCTTGTTGGCTCAATATAATGTACTCTCGCGCCGACTCGATCAATCTCTGGGCGTACTTCAAGATGTGCAACAAAGAGACGACAATCTCTATCGGGTAATGCTTCAGGCTGACCCTATTTCCGAATCTATTCGTAAAGCCGGTTATGGAGGTACCAATCGTTACGAACAGTTGATGGATATGGCTAATACAGAACTAGTGGTAAATACTACGCAAAAAATGGATATGCTTAGCAAACAACTCTATATTCAATCTAAATCGTTCGATGAAGTGGTGGACTTATGCAAGAATCATGATAAGATGCTAACATCTATCCCTGCCATACAGCCCGTATCTAATAAAAATTTACGGCAAACGGCTTCCGGTTTTGGAACTCGTATTGACCCTATCTATAATACTTCTAAGTTTCATGGCGGTATGGACTTTTCTGCTCATCCCGGCACAGACGTATATGCTACGGGGGATGGAGTAGTAACAAAGATGGGATGGGATTCCGGTTATGGCAATACGATAGAAATAAATCACGGCTTCGGCTATCGAACTCGTTATGCTCATTTGCGTGATTTCCGCACAAAAATGGGAAAGAAAGTCGTTCGTGGCGAAGTGATAGGCGGAGTTGGTAGTAGCGGACGAAGTACCGGTCCGCATTTACATTATGAAGTGATAGTGAAAGGAGAGAGAGTTAATCCGGTGAACTATTACTTTATGGATTTGAGTGCAGAAGATTACGATAAAATGATTCAGATAGCCGCTAATCACGGTAAAGTGTTCGACTAAAAACAAAAAGAAATGGCATACAATGCAGTTAAAGAATTAAAGTTATACTATTCCATAGGAGAAGTGGCGGAGATGTTTGGTGTCAACGAGTCACTTTTGCGTTATTGGGAAAAGGAGTTTTCTAGTATCAATCCGAAGAAGAATTCAAAAGGTACTCGCCAATATCGAAAAGAAGATTTGGAGAGCATTCGTCTCATTTATCATCTTGTGAAAGAAAAAGGATTAACCCTGCAAGGCGCCCGTCAGCGGCTGAAAGATAATAAAGAAAATAGCGTTCAGTCGATGGAGGTTATCGCTCGACTGAACACTATTAAAAAAGAGTTGCTAGACATAAGGAAAGAGTTGGATATGCTGTAACTATTGAAGCAATAGTTACTAGCTCCGACTTACTTGCAGTCCTTTATCTGATAACGTCATATCCACAAAACGAGCACAATTGTTAAGAGGATTCTGCGTTAGGATGTTTTTAATCCTTGTAGCCGCTTCTATGTCTTTAGCTACCATATAAAGATAGCCGCCACCGCCTGCACCGGGAAGCTTATATCCTAAACAGTAATCATCAATTTGGCGAGTAACAGCTTCAATAACAGCCGGATTTGTGCCGGAATCAAGCGCTTGATTTAGTCTCCAACTTTTGCCTACTAAGCGTCCCATTTCATCAAAGTTACCTTGTTGAATAGCTTCATATAAATCGAGCGCATGATTTTTCATATCATTAAGCAAGGACAAATGTGTTGTTGAATTAAGGAACATACCTCGTACTATCTCTGCTAGAATACCTTTGGCGGTACGAGTTATTCCTGTGTAATATAGTAAATGACACTTTTGATATTCAGCTCCGGTAAATAAAAAATCGGGAAGCCAACGAACTTGCAGGCTTTGATCCATTCCGCTATGTGTTTGTAGGAGTTTAACTCCTCTAAGTACTCCTCCATATTGGTCTTGCCAGCCGCCACCGGTAGTAAGTAATTGTTCTAAAATTAGCGTACGGTTACATATTTCGTTCTTATCCCAATTTAATCCGCAGAAGTCGGAAATTGCTCCCAATATGGTAGAAGCGAGAATAGAACTTGTTCCCAATCCGGAACCTGCAGGAATGGCAGATAATAAAGTAACTTCTATACCGGAACCGAATGCTTTCAGTTGCGATTCTAACGTGGAATATAATTCAGTAGAAAAGCCGGGTTGAAAACCTGCCAGCACCAATGCGGCTTTTGGTATAGAGAATGGGGAACCAACTTGAGCAAAATTGTGAAGCTCTTCGTAAGTAGTCACCGTTTCCATTGCTCCTAAATCGATAGAACGAAGAATGATTTTATATTGTTTGCAAGGCTTTACATAAACTTGTAAGGGTGGTTGTCCGTTAAGCTCAATAGCTATATTTACAACATTACCTCCTTCGTTTAAGCAAAAAGGAGGTGTATCTGTCCATCCGCCGGCTAAATCAATGCGAGCAGGACTACGTCCCCATACTATCTGATCGGCATAAACCGATAAGCGAGGTTGCTGTTTTCCGGCTAAAGCAGTAGCGGTTAATCCCTCTTGCATAAGGCGAAAAGCATCGCTTTCATAATTATTAAAAGGTAAACCTTTGAGTTGTTGAACTTGTGCTCGGAACATACTATCGCTAATTCGAGTCATCAATGGGGCTGAGTTCGGCAATGGCTCAGGTAAATCCAATGAATAAGAAGCAAACTGTTCAGCGGCATCCTTTAAATTTAATTGATAGAACACACTACGTTCGTAGTTATGTGCCAGCCCAATCCAATTCTTTTTGCGAAAAGCTTCCCGTTGAGCATTTAAACGATGCAAATTGGCGTAGGTGGATATTTCGTCGGCTGATAGTTTGCGGCTGCGTTCCCATATAGATTTACCTTCTACTAATTCGGGCTCGGAAACCATCCAACGCATCACCACGCCTAGCTCATCAATAGATGAACAAACAGGAAATAAACGAGCGGCTTGTAAATCATGATTCCCTTCTATTCCGTTTATATTGATTCCTCTAACGGATAACCATTTTTGTATCGGTTCACCTAAATAAATTGTATCTTCTTTTGCCAACGCACCCTTGAAAGCATCATTAAAGCCATACGGACGAGCTACATAATCTTCGTCTCCCAAAGGAACAACATCGATACAAATACCGGATGGAATGCTCAACTTCCAATCATTCATTGGTACTCCCGTGATAATTGTCTGCTGATGAATATTCCAATCTTTGCCTACGGCACTGTTTTCAATCCATATCTCTGAATTATCGGCTGTGAGTTTACGCCCTACTTCTGCATTTTGTACAAACATAGCAGGATGCGGCTTAACCTTTCGATGCATAATTTCTCGTTGATCGTTGACTAGATTCTGTACCGCTAAGGTCGAAGATATAAGTTCACGGCTAGTACCGTAGTGATAGAAAGCACCGCCTGATAAAGGCAAAACAGCTACGCTCAACTGATTGAGCTCTTTATCTACGAGACGAGGATGCTCGCCCAGAGTAAGCCCAAACTCCGAATACATATCATAATAAGAGAGTTTTCCGTTCTTCTTTGAACGTTTTACTAATAAATCAATGGCTCGGTCGCTCAATAACCAAACGCCTATATCCATTAAGAATAGATGAGTTTGCGTTAAGCTCCCCAATTCCTCGACCGATGGTTTCTGTAACATAAAGTCCAGCTTATCGGAATTGTCGCGTGATGAAACAAATACACCATGATTTTTAGCTAAGTTAGGGTCTACCCATAATCCGTAACATACTACATCAGCGTTGGGAATAGTTTGCAATGGTTGATCGGTACGAATATAAACATCTCCACTCGCAATCAATGTGTGTAGTGAATCGGGAGCTTTCTCCATAATTTGCTCATACAAAGGAAGCTGTAAAGAGAGTAAATTCTGTTCTAAGCGTTGTCCTCTTGCCCATCTAAAAGTAGGAATAGGAGTTAGGATTTTACCTGAAGGAGCATAACCGGGTAAACGTCGGCTTTGACCGCCGGCATGTAATAGAATACGTTTTTCGGTACCTAACCAAGCCAGAAAATCTTGTGTAGGCGAAACTTCTTGTTTGCACGATTCCAATAACCAAGCAGTTCCTCCGCCTGAACCTAATTTACTGCCAATAGGGTCGGAAGTACAAAACCATTCAGTACGGTCAGCTTTTTCTATATCATGGAAACATTCCACCAGATTAGGAGGAAGTGATAACAGTTTTTTCATAGCAATTGTTTGTTAATAGAGAGAAAAAGGCTTATTCTTCTACTCGAATAACGGACTTTAAATTGTTTATTTTTCGTAGTTTATCGATAAGTATCTTTACATCGTCTGCATCGTGAACCATGAGTTGTATCTTTCCTTCAAAAATACCATCGTTACTTTCGATAGCTAATTTGCGAATGTTCACGCCTAATTGCTGAGATATTATTTGAGTGATTTGATTTAGTAAACCCACACTATCAATACCTTTTATATATAGATATATGGGAAAAGATAAACTTTTGTGAGTATCCCACGATGCGGCAATGATACGATTACCATAACTACTCTTCAGTTTGGTGGCAACAGGACATTGCCGTTTGTGAATGATAATGTGATTGCTATCATCAATATATCCCAATACATCGTCCCCCGGGATAGGGTTACAGCAAGTAGCAATTGCATAGCTCTTTCGAATGTTTTCTTCGGTGAGTTTCAGTACCTTTTTGCGGTCAATATCCTGAGCGGAAAGTAACTCCTCTGTTTTTGGTTTAGTATCTTTGCTGTTACCAAAGGAGAAAGAAAGATATTTCATCCAACTATTGGTGTTAGACTTTTCTTTTAATGTGTTCTTATCCATTTCTCCGAGAACGAAATTCTTTTGTCCGATAGCAATTAATAAATTTTCTTTGTCTGCTATTTTATGCAATAAACAGAGTTTCTCAGTGTTCTCATTTGTTGGTTCTATTCCTTCTAACTTAAAGAATTCGTTTAAAAGCTTTTCTCCTATTTTCTGGACTTCGCGCTGGTCTCTTTTTAGTACGGCTAATATTTTTGCTTTTGCTTTTGCTGTGGTAGCAAATTCTATCCATGAAGGTTGTGCGTGTTGCGATTTGGAAGTTAGTATCTCCACCTGATCTCCACTTTGTAGCTTGTGGCTGAGAGGTACGAGTTTATGATTCACTTTAGCTCCAATACAATGGCTACCTAAGAATGTGTGAATAGAAAAGGCAAAATCGAGTGCCGTACAATTCTGTGGCATCGTCTTTATTTCTCCTTTAGGTGTGAATACAAATATCTCCGAAGCAAATAAATTTAGCTTGATGGTATCGAGGAAATCCATTGCGTCAGGTTGTGGATCGTCTAATATTTCTTTGATCGTTTTTAGCCACTTTTCGAGTTCTCCCTCGTCTTCGCTGCCTCCTCCTTCTTTATATTTCCAATGTGCGGCAAAACCTTGTTCTGCTACATCGTTCATTCGTTCGCTACGAATTTGCACTTCTATCCATTGACCGCTGTTGCTCATCAAAGTAACGTGTAGTGCTTGATAACCGTTTGCTTTAGGATGACTAACCCAATCACGTAATCTGTCAGGATGAGGCTTGTATATTTTAGAAACAGAAACGTAAATATTAAAACATTCGTTTAGTTCTTCTTCTGAATTTTTGGGAGAGAAGATAATACGCACCGCTAAGATATCATATATTTCTTCGAAAGGAATATGTTTAGTTTGCATCTTATTCCATATAGAATAAGGTGATTTTACTCTGGCGGCGAGTTGATAGCTAATTCCCATCTTGTCTAGTTGGGCACGGATAGGTGTAGTGAATTTTTCGAATACTTCCTTACGCTCGGTTTCGGTTTCTTTTAGTTTTTCTTCTATCAGCGCATGTTCTTCGGGATGTTCGTATCGGAAACTTAAATTTTCAAGTTCTGTTTTAATCTTATTGAGCCCCAGACGATTAGCTAATGGAGCATAGATATATAAGGTTTCTCCGGCAATCTTATATTGTTTATTGGGCAATTGCGAACCTAAAGTTCGCATATTGTGCAGACGGTCGGCTATCTTGATAAGTATTACTCGTATGTCATCACTCATCGTGAGCAATAACTTCTTGAAATTTTCTGCTTGAGCGGAAGCTCGGTCGCCAAAGATACCTCCCGATATTTTAGTTAATCCGTCTACTATCTGAGCAATTTTTGTTCCGAAAATATTTTCTATATCTTCGACCGTATAGTCAGTGTCTTCGACTACGTCGTGGAGCAGAGCGGCACAAATAGAAGTAGAACCTAAACCTATCTCGGTGCAAACGATTTTAGCAACAGCGATTGGGTGCATGATATAAGGTTCACCAGATAATCGTTTAACTCCTTTGTGAGCTTGTTTGGCAAAGTTAAAAGCTTTAGTGATTATTTCAACTTTCTTTCGATGTTTAGTGGTAAGATAACTATTCAATAGCTCTTGAAAGCCCTGATTAATCATTTCCTCATCAACTAATTCTTTGTTGCTTATATCGTCCATTGCTTTGATCCCTTTCTATTGGTCTGTTCTGCAAAAATAATCAAATTTATCAATGTTGCAAGCTATTTATCTAAATGTATGCATAAATTCTTTAACGACAGATTCTAAGTCTTTTGCCGGCTGCTATCCTTGTACTTCTTAGGTTATTCCATTTTTTTATCGAACTAACGCTCACTCCATATTTTCTAGCGATGGTAGATAATGTATCTCCATTTTTTATTTTGTGGTAAGTAGTCTTTCGGGAAGAATATTGTTTTGACACTGCATCTTCTCTAGCCGATACTGTTTTTCTTTTGGTGAAAAGTTCATTAGCACGGTGAGCATAGATGGTATCTTGACTGTCAATAAAGGTACTAATATAATTTTGAGGTAGTCTTAATGGATACGATTTGGTGTTTCCCGGTACGATGTCTCGTTTATATTGTGGGTTGAGACTTCTTATTTGCTCCACGTTGATACCACAAATATCTGCTATTTGTTCAAAATGTAAATCTTTGGTTACTTGTACGGTATCTGTATTTGCGGGCAGTGTATTCTCCATTGGACAAATATTGTGGTCGCAATAGTAAGTCATAACATAGTTGGCAGCAATAAATGCCGGTACGTAACCTCTCGTCTCTTTAGGAAGATAGTTGTAAATAGCCCAATAATCTTTGCTGCCACCCGCTCTACGGATAGCTTTGTTGATGTTACCCGGTCCGCAATTGTAGGCTGCTATTACTAAGTTCCAATCTTGATAGATAGCATATAAATCTTTAAGATATCGAGCTGCAGCCCATGTTGATTTTATTGGGTCGCGACGTTCGTCTATTAAGCTATTCGATTCTAATCCGTAGTATTTTCCTGTACCAATCATAAATTGCCAAAGTCCTGATGCACCTACTCTTGATACGGCAGTAGGTTGTAATGCGGACTCAATAATAGGAAGATATTTGAGTTCTTGAGGAATGTTGTATACATCTAGTGCTTCTTCGAAAATTGGAATATAAAAGTTTGCCGCTCCTAACATATAAGAAGTATTGTGACGAAGTCTTCCTGTATATACATCAATAAACTTGCGAACGATGTCGTTGTAAGGCATTTCCATTATGGAAGGAATGCGTGAAAGACGATCGATATATTCCGAATCGCTAAAAAGAGGATTAACATCTTTTGTTTGGCAGTCTCCATTACCAATAATATAACTTCTAGAGTTCCAATCACTTAATAAACTGTCTATTTCGTAGCTCATACTTTCGGGAAGTTCGATACTCTCTTCGTGTTTGTCTCCATCTTTGGACTGAACGGTGACATTGACACTTTGTGCGCCGACTTGCGTGGCTGTTAGTAGAAATAGAAATGAGGATAATAAAAAGTTCTTCATGTTGTTGTCTTAGAATTTGATGCTACATTGCAATCCAAGCGAGTTTCCACGCCCGTGTCGATCGTTAATAACAGCTGGTTCAACCTTAAGGCTTAAGTCCTGCGAAATGTCAAAATTAGAGAGCTCGGCATCTACGTATGCATCTACGATAGAAAGTAAATATACACCGATGAATGCAAAAATACTCAAATCTCTGTTCCTTCGATAAAAATCTTTTTGTCTTTTAAAGATGCTTTGTACTCTTTTTGTTTCTACGCTAGATAGTTTATAATTGGGAGGTAGAAAGTCGAGAAAACTATTTGTATTTGGATTGCTATCCATGATGTCGAGATAAGCTTGAGAATAATCTTTATACATTTGATTGTTCCAAGTGAGTGCATAAGCACAACCCACAAATCCTCCGTAATAGATAGGCAACTTCCAAAACTTTCTATTGTATATCTGTCCTGCTCCGGGAATGATAACTGCCAACCATGTAGCTCTCATTGGGTTAGGAATAAAGAGTTTCTTTTCTGCTTTTTTACTGGCTATACTATCGGTAGTTGTGACTATTGTAGCTGTATCTACAGGAGCTTTAATTTTTTTGTAACTTTCGTTGTTGACTTTTATTAGGCTGTCGGTTATTAAGGAATCTTTAGAATC
>JAVVPX010000038.1:0-4850 GCA_036655555.1 Bacteroidaceae bacterium | reverse complement strand
TCTTGGTTAGTTACTATTCGGTGCAGCCGGGCTTTAGGAATGTTAATAGTAGAGTCTTTCTTTGCTTCAGAATCAAAAGCATATACACTTCCTTCTGCCATCTGTGCGATACATAGAAGCAGGGTGAAAAGAAGACGATATGTATATGCAGGCTTTATCAAGTTCCTTATTTATTTCTTTTCTTTTAGGGTGTCGAAAATTTCCATAATTCTTTCTAAGTCTTCTTCGTTGCTGAAAGGGATGCTTATTTTCCCTTTCCCTTTTGAGGTGCACGATAATTGTACTTTCGTATTGAAGAATCCCGATAAATGTTTTTTTAGCAGATTGAATTCTTCAGGAAGTTTGGTACTACCGGAAGTAATCTTTTTGTCTCCGCTTTTCACCGCTTCTCCTTCGCTAAGAGATTTTACCAATTCTTCTACTTTGCGTACCGAATAGCCATGTTCGAGGATTTCCTCGTATATTTTCATTTGTATTTTAGGATTATCTAATGCCAACAAAGCACGAGCGTGCCCCATGTCTATTTGTTTATTTTGCAGTGCTACTTGTATTTGAGCCGGGAGCTTCAATAAACGTATATAATTGGCGATAGTAGTTCTTTTTTTGCCTACTCGTTCGCTTAGCTTTTCTTGTGTTAGCTCATATTGTTCAATGAGATGCTGATAGGCTAAGGCTATTTCGAGAGAATTTAGGTCTTCGCGTTGTATGTTTTCTATTAGAGCCATTTCCATCATGTTCTCATCATCCGCAGTACGAATATAAGCAGTTACTGTTTTTAATCCGGCTAATAACGAAGCTCGGTAGCGACGTTCACCTGCAATGATTTGGTACGAATCGTCGGATAGCTTGCGTAAGGTAATGGGCTGTATTATACCTATTTCTTTGATAGATTCCGCTAACTCTTGTAGAGCTACTTGGTCGAATTCTCTACGCGGTTGATTGGGATTGGCGACTATTTTGTCTATTTCTATTTCGTTGATAGAGGAGGAACCTTCAGTTTTTACCTCGTCCATAGAAATGAGAGCGTCTAATCCTCTGCCTAAAGTAAATTTCTTATGTGCTGCCATCTCTTTTATTTGCTATTTCGTTTAATAAGTTCTTGTGCTAAAGCAATATGGTTTTTAGAACCGGTGGAGTCTGCATCGTAAAGAATGACCGGAATGCCATGACTGGGAGCTTCGCTTAACTTTACGTTGCGTTGAATCACAGTCTTGAACACTAGCTCTTGGAAATGTTTTTTTACTTCATCGTATATTTGGTTTGCCAAACGCAGACGAGAATCGTACATAGTCAACAGAAAACCTTCTATTTCTAAGGATGGATTCAGCTTCGATTTAATAATTTTGATAGTATTTAATAGTTTACTGATACCTTCCAGCGCAAAATATTCACATTGTACAGGGATGATAACCGAATCGGCCGCTGTTAGCGAATTGATGGTTATAAGTCCTAGAGAAGGTGAACAATCTATAAATATGTAATCATATTCTTTCTTGAGTGGAGTAAGCAACTTTTTTAATACTTTTTCTCTGTTTTCTAAGTTGAGCATTTCTATTTCTGCGCCCACAAGGTCAATGTGTGAGGGTATCACGTCTAGTCCTTCGATGTCGGTAGTGTAAATAGCATCTTTAATATTCGCTTGATTGATGATACATTCATAAATGGAACATTCGGCTTGTTTGATATCTACTCCCAAGCCGGAAGATGAATTCGCTTGAGGATCAGCATCTACCACTAAAACTTTTTTCTCAAGCGTAGCTAACGACGCAGCGAGATTAATCGTAGTAGTAGTTTTTCCAACTCCTCCTTTTTGATTAGCTAAAGCGATTATTTTTCCCATATCCTATCTGTTTTTATTGGCGGCGAAATAAGCAATAATAACTTAAAGTGCCTACAAAAAAAAGAAATCATTGCTTAAATTGTTGATAAGTCACCTATATTGTTCATAACTCTAAGTGTCTTTTCGACCATTATATTCAGCTTTAATTTCTGCGAGCCGGCAAAGATACGTATTTCTATCCAATAATTGAACCTTTTTATATTGGGTTGCATAACATTAAGATTTCTTACATTCAGCAAAGGGAGAGTTTCTTTGGAGTTAAATTGATAAAAATAGGAGAAAAGTATTTAAGCAGTAATTGTTTTTTGAGCTTTTTTACTAGTTTATTTGCAAATTAATCCATTCCCTTTGTAGCCGTTTATTGAATTATACATATATTGCACCTTTATTTATCATTCAAATATCTCTATATGCAAATAAAATTATCTCGGACAGGTTTGATAGGTATATTATTAATGTGGAGCTTGGCATTTACCTCGTTTTCGTGTGGACAAAGTAGTAGTCAGAAACAATTAAAAGATAAGAATATGGAATGGAATAAGTTAACTCCCGAAGAGGAGAAAGTGATGGTTCAAAAAGGTACTGAACGCCCATTCGTCGGAAAGTATGTAGATACAAAAGAAAAAGGGACTTATGTATGTAAACGTTGCGACGCGCCTTTGTATCGTTCGGAAGATAAATTTAGTTCCATGTGCGGTTGGCCTTCGTTTGACGATGAATTACCGGGAGCTATTACTAAAGTACGGGATGCGGATGGGCAACGAACCGAAATACTTTGTGCTCGTTGTGGTGCTCATTTAGGTCATGTGTTTACAGGCGAAGGATTTACGCACAAAAATACTCGGCACTGTGTTAATTCCATTTCGATGAAGTTTGTGCCGACAACGGAATCAACATCGAGGAAAGCTTATTTTGCTTCGGGCTGCTTTTGGGGAACGGAATATTATTTTATGAAAGGGAAGGGAGTGATAGGCACTGCCGTAGGATTTATGGGTGGAAAGGTAAAGAATCCAACTTACGAAGAAGTGTGTGGCAAGCAAACGGGACATTTGGAAACGACGGAGGTGACATATAACTCGTCCGAAACATCGTATGAGGACTTAGTTAAACTGTTTTTTGAGACGCACGACTTTACCCAAACCAATGGTCAAGGTCCGGACATTGGTCCACAATACTTGTCGTGTGTCTTTTATTCTTCGCCGGAAGAAAAGGCGATAGCGGAGAAATACATCAAGATACTCACTGAAAAAGGATATAAGGTAGCCACGATGTTGAAGTCTGCTTCTATCTTTTGGAAAGCCGAAGATTATCATCAACAATATTACGAGCATAAAGGTACTACTCCCTATTGTCACGTGTATCGGGAAATATTCTAAATAAGTTAATATTAGGTGGACTTTGTTTTTTTTCTTACTTTTGTGCAAAAGATATAGAAAAAAGATGAGAAACAAGAGACCACAAATACTTATATCCAACGACGATGGGGTAGAGGCTAAGGGAATTAATGAATTGATAGATTATTTACGTCCATTAGGCGATTTGTTGGTGATGGCTCCCGATTCAGCTCGCTCGGGTATGTCGTGTGCGCTGACTGCCGGCATTCCCGTAAAGTATAGTTTGGTACGAAAAGAAGAAGGACTGACAATTTATAAATGTACCGGAACACCTGCCGATTGCATTAAACTAGCCCTGTTTGCCTTTCCGGAGTTTTGTCCGGATGTGGTGATTGGTGGCATTAATCACGGAGATAATTCGACTATAAACGTACACTATTCGGGAACTATGGGTGTGGTGAAAGAAGGTTGCATGAAAGGTATCCCCTCTATCGGCTATTCATTGTGCGACCATGCGTATAATGCCGATTTTGCTCCCACTGCTTCGCTTATTCGTGAGATAACTGCACGAGTGATTGCTTCGGGGCTGCCCGAAGGTACATGCTTGAATGTGAACTTTCCGCTTCGAAAAGATTATCGTGGAGTGAAGATATGCCGTCAAGCTATTGGGAGATGGGACAATGAATGGGAGAAACGCAAACATCCTCATCACGGTGATTATTTTTGGCTAACCGGAGAATTTGAAAATGGAGAACCGGAACAAACAGATACAGACCAATGGGCGCTAGCTAACGGATATGTGGCGATTACACCAACAAAGATAGACGTAACGGATTATGATTTAATGGATAAGTTAAAAGCTGAATTGAACGATTTGAATTAAGACTAAACAGCAATGAAGTATTATTTGATAGTAGGAGAAGCTTCGGGCGATTTACACGCCTCTAACTTGATGGCTGCACTCAAACGCGAAGATAAGCAAGCGGAATTTCGCTTTTTTGGAGGCAATTTGATGAAAACGCAAGGAGGATTTTGTGTGAAGCATTACAAAGAGTTGGCATATATGGGTTTTGTACCGGTGTTGCTTCATCTGCGAACTATTTTTACGAATATGAAACATTGCAAACAAGATATTATTTCGTATGCGCCCGATGTACTTATCTTGGTAGACTATCCCGGTTTTAATCTCTCTATTGCTCAGTTTATCAAGAAGAATACTCAGATACCTATCTACTACTATATTTCTCCAAAGATATGGGCATGGAAAGAGTATCGTATCAAAAATATTAAGAGGGACGTGGACGAGCTATTTTCTATTCTTCCTTTTGAAGTGGATTTTTTTAAGAAACATCAATATCCTATCCATTATATAGGTAATCCGTGCGTGGATGCGGTAATGGATTTCAAGACGCGGCAGTCAACTATGCCCGATAATTTCATAACCGAAAACGAATTGGTTGAAAAACCTATAATTGCTCTTTTGGCAGGCAGTCGTAAGCAAGAAATAGCGGACAACTTGCCCGATATGATTAAAGCGGCCTCTTCGTTCGAAGATTACCAATTGGTATTAGCAGGTGCACCGGGAATAGCTCCTAATTATTATTTAAAATACATAGGTGATAGTGGCGTGAATATTGTGTTTGGCGAAACTTACCAATTACTTTCTCATGCTCAAG
>JAVVPX010000037.1:0-21571 GCA_036655555.1 Bacteroidaceae bacterium | reverse complement strand
CACAGTATGTTTCAATTAATATTCACGCAAAGTAAGGCTTTTATTTGCATTTGGTCAAATATTAATTCTATTTTATTCAGTGCGTTATTTTAGTTTTTCCGATAGCTTAGGCGCAAACATCGTGTTCACAACAAAAGGAATAAAAGCGACACATTTTTTTTAAACAAAAAAAGCTAATGGTAAATCAGGAATTATAATCAGGGAAAATGAAAGCGGGAAGCTGGTATTGTATATAGTATAATGGAGCACTCGTTTTGCCGATTATATACAATACACTCAACAGCAGAGCCCATCTTACCTTATTTAACGGTAAGATGGGCTCTGCTGAAGTCTCCGGTATTATTCTAAAAGCAGCCTAAGGCAGTTAGAATAATTTCATTTGTCCTGTTATCTCATCTATGATGTCGCCTTCACTTTTATCGGCATCCGGGTCTAAGTTCTCAATCTCCTCTTCCAACTCTTTCACCGTCTCTTCTTGTTTGGGGAAGCGAATAGGTTCCAACTCGTTGATAGTCTCAATAGTGAAAGTGGTGATTCGTTTACCTTTGGCTTTGAATCCCTTGACACCAATAAACTCGTCTACATCTATTTCCAACGCTTCGCGGAAACTATCGTGCCCACCAAAAACGACTTCCAAACGAGGATAATATTCGTCGGAAAGAAGAATAAGCTTACTATTCTTGTTCTCTCCTAAATAGTTTTGTTTGCGGGTGTTCTGCTCAAAGTTGAAGCGTTTGATATAAGGATAGTTTTGTTGGTCGGCATCGTAAAGCGCAGCAGACCATATTTTGTTTGAATCGAACTTCTCCACAATGCCTACATTATCTTCGTAATGGTTGCTAAGGTCGAAGTTGCTCGTATAGAAATCTCCATTATTGAGCACAACAAGAATGCTTTCGCCACTTTGGAACTCTCCTAAATATTCTCCTCTTCCATCATAGTTGAGACGAAGCACGTCGCGGTCGAACCATACTTGTCGTCCGCCTAGCGTGGAACCTCCTTTTTGTTTCAATCCTATCTTATGCACATCGAACCTTGTGAGTTGCACGCCCATAGCTTGACGACCTTTGATAACTACTTCACTAAAATCTTTTTCGAAGATAATCCGACGAATGCGAGGATTGGGTTTCAACGTTACTTTCACTACTTCGGCTTCTCCATTGGGATTAGCACTGAAATAGACCACGCGTGAACCTTCTGTTCCTTTTGTTAAGTCGTAATCTTTATCTCGATTGAGTCCCGTCACGGCAAAACGTTTAATAAAGTGTATGCCGTCTTTTCCGTCCCGATAAATGGCATTGTAGATAGTGCGCTTATCGTTTTTCTTAAAGATGTTAACATAAATCACATTTTTGCCTATAAACATCTTTTCGGTTACTTTCACCACTCTGTACTTGCCATCGCGGTAGAAGAGTATCACATCGTCGATATCGGAGCAGTTAGCTATAAACTCATCCTTTCTCAAACCGGTACCGATGAATCCTTCTTCGCGGTTGATATAAAGTTTTTCGTTAGCTTCCACCACCTTAGAGGCTTCGATAGTATCGAAATTGCGCAACTCCGTTAACCGGGGAAAGTTCTTTCCATACTTCTCTTTGAGCATCTTGAACCAATCGGTAGTATATTCTACTATACGTGCCAAATGATTGTTTATCTCCTCTATCTCGCCTTTCATTTTAGCAATAAGTTCATCCGCTTTCTCGGTATTGAACTTCAAGATTCGTCCCATTTTTATCTCCAGCAATCGCAAAATATCTTCTTTGTTCACTTCACGAATAAGTATCGGATAGAAAGGCGTTAATCGTACATCGATATGTTCGCAAGCCTCATCGGTAGATTTAGACTGTTCAAACTCCTTGTCTTTATAGATGCGTTCTTCGATGAATATCTTTTCCAGCGAAGCGAAGTGAAGGCTTTCTTGAAGCTCCGATTTATGTATTTCCAGTTCTTGACGAAGCAAGTCTAAGGTATTGTCGGCAGATTTCTTTAGTACATCGCTAACGGTGAGGAAATGAGGACGCTTCTCGTCAATCACGCAACAATTGGGCGATATGCTCACTTCGCAATCAGTGAAAGCATAGAGCGCGTCTATCGTTTTGTCCGACGAAGCACCGGGTGCAAGGTGAACTAATATCTCCACCTGCGCCGAAGTATTATCATCTACCTTACGCACCTTTATTTTACCTTTATCTACTGCTTTGAGAATAGATTCAATGACGGACGAAGTAGTGCGTCCATAAGGTATTTCGGTGATAACAAGTGTCTTATTATCAATTTTATTAATCTTTGCCCTTATCTTCACCGCACCACCTCGTTCACCATCGTTGTATTTCGATACATCTATTGAACCCCCAGTTTGGAAATCGGGATAGATATGAAAAGGCTCTTGATGAAGATAAGCAATGGAAGCATCGCACAGTTCATTAAAGTTGTGAGGCAATATCTTAGAAGAAAGTCCTACGGCAATACCTTCGACACCTTGTGCTAACAGTAAAGGAAACTTTACCGGGAGAGTAACCGGTTCTTTGTTTCTGCCATCGTAAGATTGTTGCCATTCAGTAGTTTTAGGATTAAACACCACGTCGAGCGCAAACTTCGATAAGCGAGCTTCAATATAACGAGGAGCTGCTGCTCCATCGCCCGTGAGAATATTTCCCCAGTTACCCTGACAGTCTATTAACAAATCTTTCTGCCCTAATTGTACTAAAGCATCTCCAATAGAAGCGTCACCGTGAGGATGAAATTGCATGGTATGCCCTACTATATTGGCAACTTTGTTGTATCTTCCATCGTCCAATCGTTTCATAGAATGGAGTATTCGCCTTTGCACCGGTTTGAGTCCATCATTGATATGTGGCACTGCCCGCTCTAAGATTACGTAAGAAGCATAATCTAAGAACCAACTTTGGTACATTCCTGTTAGTTGATGCTTTATATGTTCGTCCGAAGTATTGACCGGCTTATAATCGGAGTGCCCTTGTCTCACTTCTTCATTTACTTCTTCGTTCAGTTCTTCCTTATCGTTAGTGTCCTCGCTCATAAATATCTATCGTTTTAACAACTAATTATCTTTTTTACATCTATATTGGACGATGTGCAGGCAAAAATACGAATTTAATTGAAAAAAATCATTTACTTTGCAGTTTATTTGGACTTAATAAATTTACAAACTTAAAATAGATATGGCACAAGAAGATGTTTTCAAGAAATTAGTATCACATTGCAAGGAATACGGTTTTGTATTCCCTTCGAGCGACATCTACGATGGACTTGGCGCAGTGTACGATTACGGTCAAATGGGAGTGGAGCTAAAAAACAATATCAAAAAGTATTGGTGGGACAGTATGGTGTTGCTTCATGAGAATATTGTCGGCATTGATTCTGCCATCTTCATGCACCCTACTATTTGGAAGGCATCGGGACACGTTGACGCATTCAACGACCCTTTGATTGATAATAAGGATTCAAAGAAACGTTATCGTGCCGATGTGCTGATTGAAGACCAATTAGCCAAGTACGATGATAAGATAAACAAAGAAGTAGAGAAAGCTGCAAAGAAATACGGCGAAAACTTCAACGAAGCAGAATATCGTTCTACTAACGGTCGTGTACTCGAACATCAAACTAAACGCGATGCTTTGCACGAACGCTATGCAAAGGCATTAAACGATAATAACTTTGTGGAACTTCGCCAGATTATCGTAGACGAAGAAATAGCTTGTCCTATCTCCGGCACAAAGAATTGGACGGAAGTGCGTCAATTCAACTTGATGTTCTCTACCGAAATGGGTTCGACCAGCGAAGGAGCTTCAAAGATTTATCTTCGTCCCGAAACGGCACAAGGTATTTTTGTTAACTACATGAACGTGCAAAAGACCGGTAGAATGAGAATTCCTTTCGGTATCGCACAAATAGGAAAAGCTTTCCGTAACGAAATTGTAGCTCGTCAATTTATCTTTCGTATGCGTGAGTTCGAACAAATGGAGATGCAATTCTTTGTTCGTCCGGGTGAAGAACTAGGATGGTTTAAGCAATGGAAAGCTACCAGATTGAAATGGCATTTAGCTCTTGGCTTTGGTGAAAGCAACTATCGCTTCCACGACCACGACAAACTAGCTCACTATGCTAACGCAGCAACCGACATAGAATTTTTGATGCCATTCGGATTCAAAGAAGTAGAGGGCGTACACTCTCGCACAAACTTCGACTTAAGTCAGCATGAGAAGTTCTCGGGAAAGAATATTAAATACTTCGACCCCGAACTAAACGAATCGTACACCCCGTATGTAGTTGAAACATCTA
Source organism: Bacteroidaceae bacterium (assembly GCA_036655555.1). Classification (GTDB taxonomy): domain Bacteria; phylum Bacteroidota; class Bacteroidia; order Bacteroidales; family Bacteroidaceae; genus Bacteroides. The sequence continues at coordinate 17,269 of JAVVPX010000037.1, read as the reverse complement.
TCGGTGTAGACCGTATGTTCCTAAGCATTATGTTTGCTTCTTTTTGCGAAGAACAATTGGCAAATGGCGAAAGCCGCGTAGTACTCAAACTTCCCGCAGCTCTTGCTCCGGTGAAGCTAGCTGTGCTTCCGTTGGTAAAGAAAGACGGTCTGCCTGAGAAAGCACGTGAGATTATCAACGAGTTGAGATTCCATTTCAATTGCCAATACGACGAAAAGGACAGCATCGGCAAACGCTATCGTCGTCAAGATGCTATCGGTACTCCTTATTGCGTAACAGTAGACCATCAAACAATGGAAGACAATTGCGTAACCATCCGTCATCGCGACACGATGGAACAAGAACGAGTAGCCATAGCCGACTTAAACAATATTATAGCCGATAAGGTTAGTATAACTAGCCTGTTGAAGACATTGATTTAAAAAAAACCTATGAACAAAAGTTTTTATTTATTGATTACAGTTCTGTTTGTCTCCTCTTTGTCGCTTACTTCTTGTAAGGAAACGAAAGAGGTGGACGAATACGGTTCCGATTGGAGAGTCCGAAACGAACAGTTTATGGATTCATTGAGAACTGCATACCAAGCGCAACCCGTAGGTGCAGGTCCTTTAATGGAAATTACTCCAATGAGCAAACCTCACGATGTGAATTATCGTATTTATGCCAAAGCTGTTAAAGGGTACGAAGGTATAGGAGAGATGGCTCTGTACAACGATACCGTGGAAGTTTATTATCGCGGAACGCTAATCAACAACAAAATGTTTGACCAGAACTTTAAAGGGACAAACCCTGATCCTGAAATAAACGTTCCTTTGAAATCATTGGTTAATTCCTTTGTTCAAAGGGGAGGAGTATCGGGATGGACAGACGTATTGCAACACATGAGAGTAGGCGACCGTTGGGTTGTTTATTTTCCTTGGCAGGTAGCTTACGGCTCAGCAGGTAGTTTGCCTAAGATACCGGGCTATTCTACACTAATCTTTGACATGAACCTAATAAGCATTACTGCTCCCAAGGGTCCGGACATAGGAACTAAGCAAAAAGAGAAAAAGTAATAATCATTTTCTCCCATTATCTTATTAAAAAGAGACTGCTTTCTTCGCTTAAAGAGGGCAGTCTCTTCGTTTTAAAAAAAAAACTATTTTTTATTCAAAACTTTGCAACCTTTTACCAAGTCGAAACGTCTAATGTATATAAACTTAAAAACAAAAAACATGAAAGCAATAATGAAAAACGCTTATGTTGTTCTAGCTATTCTCTTATTAATAAGCACCACAACCTCTTGTGCCGCATTTTCCAAGAGAATAAAGGCTAGCAGTACGTATATAACCAAAGACATAAAGGTGTCGGACTTTGACGCTATTAAATTAATGGGTAGCCCTACTTTGATATTTAACCAAAGCACAGACGGAAAAACGAAAGTGCAAGTATATGGTTCTGACAATTTAGTGGACTTACTCAATATAAAAGTAGCCAACAATACTCTTATTGTACATTTTAAGCCGGATGTCAATATTTCTTATAATGGAAATACTCGTTTAAAAGTATTAGTAAGCTCCCCTATGCTAAAGGATGTTTTATTGCAAGGATCGGGAGACATCGTGTTGAAAGGAGCTATCCAAAGTAATAGCTTAAATCTAAGTTTGCAAGGTTCAGGCGACATCAAGAGCAACGGAAACATCGAATGTTCTTCTGCTTTCAATGCTGCTCTCAATGGTTCGGGAGACATAGAATTGGAAGGCAATATCTATGCACAAACAAGTAAGATAAGTTTGAATGGTTCGGGAGACATCAAGATGGGGGGAGTTGAATCTACTCAAGCATCAATTGATCTTAATGGCTCGGGAGACATAAATATTAAAAAGCATTGCCAAGCAAAAACCACAGCCGTTGTTCTCAATGGTTCGGGCGATGTGCAAATCAAAGGCATAGGCTGCACTTCAATAACAGCTTCTCTACAAGGTTCGGGTGATATGGAATTAGAAGGCAAGACAGAGAACGCAAACTTAAAGCTCCAAAATTCAGGAAACATCGATGCTTCTAATCTAGTATCTAACAACACGGAAGCATCAATCAACGGAAGCGGTGAAATAAATTGCCACGCAAGCAATAAGTTGAAAGCGTCGGTCAGTGGAAGTGGTGAAATAAGTTGCAAAGGGAAGCCTCTTATGCAAGAAAAACTTGGGAAAATAAAAGGTATTCACATCTTATAATTTTCTTTCAACTCTCTCTCTTTAAAGAACCTCTTTGCCCTTTACTCGGCAGAGAGGTTCTACTTGTTTATAGTAAGTACTTGTATTAGAGAATTATTTCTTTAATCGCTTGCTTAATATATAGAATTCTCGTACTTTTGCACGAAGTAACAAGACTATATACACGAAAGCTATAGTTCTAACAATTAAATAATCTAAATTCAATCATTTATGTGGTTAAGTAATTCATCAGTAGGTAGGAAGGTAGTCATGAGTGTTTCAGGACTGTTCCTCATTCTGTTTCTAACATTTCACATGGCGATGAACCTTGTGGCGGTCTTCTCAATGGAAGGCTACAACATGGTTTGTGAATTCTTGGGTGCTAACTGGTACGCTTTAGCGGCTACACTAGTTTTAGCTGCAGGATTTCTGATTCATATCGTCTATGCTTTTTGGTTAACTATTCAAAACCGCACAGCTCGCGGAACTGAACGTTATGCCGTAGTGGAGAAACCTAAGACCGTGGAATGGGCTTCTCAAAACATGCTTGTACTAGGCATCATCGTGATTCTTGGTCTTGGCTTGCACTTTGCGCAGTTTTGGTACAAGATGCAATTCGCCGAAATTATCGGTGTGCACGATTTGGGAGAGTTCGGTCCTACCGCAGGTGCTGAATATATCCAACTGTATTTCAGCAACATCGTCTACGTAATCCTTTACTTAGTATGGTTTGTAGCTATCTGGTTCCACTTAACTCACGGCTTTTGGAGTGCATTACAGACTTTAGGTTGGAGCAACAAAGAATGGTTTGAACGTTGGAAATGTGTTTCTAACATCTTCGCAACTGTCATCTTTGCAGGCTTTGCTCTTGTAGTGGTATTCTTCTACGCTAAGTCTCTTATGGGATGCTAAGCATTTAAAAGTGATATTATAATCAGAAAATCGAAAAACAATAATTATGACTAAGATAGATTCAAAGATTCCTGAAGGTCAATTGGCCGAGAAATGGACAAACTATAAAGCTCATCAAAAACTAGTTAACCCATCGAACAAACGTCGCCTCGACATTATCGTTGTGGGCACAGGTCTTGCCGGAGCTTCGGCAGCTGCTTCTTTAGGCGGTATGGGTTTCAAAGTACTTAACTTCTGCATTCAAGATTCTCCCCGTCGCGCACACTCTATCGCTGCACAAGGAGGTATCAATGCTGCAAAGAACTATCCTAACGATGGTGACTCTGTTTACCGTCTGTTCTATGATACAATCAAAGGTGGCGATTATCGTGCTCGCGAAGCAAATGTTTATCGTTTAGCCGAAGTTTCGAACGCTATCATCGACCAATGCGTAGCTCAAGGTGTTCCTTTTGCTCGTGAATATGGTGGTTTACTTGACAACCGTTCTTTCGGTGGCGCACAAGTTTCACGTACGTTCTACGCCCGCGGTCAAACCGGACAACAATTACTATTAGGCGCATATTCCGCATTGAGCCGTCAGGTACAACAAGGAAATGTGAAACTATATACTCGTTACGAAATGCTCGACTTAGTCATCATCGATGGTCGTGCTCGTGGTATCATTGCCCGCAACTTAGTAAGCGGTAAGATTGAACGTTTCTCCGCTCATGCTGTAGTTATCGGCACAGGTGGTTATGGAAATACTTTCTTCTTATCAACCAACGCAATGGCTTGCAACGGTTCGGCAGCTATCCAATGCTACCGTAAAGGCGCATACTTTGCTAACCCTTGCTTTGCTCAAATTCATCCTACTTGTATTCCTGTACACGGTGATGTTCAGTCTAAACTTACCTTAATGTCAGAGTCCCTCCGTAACGACGGACGTATTTGGGTTCCTAAAAAACTAGAACACGCTAAGGCTCTTCAAGAAGCTAAGATGAAACCTACCGAGATAAAAGAAGAAGACCGCGATTACTATTTGGAACGTCGCTATCCGGCATTCGGCAATTTAGTACCTCGCGACGTTGCTTCGCGTGCAGCTAAAGAGCGTTGCGATGCAGGCTTTGGCGTAAACGGAACAGGTCTAGCCGTATATCTTGATTTCTCTGAAGCTATCGGTCGTTTAGGCGAAGATGTGGTAAGAGCTCGCTATGGTAATCTTTTTGATATGTACGAAGAAATCACCGACGAGAATCCTTATAAGACTCCAATGATGATTTATCCTGCTATCCACTATACAATGGGCGGAATTTGGGTAGACTACGAACTAATGACTTCTATCCCCGGATTGTTTGCCATTGGTGAAGCTAACTTCTCCGATCATGGTGCTAACCGTTTAGGTGCTTCTGCATTAATGCAAGGTTTGGCAGATGGATATTTCGTTCTTCCTTATACTATTCAAAACTATCTTGCCGACCAAATCCAAGTTCCCCGCTTCTCTACCGACCTGCCCGAATTTATTGCAGCAGAAAAGGAAGTAAGCGAAAAGATTAATAAGATTAAGAACATCAACGGTAAGCATTCTGTAGATTCTATTCACAAGAAGTTAGGTCACATCATGTGGGACTTCGTAGGAATGGGACGTACTAAGGAAACTTTGGAGACTGCTCTTGCTCAACTCAAAGAAGTAAGAAAAGACTTCTGGAGCAATGTCCGCATCCCCGGAAACGTTAATGAACTAAACGTAGAGCTCGAAAAAGCAATCCGTTTGGCAGACTTTATCGAAACAGGAGAATTGATGGCATACGATGCTTTGAACCGTGAAGAATCTTGTGGAGGTCACTTCCGCGAAGAGTTCCAAACTCCGGAAGGCGAAGCACTCCGCGACGATAAGAACTTCTCTTATGTAGCTTGCTGGAAATATACCGGCGAAGATGCTAAACCAGAGTTGATAAAAGAGGAATTGAACTATGAGTATATCAAAGTTCAAACACGTAATTACAAAGCTTAATAATCAGTAGACAATGGAAAAAATTATAAACTTCACGCTAAAGGTATGGCGTCAGAAAGGCCCGAAAGAAAAAGGTGCTTTTGAAAGTTACGAAATGAAGAATATCACCGGTGATACTTCTTTCCTTGAAATGCTTGACATCTTGAACGAAAGACTTATCAACGAAGGCAAAGAACCAATCGTATTTGACCACGATTGCCGCGAGGGTATTTGCGGAATGTGTTCGCTTTATGTGAACGGACATCCACACGGACCTGCAAACGGAGCAACAACTTGCCAATTATATATGCGTCGCTTCAACGAAGGTGAGACAATCACCGTTGAGCCTTGGCGTTCGGCAGGATTCCCTGTTATCCGCGATTTAATGGTAGACCGCAGTGCTTACGACAAGATTATGCAAGCAGGAGGATATGTATCTATCAACACCGGAGGCGTGCCCGACGCAAATGCAATAGCCATTCCTAAACCTATTGCTGAAGAAGCGATGGACGCAGCAGCTTGTATTGGTTGCGGTGCTTGCGTGGCAGCCTGCAAAAATGGTTCGGCAATGTTGTTCGTATCGGCAAAAGTTAGTCAACTATCACTTCTTCCTCAAGGAAAGATTGAAGCTGCCCGCCGTGCAAAAGCTATGTTGAGCAAAATGGATGAACTTGGTTTTGGTAACTGTACCAACACTAGAGCTTGTGAGGCAGAATGTCCTAAATGCGTATCAATTAGTAATATTGCTCGTCTAAACCGCGAGTTTATCTCTGCTAAACTGCAAGACTAGAACATTTCGAAAGATTAATATACTAAGTAAAATCCCCCATCTTGACGAACAAGATGGGGGATTTCTACATTAATATCCTTTATTCGACCAAAGCAAAATCCAATTGCTTCTTCTCTATATTTGCTCGCGCCACCTTAATTGTAATGGTATCTCCCAAACTATATATCTTGTGCTTACGACGTCCCATAAGACAATAGTTCTTTTCGTCGAACTCATAGTAATCATCATCCAAGTCTCTCACCGGAATCATTCCCTCGCACTTGTTTTCATTCAACTCTACATAAAGTCCCCATTCGGTAACTCCGGATATTACTCCATCAAAAGTTTGTCCGAGTCTCTCGCTCATAAATTCCACTTGCTTATACTTAACGGACGCTCTTTCTGCATTCGCCGCAATTTGTTCCATATCCGAGCTATGAATACATAAGTCCTCGTATTTCGTTTCCGATACAGTGCGTCCACCAGCTAAATAGCGAGTAACTAAACGGTGTACCATCACATCGGGGAAACGACGAATAGGGGATGTGAAATGAGTATAATAATCAAAAGCTAAACCATAGTGCCCTATATTCTGAGTAGAATACCTTGCTTTCTGCATAGCACGAATAGAAACTGTTTCAATAAGGTTCTCTTCTTTTTTTCCATGTATATCGTCCAAAAGATGATTGATAGATTTAGAAATATCCGTCTTCGTACCGGATGTGCGAAGTTTATAGCCAAAACGGGCAATGAATTGCGAGAGATTCTCTAATTTATCAGGATCCGGTAAGTCATGAATACGATATGGTAGTACTTTTGCTTTCTTTCCTTTGCCTACCTTACCTATTGTCTCCGCTACCGTACGGTTAGCCAAGAGCATAAATTCTTCTACCAACTTGTTGGCATCTTTTGACTCTTTGAAATAAACATTTATCGGCTTACCTTTTTCATCTATCTCAAACTTCACTTCGTAACGATCGAAATTTATCGCTCCCGATATGAATCGTTGGGCGCGAAGAGCTTTTGCGATGGTATCTAAAGCCAATACTTCCTCTTTGTAATCTCCTTGTTTCGTTTCGATAATCGTTTGTGCCTCTTCGTAAGTAAAACGGCGATCGGACTTGATTACAGTATGAACAATTCTTGATGCTTTAATTTCCCCTTTATCCGTTATGTCGAATACTACAGAGAAAGCCAACTTCTCTTCATCGGGACGAAGCGAACAAATGAAATTACACAAACGTTCGGGCAGCATGGGAATGGTACGGTCAACTAAATAGACAGAAGTTGCTCTTTTCTCGGCTTCTTTATCAATAATACCACCTTCTTTTACGTAGTGAGATACATCAGCAATATGTACACCGACTTCCCAAAGCCCTTCTTTCAAAGCTCGGATAGAAAGTGCATCATCAAAATCTTTTGCATCCTTTGGGTCAATAGTAAAAGTGGTAACTTTACGAAAATCTTCTCTCTCAGCATAATCTTCTTTCGATATTTCTGCCGGAATCTTTTCTGCTGCCGCTTCCACTGCTTTAGGATAAACATACGGCAACCCAAACTCGGCTAAGATAGCGTGCATTTCGGTGGTATTATCGCCTGCAACTCCCAATATATCTATAACTTGTCCGATAGGATTCTTAGCTTTATCAGGCCATTCGGTTACTTTTACAATTGCTTTATCACCCGTTTTTCCGCCCTTAAGCTTATCTTTGGGAATGAATATATCGTTTGCCAAAGTACGGTTCTCGGTCAACAAGAAAGCATAAGAGTTTCCAATTTCTAACGTGCCCACAAACGTATCATTTGCACGTTCTATGATTTCTATAACCTCTCCCTCGGCTTCTTTATTCTTTCGTTTAGCATAGAAAGCAATCTTTACCTTATCTCTATTCATTGCATGAGCAGAATTTCGCTCTGCTACAAAAATAGGTTCACCTCCCCCCTCGGGAATAAAAGAATTCTTGCCATTGCTCTTGCGTTGAAAGGTACCAACAAGTACTGTTCCACGATCATTGAGTTTATATTTTCCCTTCTCTACTTCCCCTAGATAATCATCTGCCAATAAATCGTAGATAATATCCATACAAAGCATTTTTAGCGGATGAGTATTAAGTTGTAACTCAGCAAAAATATATTTAGGATTTAGGGTTTCGGTGGGATTTGCCCGAAACAGGTTCATTAGCTTCTCTGCCAATTCGCCTTTTTTCATTCTCTTACCTGCTTTCTTTTCTGTTCTTTTAGCCATAAGGAGATAATATGTTAGTGAATAATTAATCAATTACAAAGAAAGCAATTTATTAGGTATCTTGTTTATAATTAATCTAAAAAAGTAATGATTCCTCATTTAAGTGGTGGTTGCTGAATAGCGAAATGATTAATACTCTATATTTGCAGGCTCAACTAAAGAAAAGGGGAAATATGAAAGAATTGGATAACGCAACGAGAGAAAGAGGCATCTACAAGGTGACCATCGTGGGAAGTATCGTTAATTTTTTGCTTGTTGTCTTTAAGTTCGTTGCCGGTATTTTAGGGCATAGTGCTGCTATGATGGCAGATGCGGTTCATTCATTATCCGACTTCGTTACAGATATCATCGTACTTGTGTTTGTGCATATATCCAATAAACCTAAAGATAAAGGTCACGACTACGGACATGGCAAATACGAAACACTCGCTACTGCAATGATTGGGAGCATCCTATTGTTAGTAGGCTTTGGTATCTTATGGAATGGAGCTTCGAGCATCATTGCTTTTTTCTTCCGTGGTGAAACCCTGCAAAGTCCCGGGATGTTTGCTCTTATCGCCGCTATTGTCTCCGTCGTTTCTAAAGAAATTCTTTATCAATACACCGTTATTCAAGGTAAGAAACTTAATTCGCAAGCAGTTGTTGCCAATGCTTGGCACCATCGAAGCGATGCTTTTTCCTCTATTGGCACTGCCATCGGTATTGGAGGGGCTATACTTTTAGGAGAAAACTGGAGAGTGCTCGACCCTATCGCAGCTGTGATAGTAAGTTTCTTTATCATGAAGGTAGCTATTCAACTACTTATCCCTTGCGTAGACGAACTCTTAGAAAAGTCGTTGCCTGACGAAATAGAAAAGGAGATAGAAGACATCGTTACTTCATTCGATGGCGTAAGTCAACCGCATAATCTACGTACTCGTAGAATAGGTAACCATTATGCAATAGAAGTACACGTAAGGATGAATGGTAATATCTCCTTAGAAGAAGCTCATCACACAGCAACAGCTATTGAGACAAAACTCAAAGAACAATATGGAAGAGAGACACACGTGGGTATTCATGTAGAACCGCTTAAATAATAGCAAGCAACTAAATGGGAAAAAGTATATTAGTGACCGGAGCGAGTGGTTTTATTGGAAGCTTTGTAGTAGAACAAGCTCTCTGCCGAGGCTATGAGGTATGGGCAGGTATTCGAGCAGCAAGCAGTAAAAGATATCTTAAAGACGACAGAATACATTTTATAGAGATGGACTTTGCTCACACTGACTCGTTAAGCAATGTCCTTCAACAACAAAAAGAAGAGTTTGGAGCATGGGACTGCATCGTACACTGTGCAGGCATTACCAAATGTATTAATAAGAAAGAGTTTGAACAGGGTAATTATCTATATACTAAGAATTTTGTAGATGCTTTAATTGCATTAGATATTGTTCCCAAACAATTTATATACCTCAGTACTTTAAGCGTAGCAGGTGCTACGCAAGAAACTACTTACCAACCTATCAAAGATACCGATACTTTTGCGCCTAATACTGCTTACGGACAAAGCAAACTTAAAACGGAACAATATCTTGCGAGCATTCCTGAGTTTCCTTATGTTTTCTTCCGCCCAACGGGAGTGTATGGTCCTCGCGAGAAAGATTACTTTTTGATGGCGAAGTCCGTGAAACATCATATCGACTTTGCGCCCGGATATAAAAGACAAGACCTTACGTTTATCTACGTGAAAGATTTGGTAGGAGCAATCTTCCTTGCCATAAAGTGCGAAGTAACTCAGCGAGCTTACTTCTTGAGCGACGGAAGTACTTATAGCAGTCGTTCTTTTGCCGAATATATCGCTCGAGAATTGGGCAATCCTTATGTATTGCACCTCCAATGCCCGCTATTTGTTTTAAAAGTTATATCTTTGTGTGCCCAATTCATAACTTCTTGTTTCGGAAAGGTAAGTACACTAAATGCGGACAAATATAAAATTATGAGACAGCGCAATTGGCAATGCGACATCACTCCTATCACTCACGAATTAGGATTTCGTCCACAATACAATTTAGGGAAAGGAGTAGAAGAGACTATAGCATGGTATAAACAAGAAAAATGGCTTTAAAAGAAGAATATGGCTTTAAATTTATTTAAAAAGATAGAAATGCAGAAAGGGTTATTCGCCGTAGAAAAGATAGGACTTATCTACAATCTGCTAACTTCCATTCTTATTGTTTTTATGTTTTCACGCATGGCACATCCTTTAGAATTACTTTGGGAACGTGCGTTGATTGCGGGTATTACTTTTGCCGGAATCTATCTCTATCGTTTAGCACCAAGTAAGTTTTCGGCTTGTGTACGTATGCTTTTTCAAATGGCATTGCTCGCCTATTGGTATCCCGATACTTTTGAACTTAATCGTTTTCTTCCTAACTTAGATCATCTGTTTGCAACAACAGAAGCTTTTCTATTCGGATGTCAGCCTGCCATAGAGTTTTGCGCACGCTTCTCCGACAAATGGATTAGCGAAGCTTTTAATTTAGGATACTTCTCGTATTATCCTATGATGGGGATTGTGTTTTTTTACTATTTTCTGTATCGCTTCGAGCTATTTGAGAAGACTTCTTTTGTATTGGCCGCCTCCTTTTTTATCTATTATCTCATTTATGTATTTATTCCCGTTGCCGGGCCACAATACTATTTTCCCACCATCGGCTTGGAGAATGTGTCGATAGCCCACTTCCCTTCTATTGGCGAATACTTTAATTTTCACCAAGAACTTCTTCCTGCCCCCGGTGGGCACGACGGATTCTTCTATAACCTAGTCGAAAGTTCACAAAAAGCAGGCGAGCGTCCAACAGCGGCTTTCCCTAGTTCACATGTGGGTATATCCACTATTTTGATGATTATGGCTTTCAGAGGTAACAAAATCCTTTTCTCCTGCCTTATTCCTTTTTATTTTCTTCTTTGTTGCAGCACTGTATATATTCAGGCGCACTACTTAATAGATGCCATAGCGGGAGTTGTATCGGCTATTCTAATTTATTATCTCACTACTTGGATGTATAAAAAATGGTTTCGTTCTCCGATGTTTAGTCTCGGTGATAGTCCTCAATAATTCGATCGAAGATTTGGAATAATCCTTCTACCGTTTCGATTCTTAACATTTCTATTCGTGTATCTCTAAAGTTGGGAATACCTTTAAATAAAGGTGTAGCAGCTAGATGTCTACGAATATGAATAATTCCGCGGCGTTCGTCTAAACGGGCTACACTATTCATTACTTCTTCTCTTAGTACATTCATCTTCCATTCAAAAGGCAAAGGAGGAAGTTCCTCGCCTGTGGCAAGATAGTGCTTTACTTCCTTAAATATCCATGGGCAACCTATGCTACCTCTCCCTATCATTATAGCATCTACACCGTAACGATCGAACATCTCCTTTGCTTTGAAAGCAGATGTCACGTCTCCATTGCCTATAATAGGGATGTGCATTCGAGGATTGTTCTTTACTTCTCCAATCAATGTCCAATCTGCTTCTCCTGTGTACATCTGCGCTCTTGTTCGTCCATGAATAGAAAGTGCTGCAATACCACAATCTTGCAAACGTTCGGCAAGGTCTACGATTATCTTATTGTCCGCATCCCAACCCAAACGAGTTTTCACCGTAACGGGGATATGTACTGCCTCTACTACTGCCCGAGTTATCTCCAGCATTTTAGGGATGTTTTGAAGCATTCCTGCTCCTGCTCCTTTTCCTGCTACTTTCTTTACCGGACAACCAAAATTAATATCTAATATATCGGGATGTGCTTCTTCTACAATCTTTGCCGCGCCAACCATTGCCTCAGTATCTTTACCGTATATTTGAATGGCAACGGGACGTTCCTCATCGCAAATGCTTAACTTCTCGGTTGTTTTATTAACCAAACGAATCAATGCGTCGCTCGAAACGAATTCTGTATATACCATGTCCGCCCCAAATCTTTTACACATCAATCGGAAAGCAGGGTCGGTGACATCTTCCATTGGAGCGAGGAATATGGGTTGTTCTCCCAATTCTATTTGACCTATCTTCATTGTCTATTTCGCATTAATTAGGCAACAAAAGTAATAATAATATATGAAGATTTAGATATAAAAGAGAAGTAAGAGTATTGCATTCACAACGATAACGGCAGAAAAGCCTATCACCACATGAGGTATAAGTTCTTTTCGATGATGAGAGAAGAAGATGGCGTAGCACATATTCACCACCACATTACTAATAATAGCTTGCATACTACATGCTACTACCATTGAAAATGGTATTCTTATCCCTTGCAATAGATTCAAGATAAAAGGAGTAATATCGCTCAATCCGGCAAAGATAGACAGGAAGTTCAATCCTACCGTACCGGCATAAACCAATGTATAGTGAGTAAGTACGGTAAATACTACAAAAAGTAATGCAAAGATAAGAGCCACTTTAAATTCCAAAGGATTACTTTCGGTATCTTCTTCTTCTATTTTTTCCAAGTCGACTTTAGCCGCCGTTTTTTTGTGAATAAACAAAGCGATAAGAGAAGAAACAATAGCCATAATCAATAGGTAGGGATAGATAATCAAGAATATATCTACGCTAAAGATTAGTATTAGTACCATAAAGCGCAGATACATCATGCTAATAGCTAACAGCATGGCAGCAACATACTCCGGTATTTCGGCTACGGGAACTCGTTTACATTTGCGGGCAAGGATAGAAATAGTAGCTGTGCTACTATATAAACCGCCAACAATACCCGAAACTAAAATGCCGGACTTGCGGAATACGTATCTTTTTAGTAGGTAAGAAAGATAAGAGATGCCCGAAACCACTACGGTAGCTAGCCAAATGGTATAAGGTGTAAGGCTGATACCGGGTATTAAATTCTCGTTAGGTAATATAGGAAGAATGATGCCACTAATAGCTAAGAATTTGGCTAAAGTTACCATTTCATCGTTCTGCATCCGTTGAGCTATTTCGGTAAAGGTATGCTTCATCTCGGTAAAGAGCAAGACGGTAACTATCACCATGACGTAGAACCAAGAAGGTTGCGTGCTCACAATAGGGGCAATACAATAAGTGATGAGGGCGATGATAATGGTTGTAACTCCAAATATATGGAATTGAGATTGCTTCACGTAATAATTAATACCCAATAGGATGCCTAATACCAATCCTCCTCCCATAAATAGCGTCATACCTATTGGGTCGAGGATATAAAGAAGATAACCCAGCATACCGATAAAGGTAAAAGTACGGTCAGTGCCAAAGAGCGTTGTTTCTCCTTCTCTCTTTAAACTTATCCGACGTTGAGACAGTCCGATAAGTAAAGAGAATAGCGTTACCAACAAAAAGGTAACTAATTGTTCGGGGAATAGCTCATATAACTTCTCCATATTATTATTTTTCCCAACTAGAGAAAGGGATTTTCATTAAATGAGAATTATAGTATCGGGCATCGCCTGTCACTTCTTCGGCAATGAACGTAGGCTTAACAAACGGTTCTTCTTCGGACTTCAGCTCCACTTCCGCCATTATTAGTCCCTCATTTTCTCCATAAAACTCATCTACTTCAAAAGTATGCTTCCCACTCTTGACCAAATAACGGGTTTTGTCGATTATGCCCGGTTCACAAAGTATCATCAGCTCTTTTGCTTCGTCCAAAGGGATTTCTTTTTCCCATTCATAACGACTTGTGCCCGAATCATTACTTCCGCCCTTTATGGTAAGATAACCTTTCGAATCTCTTATTCTAACTCTCACCGTACGTCCGGGTATACTACTGATATAACCTTGCACAATCCTACTATGAGCATAAGCTTGTTGCTTAAACTCACCCTTGACCAAAAATTTGCGTTCTATTTCTTGCGACATAATCTCCTTACATCGACAGCTCTATGACATAAGAGCGAAAGCCAACACTGAAGCTAATCCTAATATAATAAGGGAAATAAAGATTATTTTAACCACTCGGTTAGCTTGAATCTCTTCTTTCTTACTACGTCTTTTACTTTTACTGTTACTGCTCATGATAATATACTATTTAGTTTAATACATTGAACAACACTATCTCTTCTCTCAATCTTTTAGAGTGAGCCAAAAATACGAATAAAATACAAGAATACAAATATTAGTGATGGAAAAGTACACCAATTGTTTGTTTCGTCAAAGTCTTCAGTATTATTTCAAAAGTCTTCAGTAATATTTTAAAAATCTTCTGTATTATTTCCAGACTTTTCAAGGAGTTTATTTATTTCTCTTCTTAGTCTTCAAATTCAGAAGAGAACTCCATCAGATAGGCTTTGATAAAACCATCTATCTTGCCATCCATCACTGCATTTACATCCGATGATTGATAGTTGGTGCGATGATCTTTTACTCGGCGGTCGTCAAAAACGTAGCTACGAATTTGAGAACCCCATTCAATCTTCTTTTTCCCGGCTTCTATCTTCTTTTGGGCTGCCATACGTCTTTGAAGTTCCATATCATAGAGCTGAGAACGAAGCAAACGCATCGCATTTTCTCTATTATCCAGCTGCGAACGGGTTTCGGTGTTCTCTATCAATATTTCCTTAGCCTCTCCGGTATTTAAGTCTTTGTATTGGTAACGTAGACGGACGCCTGTTTCTACCTTATTTACATTTTGTCCACCTGCACCTCCCGAACGGAAAAGGTCCCAAGTAATGTCTGCCGGATTTATCTGCACGTCGATGGTATCGTCCACCAAAGGAGTTACAAATACGGAGGCGAAAGAAGTCATGCGCTTACCTTGTGCGTTAAAGGGAGAAACACGAACCAAACGGTGAACTCCGTTCTCGCCTCTAAGATAACCATAAGCATAATCACCTTCTAACTGCATAGTGACAGTCTTAATACCCGCCTCATCGCCATCTTGTATATTAGATATTGTGAGTTTATAGTTATTTGATTCTGCCCAACGAATATACATACGCATTAACATGGATGCCCAATCTTGACTTTCCGTTCCACCTGCTCCCGAATTAATTTTGAGAACACAGCCCAGCTGATCTGCTTCCTGACGAAGCATATTTTTAAGCTCTAAATCCTCTAATAAACGAATTGCATGGGCATAATCTGCATCGACTTCCTCTTCGGTCACAAGTTCGTCTTTACAGAAGTCGAAAGCCAATTCGAGTTCGTCGGACACTGTCTTCATGTTTTTATAACCATCTATCCATGCTTGCAAGGCTTTCACCTTCTTCATCTGCGCTTCGGCAGCTTTTGCATCATCCCAGAAGCCGGGTACTTGAGTACGAAGCTGTTCTTCTTCTACTTCTATTAATTTTGAGTCGATGTCAAAGGTACCTCCTCAGCGCATCGGTGCGCTCTTTCACGTCTTTTAATTGTTCAATGGTTATCATATAGGATATTTAATGATGTAATAAGTAAGTTTATGTATGAGATGCTCAACTAAAGATGAAGCTTAAATCTCACTTCGTGGCGTCTCAAGTAGCGCAACCAAAACATTTTTCGATAAAACAGAACGTGTTCTACACATTTTTTTGTTTTGCCACCACGAGCGATAGCATATTCTTTAGCCAACAGCTTAAAGAAAGATATTTGTCCCCACAAACGAGCAAAATTTGCGCAACCTTCTTTAATGCTGACTTTACCAAAACGCATCCGGTTAATATCAACTAGAGAAAAATGATATTCTCCATCTATCTCGTCAAAAAGAATGTTGCCCGGCGAATAATCTTGATGCAATATTCCTGCCTCATGCAACGAAGCCGTGTAATGGGCAAAAGCAATCACTATATCTCTACAATTTTCAACATCCGCATCACCGAACTCATAAAAAGTTCTTTTGTAAGGCGACTGCAAACTGATAAAATAGGAATATCCAATCAAGTTATTTTCTCTTTCTTCGATGTAAGCAATAGGCTCCGGCGTCTCAAATCCTTTTTGCAGCAATGTGCTAGGATAAAGGAAAGCGCGCTTTCCTTTCGGCGTTCGAAAGGAGGAATAAACAAGCCGATTTATCAGCGCAGGAATTCCATATCGTTTCACGTTAATCTCTAAACCATCTACCGTCATCACCTTTATTAGATTTCTGCCGGAATAGATTTCCACTCCTTCGTTCTCAAAGTTTTTGGGTAAACGCATGATATATTCCCTAAGAAACTCATACTTTGGATTAACAGTAGTTATTATCATGCTTTGACTTTATTTATAGTTAGTTGACCTGTCTGCTCAAAGTATTTCTGTAATACCAATAAAGATATCATTCGTTCCCGCTTTTTATCTTTAAACTGCTCCACATATTCATGTGCGTGCTCTATTATCAACAAAGCTTCGTCTTCGTGTTCAATATAATAGTTCAATCGTTCTTCTAAATCGGAATAATCTTCTTTTATCTCTATATAATGATAATTGGCAATCAACTTGCCTTCCATAAACCACGTTTCGTATATCGGTTTTGGCATCACTGCAATAGAATTAGACGACATCACCCATTTTAAATTACTTGCCACATCATTACCTTCCAAAGCAAGTATAAATTTATATCGCAAATGATCCCAAAGAGTCTTCTTTTCTGTTCTCCAAACTGAAGGAAGTTTCGAAGGTTTACTCACATCACCTAAATCACACATCGGATGAGTAAAATATTCCTCCATAAAAGCAATACGCCTAGGTTTATCTACTACTTTCCCTCTAAAGATAATTTTATTTATCTTCTTAGAGAAAGGTATCTTGTCATTTAAAAAGATAAAATGCCTTACTTTATCTAAATTCAATAATACGGAATTGGCATTATCTCCTTGTATAGGACGACTTTTTAGAATAGAAGGAACCAAAGGGATTTCGGTTATATCGCCAAAACAATAACACCATCTCAACGATTGAGGGAACCAACGAGTAAACTCGTACGTATCGAAGAAGTACACCGTTCTCTTTTTCTTGAATTTATGTGCCGCAAGTTTTTGTGCTTCGAGGGGCAAAAATGTATTAGGAAGTAACTTGTTGTAGTAGTCTACCCTTCCTACTATGTATTCTTTATCCTTCCGAGTAAAAAGTTTTTTTAGTTCTCTATTTAATCGTATTCGACAAAAATACTTTAAGCTAATATAGCGCAAAAGATTTACCAAATAGTATCGCCATTTAGGATTCTTACCGCTATTGAATTTATACATTATATTCATCCTATCCTTCTCTCT
>JAVVPX010000036.1:0-22085 GCA_036655555.1 Bacteroidaceae bacterium | reverse complement strand
TCCGCTATTCTCAAAAGAATTTCCGTAGATGGGTTGCCATTTATATGAGTGCTAAGAGTAAAACGGGAAATACCCATCTTTTCAGCTACTTCATTAATTGATGTGCCATGTTCTTTGATAGCTTCTTTAATTCTTAGTTGCTCAATCATACTTCATAGATTTTGTTTTTGCAAAGATACATTAATATTAAAGATGTGGTATTATCGTATCACTAATTAAAGTTAAAAGATGTACGATAATTGCACTATTATTTGCTTATGTGGTATGAAAATACCACCTTTGTAGCATCAAAGTTAAACTAATAAGCAACAACGATATGAAACGGTATGATTTGAGTAAGATTATGAAGAGAGCACACAACTTGTATAACAACGCCCGTGCAAAGTACCCGACCTTTTCAGAAGCCCTAAAAAAGAGCTGGAAGATGGCTAAGTTTGATGTTATGATAGCAGCTAACCGTTCGGTAATGGAAGCAGTAGCCAAAGCAAAGGAAGAAGCAGAACAAGAACGCAAAGAGCAGGCCTCTATTCGTTCAATTCTCTTTAATGCACAGTTGAAAGCCGACCGTATCAAACGTGAAGTAGAAGCCAAAGCACAGCGTATGAGAGCCGAAATAGCAGCACGCAAAGAAGGTATCTCTTACAGTGAGTATCAAGACAGATTGATCCGAGCAATGGGCTACGGACGTGGTTGTTATTGCGGAGATTGATTATTAACACATAAAATAATAAGAGTATGAGCACAACATTTAAAAGCAACATGAGTGAGTTAATGAAGCAGAGCTGGATGCTCGTTAAGGTATACGGTTTTTCAATGGCTGAGGCAATGAAGCAAAGCTGGAAAGCCTTAAAACTGAAAGCAGCCCTAAAGAAAGGTATCGTTAAGTTCTTCTACCAGAAATTAGACGGAACAGTACGCACTGCGTGGGGAACTCTGAAAGAAGGTCTTATACCTGAACCAAAGGGTACAGAGCGCAAAAAGAATGAAAGCCTTATAACTTACTACGATAATGAGAAAGCCTCTTACAGGTCATTCAAAGTAGCAAATTTAATCGGATAATTAACCCGGTAGAGAGTGTGTCAAAACAGGCACATCCTCTATCACTAAAAAAATAAAAAAAAATTATGGAAACAATGCTTATCGATGAAAAAGAACTTACGGAAAAATTTGTAAAAAGAGCGAACGAAATAAATAAAATTCTTTCCGGCTGCATTAATCGTGAAATGGTAAAACAAGGCTTAAACCCTGATAACTACGTAGGTGGATTGTGCGGTGTGATTTGTAGCGAAGGAATGTCGTTAGAAGACAATATTAAAAACCTTTTTGCTGCTTTCTCTAATAACTATGGAGAAAGTGTCTTTTTTCAATGTGATAGTATTAAAAAAATGCACACGTTAAACTTAGTTATTGACTACCTAAAAACAAAGGGATTAGAAAACGACTTCTTAAAGTTTAGGGATGAACGAAAAGCAGTGGTTACAACATCTGATATAGTAAATAAAATATGTGCAATTGGTTGATTTACACGCCCTAAATTATACGGAGAGCGTTATTTTGGAAACCCTTTGCCTGTCATTTGAGAATAGGCTAACGAATGCAGCAGCCGAATCATTCAATGCTAAACTTAAATCATTCAGAGCCACATTTAGAGGAGTTGATGACGTTAGATTTTATCTTTATAGAGTGACTAAACTATACGCATGAATATGTTAAATCCCCAAGAATAATGACTGCCCCCTCTTTTATTCGTAATTTAGCGGAACAATAACGGAACAAAAAAGGCTTAACTTATTGAAAGTCAAGCCTTATCTGTCGGAATGAGGCGATTCGAACGCCCGACCCCTACGTCCCGAACGTAGTACGCTACCAACTGCGCTACATTCCGTTATAGATAATGGTCACAAAAGTAAGGTATTTTTTTGAAATATCTAAATCTTTTCGATAAAAAAGAAAGAATTATTACCAACGAATAAAATACGGCTAGTCTTGAAAAAAGACTAGCTAAAAAGAAATTCACAAACAATCACTGATTAGAAACTTTTATCTGATATTCTTTATCAATTCAGTTCCAAAACATTCAAAAAAGGGTTACATTATAGAGCTAAAGTTACTTTACTTTTAGCCTTCATTTAGCATAACTATTTGATTAAAAAAATTATCCACTGAGAAGTTGCAGAAGGGAGGCTAAAGATAAACTAAAGGCAAGCTGAAAAGTTTAGAAGAACAACCTTCGGTGTTATAGTTAGTAGAATAGCTAATTACAACTCTCCACATCAATTCTTTGTTTCGGCAAAAACCGACCTTTAGTTTTCTAAAGTCTTCAGTATTATTTCAAAAATCTTCAGTATTATTTCAAAAGTATTCAGTATTATTTCGATACTATAATATACTTATAAATCTGTATTTAGAAAGAGTAACAAAACAGTTACTCTTTCTAAATATTTTGTGATAAGACCTTCTATTTTTATATTTCTGTCTCTTCCGTAATTCGTTGTAAAAATAAGAGTGAGAAGACAAACCTTTTTATTCCAATAAGGTTTATGAATTAGTAAACCACAAGAGCGGGAGCTTCTTTAGGAAATATCAATCTATTGAGCCAACGATTAACGTAAACATTGGCTACCGCGCAACCTGCGCCGATAATTGCACCGCCAAACACATCTGTGGGATAGTGAACTCCTTGGTTCATGCGGGAAAAACCTACTGAACACGCCCAAAGAGCAGAAGGCGCAATCACGTACCAACGAGGATAACGAATACAAAGTGAAGTTGCCAATGAGAAAGCGCTAGCGGTATGTCCCGAAGGAAAAGAGTAGCTTGAGGGGGCATCACGTTTTTCTATCTCGTCGGGGTAACGATTGAACGGACGCTCTCGTCCTACCGCGTATTTCACCCCATAAGAGATAGCAACAGCTTCGATAACACTAGTTCCTATGTATATAGCATCGCCCAACAACTTATGATTTTTATCTGCCAAGGCATATATACCTATGGCAACCGGCACACCTACACTTATATAAGGCGTAGACTTAGCTATTACTTTACTAAACCGAGTGGTAGCTCGCCCATCTAAACCATTTATCTTCTTTAATGTACGTATATCCCAATTCTGAGCAAACAAGGGCATCGCCATCAGTCCTACCAAGCACAAGATAACCAATTTCTTCATTTGTTTTTATTATTATGTTTGTGTCATTTTTGAAGTAAACGCTTGCTCAGATAACGAACAGGATACCATACAGAAAGGAAACCAACAGATAAGACAGTAAGCAAAACAAGAATCACATCTTGCCAATGCACGCTCACCGGATAAGCATCGACCACAAAACTTCCACTCCCCTCGCCTAAACTGATTACCCCGAACTTGATTTGTATGAAACAAAGCAATAATCCTAAAACAATGCCTATAACAGCACCAAAGATAGAAATCATACGACCCTCAAACAAGAATATGCGTGAAATAGTGCGATCGTCGGCTCCCAATTTACGCAAAGTTTCTACATCGGCTTTCTTATCAATAATAAGCATGAGCAGCGAACCAATCACATTGAAGCAAGCAATGGTTAGGATAAAGACTAAAAAAATGTACGAAATGAGTTTCTCTATCTCCATAATGCTGAAGATATCCGCCTGTTGTTCGTAGCGATCTCTAACAATAAAGTCGTCGCCAAGAACTCGTTGAATTTTTGTTTTAACGTCTCCGGTATTGCTGCCGTCCTTTAGTTTGAGTTCCACCGAAGTAACTTCCGAATTGTAATCGAACAGTTTGCGGGCAAAAGCCAAAGAAGTTAGGATGTACGAAGCATCGTATTTCTGCTGATTTACGGCAAAAACTACTCCGGGAGAAAAGAGATATTCTTGAGTAAAGGAACTTGCCGGATTGCTAAGATTAATCTTTGCTCCTCGTTTAGGCGCAAAGATTTCCAATGGATCAACAAATTGCACTCCGGTTCCTAAAGTAGATACTAATTCAATGCCCATCACGCCATAATCTACAATGGAATCATGCAACACAAAGTCGCCTCTACCATAGAGAATGCTATCAATAGCTGTCAACTGTTCAAAGTTATCGCCCACTCCCTTGATGACAACCATTGTCTGCCTACCTTTGTATTGCGCCATCGCATTCTCCTCCAAACTCTCGGTAAACACTTCCACTTCCGACAGTGCCCTAAGTTTTTTCATTCGCTCATCTTTGGAATCGAACACCTTGCCATGAGCAGAAGTTATCTTTATCTCCGGGTCGAAGGCGGTAAAGAAATCGGAGACCATATCTTGAAAACCATTAAATACAGAAAGCGTGCATACCAACGCCAAGGTAGCTAAAGCCACCCCGCAAACTGATATGCCCGATATAATGTTTATCGCATTGTGCGACTTCTTCGAGAACAAATATCGCTTGGCTATGTAGAACGGGAAGTTCAACTTATTTCAACAGTTCATCTATCTTTTCAAGATAGTCCAAGGAATCGTCGACAAAGAACTTCAGTTCGGGAATAATACGCAATTGATGGCGTACGCGCGTGCCTAGTTCAAAACGAATAGACTTGGCATTATTATTGATGTTAGCAACTATTTCTTCGCTCTTTTCTGAAGGGAAAACACTTAGATAAGCTCTTGCCACACTCATGTCCGGGCTAATTCTAACCACGCTCACAGAAACTAGCACTCCATTCATTGCCTTCGTTTGAAGCAAAAATATATCACTTAGTTCTTTCTGAATTAAGCGCGAAATCTTATTTTGTCTAGTTGTTTCCATATTCTTCTTTTTATTACGAACCGTTTAAATATCTAATCCTCTATCTTTCTTATAATCGTCAGTCCATCGCGCAAAGGTAAAATAACTTTCTCTACCCTACTATCATGGGTTAGATAATCATTGAATTTCTTTATTCCGATAGTTTGATAATCATTGCTATGAGGCTCTTCGAGCACGTGACCATCCCAAAGGGTATTGTCCGCTAATATATAACCTCCCTTAGACAACTTACTGAGCACCATCTCGTAGTATTCTATATATTTACGCTTGTCGCCATCTACAAAAGCCATGTCGAACACTACATTCATCTGTGGCACTAACTCCAAAGCATCACCTATATAAAACTTTATCTTATTCATCAATCCCGACCCCTCTAACCACGGACGAGTGAAGTCTTCTTGTTCATCGTTTATCTCAAAAGTATGCACCATGCCACCCTCTTGTAAACCCTCCGCCAAACAAAGAGCAGAATATCCGCTATAAGTACCAATCTCCAATATCTGCTTGGGACGAATCATTTCCACGAACATCTTAAGCATCCGTCCTTGTAAATGCCCTGAAGCCATACGCGGACGCATTAATTTTACGTTTGTATCTCGATACAAAGCTCGAAGATACTCCCCCTCACTATCAATATGCTCAAGAATATATTGTTCTAAGGCTTCGTCCGATGCTTTCATTTTTCTGTAAAACTAGGCAATAAGTATTTTTCTGCTTTAGACAAAATAGTACCTACTTTGTTAATCTCCAAGAAAGAAGTTCCCCCTCCTTCTCCAAAGCTTCCACTTAAATAAGCAACCATATCATCTTCTTCCAATCTATTCTCACGCATAAGCAAATCTAAAGCAGAGAAAAAGTAAGCTTGCGCATTTATTTTTTCTTCTAAGAAGATGGGTAACACTCCATACGATAGAGCGAGCAAACGCATCGTCTTTTCGCGATAACACATAGCCAAAACAGGATATTTTCCACGGAAAGCTGCCACATAACGAGCGGTACGTCCACTATAACTATCGGTAATAATTGCTCTAATATTTAAGCGCGAAGTAGCTTTCACTGCTTGCTTAGCCAAGAAAGCGGTAACATCTACATTCTCTGCCGAGAGAGGAATGCGGATATCGTTCTCTTCCAATTTGTCTTTCTCTGCTTGTTCGGCAATAGTCGCCATTGTTTTCACCGCTTCCACCGGATATTTTCCGTAAGCCGTTTCTCCACTAAGCATCAACGCATCGGTACGATAATAGATGGCGTTCGCAATATCAGTAACTTCGGCGCGAGTAGGACGAGGATTGTTTATCATAGTATGTAACATCTGCGTAGCCACGATTACCGGCTTCTTTGCTAACACACACTTACGAATAAGTACTCGTTGAATGCCCGGTATTCTTTCTTGCGGCACTTCGATACCTAAATCTCCACGAGCAACCATAATACCATAAGCGACTTCTAATATCTCGTCGATATTGTCTACTCCCTCTTGATTTTCTATTTTAGCAATAATCTTAATATCGCTATGATGTTCGTCTAAAATATGTTGGATGTCCAACACGTCTTGCTTGTTACGGACAAAAGAATGAGCAATAAAATCAATATTTTTCTCTATTGCGTAAAGAATATTTCTTTTATCTTTTTCGGTGAGAGAAGGTAAGTTAATACGTACTCCCGGTACGTTTACACTCTTGCGACTACCCAATGTAGATTCGTTTTGAACTTCACAAAGCAAACAATCTTCGTGCTTTTCCATTACCTTTAAAGCCAAATCACCATCGTCAATGAGAATATCACCACCCACCATTAAATCAGCCACAAAACTAAAATAAGAAACAGCAATACACTCTTTTGTGGTTTCTTTTTCAGGATTTCCAATTACCCGTACACGGTCGCCAATTTTAAAAAGAATAGGTTCCGTACAAGCAGTTGTTCTCACCTCCGGCCCTTTAGTATCCATCAAAATTGCTATCTTATTAGATACCGTTCGCACGTTAGTAATTATATTTTCAAAACCATCCTTATCCGCATGAGCCGTATTCATTCTTACTACGTTCATTCCCGCAGCATAAAGCTGCTTCAAGAAGTCAACATCACATCGTCTATCAGAGATAGAAGCTACAATCTTTGTATGCTTTTTCATACCTATACCTTATTATATATTATACCTATTTTATATGTTACCTATTTATCCGCAATCAAAGCTTCGAGAGCTAAATGATAAGAGTGAAGACCAAACCCGCATATTACCCCTTTGCAGGCAGCAGCTATCATGGATACATGACGAAAAGGCTCGCGTGCGTGCACGTTAGAAATATGAACTTCAATAACCGGAGCCGTCACAGCCCGAATAGCATCCAATAACGCTATCGAAGTATGCGTATAAGCTCCCGCATTGAGCACAATTCCATCTACCGAAAACCCTACTTCATGAATCTTATTAATCAATTCCCCTTCTACGTTCGATTGATAGTAGCTAATCTCCAGCTCTTTAAAATCATTGCGCAGCTTCACCAAATACTCTTCAAACGAAACAATTCCATAAATGGAAGGTTCTCGCTTACCCAGCAAATTGATGTTAGGACCATTAATTATTTGTACTTTCATAAAGTATTTCTTCTAATTGTTTTTAATATCTTTGTAGAAAACATTTTATCAAGTTGCAAAGGTAGAAAAAAGAAATGGAAATAAACGATAAAATAAGCAAGAAGCACGAAATCAATCAGCTCGTTACTAAATATAAACAATATTTATTATTAGAGAAATCATTGGCTAAAAACACGTTGGATGCCTATCTAACCGATTTAGATAAATTATTAAGTTTTCTACTGCTAGAAAATATCTCAATCTTTGATGTTACCTTAAGCGACCTTCAGAATTTTGCTAGCGGACTTCACGATATAGGTATTCATCCACGCTCACAAGCACGAATTATATCCGGGATAAAATCTTTCTTTCGCTTTCTTATCATGAACGATTATATAGAGAAAGACCCCACCGAACTACTTGACGCGCCACAAATAGGATTCAAACTGCCCGAAGTACTTACCGTAGAAGAGATAGACAACATTATATCCACCATTGATTTAAGCACCAAAGAAGGTCAACGAAACAGAGCTATTTTAGAAACTCTTTATAGTTGCGGACTTCGAGTTTCGGAATTAACTAACTTAAAAATATCTGACTTATACTTCAACGAGGGGTTTATTAAGGTAATGGGAAAAGGAAGCAAAGAACGTTTAGTACCCATTTCGCCACGAGCTATCAAAGAAATAGAGCTTTATTTTATCGACCGTAATCAACTAAAAATAGAGAACGGCTTCGATGATTTTGTCTTTCTGAGCCGTAGAGGTAAAAACATATCTCGCATAATGGTCTTCCATATTATAAAAGAACAAACGGAGTTAGCAGGCATCACCAAGAACGTTAGTCCGCACACTTTCCGTCATTCTTTTGCCACTCACCTGCTCGAAGGAGGCGCAAACCTGCGTGCTATACAATGTATGCTAGGTCACGAAAGTATTACAACCACCGAAATATATACACACATAGATCGAGATTTATTAAGAAGTGAGATTATAGAACATCATCCTCGAAACATAAAATACAGGGAGGAAAGAGGTTATTAAAGCTATTTTACACAAAAAGAGAAGTGCTTACGAGCGCTAATAACCCAATAAACAGACTTTATCATCTTATTTTGTTAGAAATTTAGCATAACGTTTGCCTATATATTAGAGTTTTAATATCTTTGTGCAATAATACGCAAACTTCATTGTTCGCTATTAGACAATATGAATTTCAATTACAAACATTTAATTTATATCAAACATGAGTAAGAAGTTGTATTTGCCATTATTAATGGCTTTAACTGTTGCATTTTTATCATCATGTAGCAGTAAAATGGAGTTATCTCCAGATTATTTCACTGTGACTCCTCAAGTTCTTGAGGCTATCGGTGGTAAAGTACCCGCTACTATAAACGGAAAGTTCCCTGAAAAATTCTTCAAAAAGAACGCTACGGTCGAAGTTACTCCGGTATTAAGATGGAACGGCGGAGAAGCTAAAGGACAAAGCGCTACATTCCAAGGAGAAAAGGTTGAAGGTAACGACCAATCTATCTCTTACAAAGCAGGTGGTAGCTACACTATGAAAGTTTCTTTTGATTATGTTCCTGAAATGGCTAAATCTGAATTATATCTTGAATTCAAAGCTAAAGTAGGAAAGAAAGTCGTTAACATCCCGGCTATCAAAGTAGCAGACGGTGTTATCTCTACTTCTGAATTACTTAGCAAGACTCTTGGTAGTGCTAACCCTTCTGGTTCTGACGATGCTTTCCAACGTATTATCAAACAAGCTAAGGAAGCTAAAATTATGTTCCTTATTCAACAAGCTAACCTTCGTGCTAACGAATTGAAGACTGCCGATCTTAAAGATTTCAACAAAACTGTTGCTGACGCTAACGCTGATACTAAAGGCAAGAAGATTAACAACATTGAGATTTCTGCTTATGCATCTCCTGATGGTACTATGGATTTAAATACTAAATTAGCCGAAGACCGCGAAGCTAACACTGCTAAGTATTTAAACAAAGAATTAAAGAGTGGCAAAATCAACGCTACAGTTGACACTAAATACACAGCTGAAGACTGGGAAGGTTTCCAAGAATTAGTTTCTAAATCAAATGTACAAGATAAAGAACTTATCCTTCGTGTACTTTCTATGTATCAAGACCCTCAACAAAGAGAAACTGAAATCAAAAACATCTCTTCTGTATACAAGACTTTGGCTGATGAGATTCTTCCTCAATTGAGACGTTCTCGTTTGACTTTGAATTATGACCTTATCGGTAGATCTGATGCCGAAATTACAGAATGTTTCAACGCTGACCCTAGCAAATTGAACCTTGAGGAAATTCTTTATGCTGCTACTTTGACTAACGACAATGCTAAAAAAGAAGCTATCTATACAAAGACTACTCAATTGTATCCTAACGATTACCGTGCATACAACAACTTAGCTGGATTAGCTTTCTGTAACGGAGACTTAGCTAAAGCTGAATCTTTTGGCAAAAAAGCTGCTGATATCAAAGCTGCCCCTGAAGTTAACATGAACTTGGGTTTAATTGCCTTAGCTAATGGTGACAAAGCTGCTGCTGAAACTTATTTCGGTAAAGCTGCAGGTGCTAAAACTTTGAACGAATCTCTTGGTAACTTATATGTTGCTCAAGGTCAATACGAAAGAGCTGTAAACTCATTCGGTGACACTAAGACAAACAGTGCTGCTCTTGCTCAAATTCTTGCTAAAGATTACAACAAAGCAAAGAACACTCTTTCTAACATCGCTACTCCTGATGCTTACACTGACTATTTAATGGCTGTTCTTGGTGCTAGAACCAACAACTCTTCTATGTTGACAAGCAGTTTATCAAGTGCAGTTAAGAAGGATGCTTCTTTAGCTAAAAGAGCTGCTACAGATCTTGAATTTGCTAAATTCGCAACTAATGCTGACTTCATTAACATCGTTAAGTAAGTCAATAATAGTTTAACACTATAATTGAAAGCGGGATTATCTTACAGATAGTCTCGCTTTTTTCATGTTCAGATTAAAAGAATGTTAAACCATGAATAAGCTACCAAACTAAATAAGTACATTCGCAGAAAATAGATTTAACATGAAAAAGTCCATCTTCATCATCTTCCTATTATTTCTCTGCCTTACAAGTTGCAAAAATAACAATAATCAATTTGCACTAAAAGGGGAGATAACTAATCTAAAGAGCGATACTATCTTAATCTACGGATTAGAAGAGATTGGAGATAAGATAGATACCATCTTTGCCAAGAATGGTATTTTTTCGTACAGCTCGCAAGTAGACACTATCGCACCTATAATATTAAGATTCGGCAACGAGGGAGAATGTTTAGTTTATGCGGACAAGGGAGTGGAAGTTAGCATCAAAGGCAACGCTAACGCATTAGAGAGTTTACAGGTGAGTGGGGGAAATGCTAATGAAGAATTGAATCATTTTAGACAATCCGTTCTGCCCTTAGTGAAAGCTAAGAAACCACTAACAGCCAACGCAGACAGTTTCATCCGCAATCATCCATTTTCACCGGTCAGCATTTATCTGCTCGACAAGTATTTTGTGCAACAAACCAATCCAGACTTCAAGAAAATACAAGCTCTTATCAAGACAATGAGTGGAGAGTTAAGGGACAATCCTTATATGCAACAAATGGAAGAGATGGCAAATAAGCAATCCAACATTACAATAGGAAGTCTTGCACCGGCATTCAGTGGCAAGAATGCTAAAGGAGAGTATATATCTCACGCTAGCTTCAACAAACAATATGTATTGTTAGACTTTTGGGCATCGTGGTGCACACCCCGTTCAGAAAAAGGCTATGCACTCTCCACAATTTATAAGAAGTTCAAGAAAAAGAACCTAAAGATGATAGGAATCTCGTTAGATACCGAACGAAAGAAATGGCTTGACACAATAAAAAAAGATACCCTTTCGTGGGAGCAAATCACAGACTTCAATGGTTGGGACAATAGTATTGTTCAATCTTTTGGCATTGAGGAAGTACCTACTACCATCCTTATCAGTCCGGAAAAAACAATTATAGCCAAAAACCTAAAAGGGAAAGAATTAATCGATAAGTTGGATGAACTATTGAAAGACAACACCACAGTCCAACAAAGAACACATAAATAGAAGAGCATGCTTGTTAAAGTATTTGGAGCTGCGGTTCAAGGAATTGACGCAACGATAGTCACCATTGAAGTAAACAGTTCCAGAGGTTGCAGATTTTATCTTGTTGGGCTACCGGACTCTGCTGTAAAAGAAAGCCACGAACGAATAATCTCTGCCCTACAAGTAAACGGATATAAGTTCCCCACTAGTCAGATTGTTGTTAATATGGCACCGGCAGACATCAAGAAAGAAGGTTCTGCCTACGATTTACCTTTAGCCGTTGGCATACTTGCCGGTTCTAAGATAGTGAACGACGAAAAACTGAGCAAGTTCCTTATTATTGGCGAACTGAGTTTAGACGGTAGCTTGCAGCCTATCAAAGGAGCACTACCCATCGCCATCAAAGCGCGTGAAGAAGGATTTGAAGGACTCATCTTGCCTAAACAAAATGCCCGCGAAGCAGCCGTGGTCAATCAATTGAATGTTTATGGAATAGAGAACATCAAGGAAGTGATTGAGTTTTTCAACGGCGAAAGGCAATTAGAAGCAACTACCGTGAACACAAGAGAAGAGTTTTATGCCCAACAAAGTAATTTTGAAAACGACTTCTCGGATGTGAAAGGACAAGAAAGCGTAAAGCGTGCCCTAGAAGTGGCAGCGGCAGGCGGACATAATTTAATTATGGTGGGTGCGCCCGGCAGTGGCAAGTCGATGATGGCAAAACGATTGCCTTCCATCTTGCCACCCTTGTCGTTGGGCGAAAGTTTGGAAACCACTAAAATACATTCCGTGGCGGGCAAGTTGGGAAAAGAAACGTCTTTAATAGCAAAACGTCCATTCCGTAGTCCGCACCACACCATTTCGCAAATAGCCATGGTAGGAGGTGGCTCGTTTCCCCAGCCGGGCGAAATAAGTCTAGCGCACAACGGAGTATTGTTCCTCGATGAGTTACCGGAATTTAGCCGTAGCGTGCTCGAAGTTCTCCGTCAACCTTTAGAAGATCGCATGATTTCAGTTTCTCGTGCTAAATATAGCATAGAGTATCCTGCCGGATTTATGTTGGTTGCTTCTATGAATCCATGTCCATGCGGTTATTATAATCATCCAACCAAACCTTGCGTATGCAGTGCCGGACAAGTGCAGAAATATCTCAATCGAATTTCGGGTCCATTGCTCGACCGCATCGATATTCAAATAGAAATTGTACCTGTCCCTTTCGAAAAAATTTCCGATAAGCGTCCTGCCGAAGCAAGTTCCGCAATTCGTGAGCGAGTAATCAAAGCTCGACAAATACAAGAAAAACGTTTTGCCGAATATCCGGGAATATACAGCAACGCACAGATGACTTCCAAACTTCTTGCCCTCTTCGCACAACCGGACGCAAGCGGTTTGCAACTTCTAAAAACCGCTATGCAACGTTTCAACCTTTCGGCAAGAGCTTACGACCGAATTTTAAAAGTATCACGCACCATTGCCGATTTAGAAGGAACAGAAGATATATTACCTTCACACCTTGCCGAAGCAATTGGATACCGAAATTTAGACCGCGAAGGTTGGGCAGGCTAAAACTATATAATTGATTTAAAAAAGTCTTCAGTATTATTTTAAAAATCATCAGTATTATTTCAAAAGTTATCAGTATGTTTTCGAAGCGTTATACATAAGTAATAATTATCCATTTATTTTATATACTGTAACACTTGATAAGTATAAATACTTTGATTAATTTTGCGCTTAAATTATAACAACAGAGAATATAAGCTATGGATTGGTTGCTAAAATTACTAACAGACCCGGACTCAATTGCGCATATAGTGATGCTATACGCCTTTGTTATTGCCCTTGGCGTAGCCCTTGGCAAAATTAAAATATTTGGCATCTCGCTAGGGGTTACCTTTGTTCTTTTCGTTGGAATTATGATGGGGCATTTTGGCTTTACAAGTAACATCCACATTCTCCACTTCATCAAAGAATTTGGCCTAATATTATTTGTTTTCTGCATCGGGCTACAAGTAGGACCCTCATTCTTTTCTTCTTTCAAGAAGGGAGGTATGACTATGAACTTATTGGCTTTCGCCATCGTGATGCTGAATATCGCTGTTGCCCTGTCGCTCTATTACATATTCAACGGGCGCATTGAACTTCCTATGATGATAGGTGTTTTGTCGGGCGCAGTAACAAATACTCCCGGTCTCGGTGCGGCACAAGAAGCATTAGGACAACTTCATGCTTCGGGACAAATAGCCGAAATTCCCCAAATAGCCTTAGGATATGCAGTAGCTTATCCACTAGGAGTGGTGGGTATCATACTTTCACTGATAGTTATTCGTATGTTGTTCAGAGTGAAATTTGATAAAGAAAACGAAGAACTTAATACAGTAGGAGACGACGAGCAAACAAAACCTCATCTGATGCATCTCGAAGTATATAACGAGTCTATTGCAGGAAAAAAGATTCAAGATGTATTGGCACTTTCGGGACGACAATTTGTAGTATCGCGCATATTAAAGGGCGGGCACGTAAGCATTCCGAGCTTCGATACCATACTCGACAAGAATGATAAAATATATATAGCCTGTTCCGAAGCCGATGCCGAAGCTGTATCAGCCTTTATAGGGAGGGAAATTCAAGTAGATTGGGAAAATCAAGATACTCCCCTAGTCTCTCGACGCGTGCTGGTTACTAAACCGGAAATGAATGGCAAAAAGTTGGGACAATTAAAGCTACGTAATCTATACGGAGTAAATATTACCCGCATCAATCGTTCAGGAGTAGATTTGTTTGCTGACCCTAATTTAGTATTACAAGTAGGCGACCGCGTCACAGTGGTAGGTTCTTTAGACGCAGTAGAACGAGTTGCTAACGTGATGGGCAACTCCATGAAACGCCTTAACCAACCTAATATCATTACCATCTTTGTAGGCGTTTTCTTGGGCATTCTTTTTGGAAGTCTTCCAATCGCTTTCCCCGGCATTCCTACTCCGGTAAAACTAGGTTTAGCAGGAGGTCCTTTGGTTATCGCTATCCTTATCGGTCGCTTTGGATATAAATTTAAAATGGTAACCTATACCACTCAAAGTGCCAACTTAATGTTACGAGAAATAGGCATCGTACTCTTCCTTGCCAGCGTTGGCATCGAAGCCGGAGCAAACTTTTTTGAAACAGTAGTTCAAGGCGATGGTCTGCTTTGGGTTGGTTGTGGATTTTTGATTACCTTCATCCCTTTACTTATTGTAGGATCCATCGCAAAAGGATACTATAAGATGAACTACTTTATGCTGATGGGATTAATTGCGGGAAGCAATACCGACCCGCCGGCTCTAGCTT
Source organism: Bacteroidaceae bacterium (assembly GCA_036655555.1). Classification (GTDB taxonomy): domain Bacteria; phylum Bacteroidota; class Bacteroidia; order Bacteroidales; family Bacteroidaceae; genus Bacteroides. The sequence goes on along the minus strand of JAVVPX010000036.1, from coordinate 7,311 downwards.
ATGCTAACCAAATTGCGGGAAACGATGCACCTGCTGTAGGATATTCCACCGTATATCCGCTGACAATGTTTCTAAGAGTACTAACTGCACAACTGATTATTTTGATGCTCTGTTAGAAATTCCAATTATTAGTAAAACTAAAAATATTACACCGCCTATTCCGATGCATCGGAATAGGCGGTGTTTTATTTATCTAAAATAGTATGAAAATGACACAAAAAAGAAGGAACAGCCTGAAAGCTGTTATGAGTACGCTACTATTAACCTCTCTAGTAGCTTGTCAACAAGATAATTCTATCGAAGAATTATCAAGTAAAGAACTTATCCCCATTCAACTATCGAGTGGCGAATCTATCATTCAAAGCCGAATGTCGGGAACAGCATTCGAAGAAGCAGACGAGATAGGAATTTACGTATTAAAGCAGCCGGCTACACTTGTCGATAGCCGACACGTGGACAATATGAGATTCACTCTCAACAAAGAAAAAGAATGGGTTCCTGATAGTCCTATTTTCTATCCTGCAGGCAATAGTATTAGTGACTTTATCGCCTATTATCCTTATAAAATATCGAGCGTAAAAGCCGAAGAATCAACTCTATTGTGCGAAGTAAATAGCGATCAAAGCATCCCCACCAACTATGCCAAATCCGACTTTCTTGTAGCTAAACATCTCTCTATATCTCCTCAAAAAGAACCCATCACACTCCAATTTAAACATCAACTAACTGAAATACACATCGTATTGCTACCCGGCAATGCTTACGATTCCGCCGAAGCATTGCTAGCCGCCAATCCAATCATCTCCATCAAAGGAGTAAACACCACCGCCACATACGACCTAACCAATGGCAGTTTTTCTAATTTGACGAACTCGAAAGATATCATCCCCGGAGGACGGTTTGTGGTAAAAGATGGAAAAGTAGAAGGAAAGCACGCTATCATGATTCCACAAAAGATAGCCGGAAACCACGTATGGATTGAACTTTCTCTTGGTGGTAAAAATTATCTTTATACTTTTGGCGAAAATCATCCACTCCTACCCGCAACTAAAGAAACTTATACCCTAACAATAAAAAAATCATTTACCTCGGGCAATATTAGTGCCGCCATTTCTAATTGGGAAAACGAGACAAATGTAGCCGGAGACTTAATAGAAGACGGTGAAACAACTCCTCTACCACCGGCAGAAACAGGTGATTATACAATCACAATTCCCGATTTCACAACGTCATCGGTGTATAAGGTAATGAAAGATAAAGAACAAGTGGCGGAGGTTTGTAGAGAATACCTCTACTCTGAAGGAGCAATAAACAATCAAGCAGTCGTAATCTATCCATTCATTGCGGGGGAAGCCGACTTAACCAAAGGTTATGTAGCACAAATACTAAATGCAAATGCCGGAACTCCTGTGTCTTCGTCTACTCATGGCGGAAGTGTCTCGTGGAACAAATCAACCAATGAGCTAACTTATGTTCCCGGCTCAACAACAGCAGCTTCTTCCATTGCTATGAATGGGATTTATGAGTTTACACCCGCAGCCCCCAATACCGGCATAGCAACAACCCTTATCGCTGATATTATCACCCATCCTGTGAGCAACAATGTTTACCCCATCGTAAAAGTAGGCTTGCAATATTGGATAGGAACGAACTATAAAGAAAAGACTCTCATCAATTCAACGTCAATAAACTTAATAAGTAATGACGGAAAATGGGCAGAAAATCAAGGAGTAACAAAGCCAACTCCCGCTTATTGTTTATATACCGGCACAGAAGAAGTACTTTATAATCATGCAGTCATAGAGCAAGCGAACTTTATGCCACAAGGTTGGAAAGTACCAACACTAGTAGAATGGAATAACTTAAGTATTTATATAAATAGAAACACGGCAGTCATGAAAGACACTTCATGGGGAAATGAAGCTACCAACTTAACAGGACTATCAATGCTAAAGATGGGAAATAGAGGCAGCAATGGATCATATTCAACTAGCAATTTAGGAAACTTTTGGTGCATGGAAAAAAGCTACGCAAGCATAGCAGACACTACCTTTGACGCAACAAACGGAGGAAAAGAAGGAAATGTGGTTCGTTGTATTCGTCAATAAGTTTTTGTTCGTATTCATGCAATCGTAATTAATTATACAACAGATTGTTATTTATACATTGCAATACAGTGAATGTAAGTAAGACTTCATAGGCAGAGATAGCGTTATGAAAGCACATAGTATGAAAAATAACTAAAAAGCATGTCTCTATGAGTAAGTTTTATTATATTTGCACGTTTGAAGAGACTTTTTAACAAGGATAGAGATCATAAATCTTTAATATTAATACAAATAAACTATGGCAGATAGTAAAGAAAAACTCTTCTCGGATTTTGCTCCCATCACTACCCAAGAGTGGATGGACAAAATTACAGTAGACCTGAAAGGTGCTGATTTTGAGAAGAGATTGGTTTGGAAAACAAACGAAGGATTTAAAGTAAAGCCTTTTTATCGACAAGAAGACTTAGAGGGATTAAAAACCACCGACGGATTACCCGGTGAATTTCCTTATTTGAGAGGTACAAAGAAAGACAATGTATGGTTCGTTCGTCAAGACATCAGAGTGGAAGACCCTGAACAGGCAAACGCAAAAGCATTGGACATCTTGACGAAAGGTATCACCTCTATCGGATTCAACATCAAGGCGAAAGATTTAAGCCCGGCTTACATCCATACCTTACTTAAAGGCATCTGTCCCGAATGTGTGGAACTAAACTTCTCTACTTGTCAAGGACACACAGTGGAATTAGCTAAGCTATTAGCAGCCTATTTTCGCGAAAACAAATACGATGCTTTGAAGTTGAAAGGTTCGGTCAACTACGACCCATTCAACAAGATGCTAACCAAAGGCAAAGACCTCGCAAACTTTATAACAACGGCTAAGGAACTCATCCTTGCCCTGCAAGAATTCCCTTTCTACAAAATTATCAACGTGAACGCCCTCACGCTCAACAACGCAGGTGCGTACATTTATCAAGAATTGGGATACGCATTGGCTTGGGGTAACGAATACCTCAACCTATTGGTAGAAGCCGGAGTGCCCGCTGCTGTGGCTGCCAAAAAGATTAAGTTCAACTTTGGCATCAGCTCCAACTACTTCTTGGAGATTGCCAAATTCCGTGCCGCACGTATGTTGTGGGCAAATATAGTCAACTCTTACCGTCCGATGTGTTTGCGTACCGATTGTGACAATAAAGCAGAAGACGGTACTTGCCGTTGCGCTGCCAAAATGTATATCCACGCCGAAACTTCCACTTTCAACCTCACCCTCTTTGATGCACACGCAAACTTGCTACGTACACAAACAGAAGCAATGAGTGCCGCACTAGGTGGAATAGACTCGATGACAGTAACTCCGTTTAATACCACTTACGAAGCTGCCGACGACTTCTCAGAACGTATAGCCCGCAACCAACAATTATTATTAAAGGAAGAAGCTCATTTCGATAAAGTGGTAGACCCTGCCGCAGGCTCTTATTACATAGAAAACTTGACGGTATCTATCGCTCAACAAGCTTGGAACTTATTCTTAAAGGTAGAAGAAGAAAGCGGATTCTTGGACGCAGCAAAAACAGGACGCGTGCAAGCAGACATCAACGAAAGCGGCAAAGCCCGTCACATCGCCGTGTCGAAACGCAAAGAAGTGCTTTTAGGAACCAACCAATTCCCTAACTTCAACGAGAAGGCAGGCGAGAAGAAACCTATCGAAAAGACTTGCTGCTGCGGCGGAAAAGAAACTTGCGAGAAGCCTATCGCTACACTTAACTTCGACCGTGCAGCTAGCGAGTTCGAAACGCTTAGAATGCAGACAGAAGCTTCGGGCAAACGTCCAAAAGCATTTATGCTTACCATCGGTAACTTAGCAATGCGTCAAGCACGTGCTCAATATTCATGCAACTTCCTTGGTTGCGCAGGCTACGAGGTAATCGATAACCTAGGCTTCGAAACAGTAGAAGAAGGAGTGGAAGCAGCAATGAAAGCGAAAGCCGACATCGTGGTTATCTGCTCAAGCGACGATGAATACGCAGAATACGCAATCCCTGCATTCAAAGCAGTAAACGGACGTGCCCTCTTTGTGGTAGCAGGTAATCCTGCTTGTGCCGAAGACTTGAAAGTAGCAGGAATAGAGAACTTCGTGCATGTACGCGTCAACGTGTTAGACACCTTAAAAGAATTCAATGCTAAGTTAGGAATAAAGTAAGAAATTATGAGACCAAATTTTAAAAATATAGATATATACGCCGGTTTCCAACCCGTAGATGGCATGGAATGGCAAAAGGCTAACGGCATTGAAGCTAACTGGAAGACAGCTGAGCACATAGACGTAAAGCCCGTTTATACAAAAGAAGACCTCGAAGGCATGGAACACTTGAACTATACAGCAGGTATTCCTCCTTATCTTCGTGGCCCGTATTCGATGATGTACACTTTCCGCCCTTGGACTATCCGCCAATACGCAGGATTCTCTACAGCAGAAGAGTCAAACGCATTCTATCGTCGTAACTTGGCTTCGGGTCAAAAAGGACTGTCGGTAGCCTTCGACTTACCTACTCACCGCGGCTACGACCCCGACCACGAACGTGTGGTAGGCGACGTAGGTAAAGCAGGAGTTTCGATTTGCTCACTAGACAATATGAAGACCTTGTTCGACGGCATTCCATTGAACAAAATGTCCGTGTCGATGACCATGAACGGGGCAGTGCTTCCTATCCTTGCCTTCTATATCAACGCAGGATTGGAACAAGGTGCTAAGCTCGAAGAAATGGCAGGAACTATCCAAAACGACATCCTCAAAGAATTTATGGTGCGTAACACTTACATCTACCCACCAGCTTTCTCGATGCAGATTATCTCCGACATCTTTGAATATACTTCGCAAAAGATGCCTAAGTTCAACTCTATCTCCATCTCGGGATACCACATGCAAGAAGCAGGCGCAACAGCCGACATCGAGCTAGCTTATACCCTTGCCGACGGATTACAATATCTCCGGGCAGGCGTAGCAGCAGGTATAGACATCGACGCTTTCGCACCTCGTCTTTCTTTCTTCTGGGGCATTGGCATGAACCACTTTATGGAAATAGCCAAAATGCGTGCAGCTCGTATGCTTTGGGCTAAGATTGTGAAAGAATTTAATCCTAAGAATCCTAAATCCTTAGCATTACGCACACACAGTCAGACTTCGGGTTGGTCGCTCACAGAACAAGATCCTTATAATAACGTAGGACGTACGTGCATCGAAGCAATGGCGGCTACCTTGGGACACACCCAATCTTTGCACACCAACGCATTGGACGAGGCTATTGCCTTACCAACCGATTTCTCGGCTCGTATAGCCCGTAACACTCAGATATACCTTCAAGAAGAAACTAATATCTGCAAGAACGTAGACCCATGGGGAGGTTCGTATTACGTAGAAACACTTACCAACGAAATAGCTCATAAGGCATGGGAACGTATGCAAGAAATTGAGAAACTTGGCGGTATGGCAAAAGCTATCGAAACAGGTATTCCAAAAATGCGCATCGAAGAAGCCGCAGCACGTGCGCAAGCTCGTATCGACTCGGGTTCGCAAATAATAGTGGGAACCAACAAGTATCGTTTGGAAAAAGAAGCACCTATCGACATCCTTGAGATTGACAATAGTGCCGTCCGTACCCAACAACTCGAACGTTTGGAAGCTCTTAAAAAAGACAGAGACGAAGCTAAAGTACAAGCAGCGTTGAAAGCCTTGACCAAATGTGTGGAAACCAAAGAAGGCAACTTGCTCGAATTGGCAGTGGAAGCAGCAAGAGTTCGCGCTACCTTAGGCGAAATTTCTTACGCTTGCGAAACAGTGGTAGGACGTTACAAAGCAATCATCAGAACAATATCAGGCGTGTATTCATCAGAAAGTAAGAAAGACGCAGACTTCATGCGCGCTTGCGAACTCACAGAGACATTCGCAAAGAAAGAAGGTCGCCGACCACGTATCATGGTAGCCAAAATGGGACAAGACGGTCACGACCGTGGAGCAAAAGTGGTAGCTACCGGTTATGCCGACTGCGGTTTCGACGTAGACATGGGACCTTTGTTCCAAACACCTGCCGAAGCAGCCCGCCAAGCAGTAGAAAACGACGTGAACGTAGTGGGGGTATCTTCTCTTGCTGCAGGTCATAAGACGTTGATTCCTCAGATACTTGCAGAGTTGAAGAAGCTAGGCAGAGAAGACATAGTAGTGATTGCAGGAGGAGTAATCCCCGCACAAGACTACGACTTCTTATACCAAGCAGGCGTGGCAGCCATCTTTGGTCCCGGAACTCCGGTAGCCAAGGCAGCTTGTCAAATTCTTGAAATATTGATGAACGAAGACTAAATTTACACTTGATCCTAAAAACAATTGTTTAAGACAATAAGAAAGAGTCTAAAACCATATGGTTTTAGACTCTTTCTGTTATTTAGCTATGTAGCAACTCTGTTACTTATTAGAGTCACTCTCTACCGTCCGAATTTTATCTAAATTTTTCTTCACTTCAGCGGATGGAAATATAGCTGCAACCCTTTCTAAATAATTTTTGGCCTTTTTATACTTAGAATTCACTATTTGCTCTAATTTAGCACGATAGTCGGCATATTGCATACGGGTAGGCGAAGCTATTTTCACAAAATTACGTTCCAACTCTTCGTAATCCTTATTGCCAGACAAGAAAAAATAATTACCCAAAAAGATATTTGCCCCAAGATGATTGACATCCATAGAAATAATTTTCTCATATCGGCTCATTGCATCTTGTTCTCTTCCTCTGGCAACTTCCAATTCAGCACATACATTCAGATAATTAATATTATAAGGAGCCATACGCACCAACTCTAAATAATAAGAATATGCCTTATCATAATTCCGTTTACTTTTGTAAAAAGATCCAAGCTCTAATGCCATCGGTAAACGGGACTTGCAACTATCTGCTACCAAAGTCCAAAAGAAAATACCGGCTTCATCCGTGTTTTCATGAACAGCTAGACGAAACAAATTGGTTGCTTTATCCCATAATCCATCGGACATAGCAGTAGAAACCTGCTTCAATATACTTCCACTAGGCTGTCCAAATGCTGTTAAGGATAAAAATAGCCCCACCACACATACAATAAGGTACTTTTTCTTCATAACTATTTCCTTCCATTACTATCACAAAGATAGATAATAATAATGAATGGCAAGTCTATTAAACGAAAGAAAAGAATGATTGATTCACTTCTTTTTTGTATGTTTGCAGTAATTAAACAT